>CAMNOU010000024.1 GCA_946546945.1 uncultured Lachnospiraceae bacterium
TGAAAAGAAGATCGCCATGGCAAAGGACGATCTTCCTTTCGGAGGAATATGACTATTTACATAGCTGCATTCGTATTCGCGGAAAAATCACTTTGACTCTGCCAGTAAATCCACTTCGCCTGCATAGTCATTGTTAATGACATAGTATGCTTTCCGGTCTTCGGGTTTCAGATAAATTTTAATATCAGCTGCGGGATCTTCTCCCTTTTTTTCTTTCTCATAGTCTTTCATGATATCAGCCTCAACCGTTTCAAGGGATACTTCCTGACCGGCAAACTGCAGGTAAATCGTTTTGTCAACAGATTTTTTTGAATTTTTTACTTTTGCTTCAGACATCTTAACCCCTCCTTTTCCTGAACAAACATGATGCAGAATTGTTAATAAGAATATAATGTTATTCTAGCGGTCCGGCAATAACATCTGACCAACAAATGCCTGAGCAAAAATGCGCTCTCAATCAGGGATTCATTTCACAAAGATCCTCTGCTACTGTAAAATCAGCATCTGTGCAGGCCCGGATATCGTCAACTGTATATCCCGGCGCAATTTCTTTCAGTACCAGCCCGTCTGCAGTGACATGGAAATAGCATCTTTCCGTAACAATATCTGTAACACAATGCGCGCCGGTCAGAGGGAGCGTACATTTTTTTAAGATTTTTGCTCCTCCGTTTTTGTCACAGTGATCGGTCGCGACAATAACGGTCCGGATGCTCCCGGCGCAGAGATCCATCGCGCCTCCCATTCCCGGAGCAACCTTTCCGGGAATCAGCCAGTTCGCTATATTCCCCTCCTGATCTACCTGCAGTGTTCCGAGAACCGTAGCATCAATATGACCGCCCCGTATGAACCCGAAGGATCTGTCATGAGGGAGCACGGAACCGCCCTTGATCAGGGTGATCGGCTGTCCGCCGGCATCAAACATATCCATATCCCATTCTGTATATTTTGGCATCGGGCCGCATCCGCACACTCCCGTCTCAGCCTCGAGCCAGAGATCGACTCCTTCCGGAAGGTAGTTTACGCACATCAGGGGAAGCCCGATACCAAGATTGACAAAATCACCGTCATTAAAGAACTTCGCACAACGAGCTGCTATTAATTCACGTCCAGTATATGCCATTCTATTTTACCTCCTTACAAATCCGTCATTTGTTCCTGCCTTATTTTGCGGCTTCCTTTGCCTTTATCTTATTGATCTGAGCTTCCCATGCCGGCCACAGAGGTCGTTTCTCGCCCTGTCTCACATAAACCATATCAACAATCGGCGCCTGAACAATTACTTTCTCCGGATCCAGTTCTCCGATTTCCACTAATTCCGGTACCTCGGCAACAACCAGATCGGCCGCCATTGCAATATAATCCACACAGAGATGACTGGTTCCCCTGCAGTACAGATTGCCGGCCCTGTCTGCTTTTGTTGCCTGAAGGAGCGCGACATCCGCACGGATCGGACGCTCAAGAAGATAATCTTTTCCATCAACATTGATGATCTCTTTTCCTTCCTGAACCTGTGTGCCCAGACCGGTTCTGGTAAGGCATCCCCCAAGTCCGAAACCGCCGCAGCGGATTCTCTCCGCGAATGTCCCCTGCGGTACAAACTCAACCTCCAGTTCACCGGCAAACATCTGCTCGATCGCCGCCTTATTAAGCCCAATATGTGTTGTGATGATTTTCTTTACTCTATGTTCCGCAATCAATCTTCCCATACCCATATTAACCCGGCCGGATGTAATACCGATGAGCGTAAGATCTTTGATTCCTCTTTCCAGCATGCCATCGATAATCTCATCTGCGGACATTCCGCCATGGACGTCGCTGTAAATAATCCGCTGTCCATCATGAATCTGATCCAGAATTTCTTCACGTGAAAAAAGCTTGTTTTTCAATTCATTCCCCACCTTTCTTTGTCAAAATCCGCGTTCATTATTTCCCGGCAAACTGTGCTTTGCGTTTCTCCATGAAGGCCTTTACGCCTTCTTTAAAATCTTCTGTATTGGAACACTCATGCTGTGTAGGTCCTTCCGACTCCGCAAGCCATTTTTCAAGATCCGAATACGCCGCATCAAAGATTTGTTTTTTAATATTTCTGTAGGAAATCAGCGGACCGGCAGCCAGTTTTGCGGCAAACTTCATGGTCACTTCGTCCAGCTCATCCACTGCCGTCACCTTATAAGCAAGCCCGAGACCTTTCGCTTCCGCAGCATCCATAACACGTCCTGTAGCAGCAAGTTCCATCGTTCTCGCTGATCCGATTGCTTTTGAAAGCAAATAGACCGCACCGGTATCCGGCACCAGGCCAAGATTGACAAAAGCCAGAATAAATTTTGCATTATCTGCACAAATCATAAAGTCTCCCAGAACCGCCAGAGAAATGCCTGCTCCGGCAGCCGCTCCGGAAACGGATGTAACATACATTTTTACGCTCTTTTTGACTTTACGCACAATAATGCCTACCTTTTCAATCAGCGGTTTCATGTTGATCTCCCCGCCCTGCTTGATGAGATCATAAAAATATCCGATATCCCCGCCTGCTGAAAAAGCTTTCTTCGTGCCTTTAACCACGACAACTTTCACATTCTTGTCTTCCTCTGCCAGATCAATTACATGAATAAGCTCATCTGCCATCTGCTCATCAATTGCATTCAGATTTTTCATATAATTCATCGTAATCACAGCAATACCACTTTCAACTTCATAAACAATTTTTTTGAGTTCCATAAAAAGGCCTCCTTCCTTTTTGCACAACAAATAAAAGTTTCAATTTGGATACGTAATTAAAAACGGTTGAATTAATAATCATGAAACGACTGATACAATTAACGAACGAAAATGACTTTGTTAGATCCATGCAAATTTGCCATTCACATATTTGAGTTTGTAAACAGCATCTTTGCTTTCCGAACTTCTTATATTTATATAAACAACATACCGTTTTACAAGTAACAGGAAACAAACAGTTCTTCTCGCCGGATTGGCTCCTTTTCACTTGCTTTTTCCCTTCAGAACCCAAAAAAACCGGCCGCTTCGTGATTCATTCACGAAGACGTACCGGTTTTCCCGCGTAAGGACACTTTTCTTTAAAGAAATTTTTTTGCAAATGCCTCTGCCTGTGCAAGCTGGTCTGCATTGGGTTTGCTTCTCACATAAAAGGTTTCTTCCTCGACTGCAACCCCCTTCTCCTGAAGTCCTTTTTTCAGAAGGGCAAGTGCGTGTTTGGAGATCCAGGATGTAGAAAATACAGCCGCTTTTTTGATCTTTGTTCCGTCAAGTTTGTCAAGATAGTCCTTCATATTCTGATCCAGCCCGTACGCATACAGAGCTCCGCCGATAAACAAAACGTCTGTCTCCTCCGTGATTGCCGCTCCCGGCTGATCTACCGATACCGCCTCAACGCCGGCTGCTTTTGCCATCGCTTCCGCTATCATCTTTGTATTCCCTGATCTGGAATAATATCTTACTGCTGCCATAAGCTTATCCTCCTTTAAATTTCTGCACTCTCTGTTTTTTGGTTTTGCACAAGTAATTTGTGCGCAAGATTTATATTAAATATACGCCTGTCTTTTTCATCTGTCAACCAAAAAATCAGGACCCGCTGTTTGCGAGTCCTGTTCTAACTTTTTCAACGAATCTGATATGCCGCAAAATTTCCTTCCCGGATTGCATCAATGATTTTCCTGGGCCTTACAGCATCTCCGATCACCGATACCCTGCAGCCATCCCGCATCAGTTCTTCGATGAATTGCGGGTTGTATACTTCCTGTCCGATTGCCAGAACGGGATACTCACAGGCCAGCGGCTCTGTCCTGCCGTTTTTCTCATAAGTGATTTTGACTCTGTCGACCGACTTTACCGCTGCGTTTGTGATTGTTTTGACGCCATATGCCGCGAAGTCTTTCATCAGATCTTCCAGGTGTGTTGCTTCCAGATCATTGGCAATGGAAGGAAGCATTTCAAGGATTGTGATATCATTGTAACCCTGCCTTGCAAGCAGCAATGCTGTTTCGCACCCGACGATTCCCCCTCCGATAATGGTGACGGTCTGGCTTTCCGGCATCACAGCACGGCTGTTCAGGATGTCCCATGCCTGAATCGTGTGCTCAACGCCGGGGAACGGCGGTGTTGCGGGAACGGAACCGGTAGCGGCGACGACCCAGTCCGGGCTGAGTTTCCGGACCAGAGACAGATCCGCAGTTACCCCTGTCCGCACATCCACATTCAGCCGCTTCAACTCATCGATCAGATACTCTGTTGCATATTGGATCGGATATTTGTTCGGCGGAACACAGGCAATGTTCAGCTGCCCTCCCAGGACATCTTCCTTCTCCACAAGGATCACCCGGTGCCCTCTGCGGCTTGCGGTGATGGCCGCCTGCATGCCGCCCGGTCCTCCGCCGATCACGAGCACTTTTCTGGAAACTTCCGCTTTTTCATTCTCGTCGAAATCCGCCTCGAATCCCGCATTTGGATTCAGTGTGCAGCCGCAGGGACGGAAGTTCCAGATATTGGCAAAACAGCCCTCGAAGCAGGAGATGCATTTCCTGATTTCATCTTCTCTGCCTTCCTCTGCTTTTTTCGGCCAGAACGGATCGCAGATCAGCGCGCGCGCCAGACAGACATAATCAGCCTTCCCATCTTCCAGAACCAGATCACAAAAATCGGGCTCGCGCAGATTCCCGACGGTAAAGACCGGAACGGAAACCACTTCCCGGATGGCAGCCGCCAGCTCGACGCGGTCCCCCTGCGGATAACCCTGTGTTTCCATCAGGGTCGATGACAGGTTTGTTGTCCCGCCGCTGATGTCCAGGAAATCACATCCGGCTTCCTCGAAGGTTCTTGCAATCATCTGACATTCCTCGCCGGTCAGCCCTTTCCTGGTCCACTCTTTTCCGGGAATCCGGGCGCCTATGATAAAATCCCGTCCGCAGGATTCCCGGATCCCCTTTATAATCTCAACCGCAAACCGCATTCTGTTTTCCAGCGTCCCTCCGAATTCATCCGTTCTCTTATTGGTATCCGAAGACAGGAACTGGCTGATCAGATACCCGTGCGCCGCATGAAGTTCAACCCCGTCACACTGTGCCTTCCGGCACAATTCGGCCGCATGGATAAACTTTTGAATCAGCTCATAGATTTCTTTGGTCGTCAGCTCCCGCTGCGGGCCAAAACTGCGGTAGTACCGGATAAACGCGTGCTCCACATCATCGGTATCACTGACGCAGACCGGGGTCCTCCCTTCCGTAGTCAGGGTATTCGTCTGCGCCCCTGCATGATGGATCTGCGGAACCAGCAGCGCTCCATAGTGATGAATCGCGTTGGCCAGGCGATACCACCCGGAAACAAACTTTTCATCATCTATCCGGTGCTGGCATCCCGTTGTTTTTCCGGTCGGATAATCTACGGAAAGAACGCCCGGAATGATCACTCCGGCTCCCCCTTTTGCGCGTTCCAGATAATAGGCAAATGCCTGCTCACTCAGCGAGCCGTCCGGATTTCCCATATTATCCCCCATGGGAGACATAACGATTCTGTTTTTCGTGTAACGTGTTCCGATTTTTCCTGCCGAAAACAATTTGCTAAACTTATTCATGCTTCCCATCGTGCACCTCCTCGTCCTTTTTCGTTGACCATTGTTCCTGTAATCATAATAAAACAATGAATCCGCCTGTGTACATTAACCATATGGTAAAGATACCAGATAGGAGAGCGAGACTTTAACACGTAATAGCAACCCTTACAATACCATGCTCAGGATCGCCAGCGCCCACAGATGAATGGGATAAAAGGCGTAAAAGAACCACTTCCCGAACACGCTTTTTTTCCCTTCCCTGCCGTTATACAGGAACATGAAGGGAATGACGAGGAAGGTCATCCAGTCTGCATTCATACAGAACATGTCAAATCCCTGCCAGCCGCCGATGCCGCCATAAAGTGTGAAGAACAGGACAAAACTGTAAATCAGGACGGCAGCCGCCTGCTTCCATTTGCTTCCATGGAAAAAATAAGCGAACAGGATAAAGGGAATCAGCTCCAGACCGCCCTCCAGCATAATGCCGCTGCCGAACGGGAGCGGGATATACAGGGCCACGCTCAGAAGGATGCTCAGAACCGTCAGAAGAATTGCTGCAAGGAACCATACGGTTTTCTTTCCTTTTTCCGCTCCTTTGCCCCGCTCAAACAGCCAGATAATGCTAAACCCGAGCGCCAGTGTCAGGAAAATGTTGTCTGTGATCCCTCTGTCTCCCCAAATCGCAAAAGAGATCACATTGCCGAGCTGCATGAGGATGGCCGCGATCCACAATCTTCCGCAGTAACGGCCTCTCGATTTGGTGTGGAAAAAGCCGTCCACCATGAGCCATGCAAACAGTGGAGCCACAAATCTCGTCACCAGGTGCGCGGCACTGGGAATGCTTGTAGAGAAGCGCAGCCATGCGTTGTCAAGCACCATAAAAATCAGTGCAATATTTTTTAATTGTGCTCTGTTTAATCCGATTTTCATATTTTACCTCTTTTCTATTTCATCTGCTTTATTCCACCGCAAGACTGGCACGCAGCCTGCTCTCAAAGCGGTGGTTCAGCAGGAAAAAGTATCCCAGTTCCACAAGAATCAAAGGCACCAGGACCATTACCGCGCGGACAAAGATATGCGCGGAAGCCGCCTGTATGCTGACCAGAAAATTCATGGCAAATAAGGTCGACAAAACGGCAAATGCCAGCGGAAGCAAAAACAGAACACGCATCTGTCGTTTCTGAATCTTAAGAATCTGCTTGACCGACAGCCCGAACCGGTACAGATTTCTGGAGACAGGCAGATTTTCTCTGGCATCATTGACCAGCCGGAAATAGAGCAGACTGGAGGATGCCACGATAAAGATCAGAGAGAACAGCAGCGCCACATAGCCCAGGAGTTCATACTCATACTCCTGCAGATCGATATCGTCGATCCGCGCCACATACATCCGGGGCGTCCCGTATCCGCTTTCGAAGGCTCCGGACAAAGTCCGGCTGACAGCCCGTATTTCCTCCGCCTGCACCGCGTCATCCGCCTGATACTCATATGCGGTCACAATGTCCATTTTCCCGGAAGAAAGAAAGGCATCATACGTGCCGTCACTCACCACATAGGAATGGTTGCGCCTGTTAAATTCCAGAAGAGGTTCTGACGATCCGGCGAGTTCGAGCGTATCGGTATCCGTGACCGTGACCTCCGCTCCCGGATCCGTCCCGCTGATATCGATGGCCTGCCCGTCAGCCGGTGCAAGCCTGCTGCCCGTCTGGTGATTGTAGTCCTCTGCCCGGATCAGCTTATTCGCGTGCATCTCATTCTCACCATACTCCAGTATGTCATAACGGTACGCCTGATAATCCACATGGTTTTCCTGCAGTGTCTGTTCGATCAGCGCCGTGTTCTCCTCCGCCTCCTCATCGCCGTCAAAGGACATATAGAGAATGGCCGCCGGATTCATCGCCACAATATCTTCCCGCACAGAAGTCATAATCGAGAGGAAGGTAATGATTGAGGAAAAAGCAAGGGTCAGCAAAACAGTTGAAATAAACATGGTAACTGCGGAACTCTTCAGCTTGTCCCGCAGGCCGGAGACCCAGATCGCATTTCCATCCTGCAGATATCTCCCGGAACGGTGCCGGATCAGATCAAGAAACAGGAAAACGAATTCGCGGAACATCAGAAACAACCCCAGGCATACGGAAGCGAAGATCATCGGGACCAGTCCCCTCAGCAAACTCTCGTTCTGTTCGAACAGAAACCGGATTCCGGATATCCTGTCAAAGGATGTGAGCAGATATCCGAAAGCCAGAAGCGATACTCCGAAGAGTGCGAGAACAGGATGAAACCGCATGTTTCTGCTCTCATTTTCCCGGCTGGAAATCAGCTCCCGGACCGGGATCCGGCTCAGTCTTCTCCCCTGAAACAGGCTGACTGCGGCGAAAACGGCCATAAACCCGATGACGGTATCCCGAATCGCCTGCAGAGGGAATACATAGGAAATCTCACTTAAGTGTATGAATTTTGCCATCATCATGACGGTCAGATGTCCGAAAACCAGCCCGATCACGATCCCCGCCGCAACAGCGCCTGCGCCAATCAGGAGATTCTCCAGAAAGACCATGCGGCGCAGCTGTCTCTGACTCATCCCCATCAGCAAAAGCGTACCGTAGATCCGCCGCTTTTTCTTAATAAAGGTATAAATCGACAGGGTCAGGAAACCCAGGGAGAAAATCAATATGGCGGCCTGTGCATAACTCATCATGTTTTTAACGGACAGGTCGGCCCGAAGTTCCGGATGGTGCCGGTCCACGGAAAACACAAAGAAAATAACGACCGTAAAAATACTGCTCAGCCAATAGGCTGCGTAATTCTCCCTGTCCCGAAGCACATTGTTTTTTACAAATTGTCCGAAGGTCATCTCACGCACCTCCCAGAAATTTGAGCACATTCAGGATCTCATCGTAAAAGTGCAGCTGATGATCCTCACAGTAGAGTTCGTTATAAACCTTTCCGTCTTTGATGAAAATGACCCGGCTGCAGAAGCTGGCTGTTCTTGCATCATGCGTAACGACCATCGTGGTAACCTGTTCTTCCCGGTTCAGCGCGGAAATGATCTGCATCACCTGGTCTGCAGATCCGGAATCCAGATTGCCCGTCGGTTCATCTGCAAGCAGAAGACGCGGATGATGAATCAGCGCCCTCGCGATCGCCGCCCGCTGGGCCTGGCCGCCCGACACTTCCCAGGTCCTGCTGTCAAAAACGGACTCTATTCCCAGTTTCCGGGCATAGGCATGCGCCTTTGAACGCATGGATGTAGGATCTGCCTTTTGAAACATCAGCGGCAGCATGATATTTTCCCCGATCGTCAGTGTGTCCACCAGATTGTAATCCTGAAAAACAAACCCCAGCTTTTCCCGGCGGAACCGGGCAGCTTCCTCTTGCTTCATCCCGGAAATATCCTCTCCGCCCACCCGGATTTCTCCGGACGTCAGCGGAAGGATTCCGCAGATCAGATTCAGCAGGGTTGATTTTCCGCTGCCCGATGCGCCCATCACGGCGACAAACTCTCCTTCCTCCACCGTGAGAGAAAGATGATCCACTGCCCGGACCTTGACCTTACTCCCGTAAATTTTCGTTGCCTGATCAATTGATAAAATACTCATTCCGACCGGCTCCTTTCTTCTTGCATTTCTTTAAAAACAGCTTACCGGGAAAACGTCCCGGAAACCATCGCGGAAAATGACAAAAAGTGACAGCAGCTGTCACTTTTCTTAAATCATGATGGATACACTTGTTCCCTGCCCCGCTTCGGATTCTATGGCAATGGCATGCCCCAGGTCATCCAGGATTTCCTTCACCAGATACAGTCCGATGCCGGACGACTGATCATTTTCCCTTCCGTTGGAACCTGTATAATAAAGCTCAAATACACGCGGAAGATCTCTCTTTCGAATGCCGGTCCCATGATCCCGGATCATCAGATGAACATGCAGTCCGGCCTTTTCTGCCCTTATCTCAATCGCGGAATCTTCTTCCGAGTACTTGACTGCATTGTGTAAAATCTGTTCGATTGCGAAGGAGAGCCATTTCCGGTCACTGCTAATCAGCATTTCCTCATGGATTTCGACCCTGGGGAACACCTTGCGCTGAATAAAAAGCCGTTTATTCTTCCGGATCACCTCCTGCAGCAGGCCGCCCAGCGAAATCTTTTCCACCACAAGATCATTTTTGACCTGTCCGGCGCGGGCCATTCCCAGCATCAGATCCATCTGATTCTGCAGCCGGTCAAGCTCATAGAGCACGCCGAAGGTATCCATCTTTTTTGCATCGCTCTGTACCATCAGGCGGATCACACTGACAGGCGTTTTCATCTGATGGACCCATTGCATCAGATGATTCTGCCACTGACCGGTCTCCTCCTTTTGGGTAATGATCTGCCGCTGGCAGAGATCATAGCATTTCCGGTTATAATCCGAAAAAGCATTTGTCTGTGTATCGCGGCCGCCGGCATCAATCAGATCTTCCAGCGTCTCCGGCCCCTTTTCCAGGGCGCGATAAAGCTTTCTCTTCCGGAGATATCGGCACAGAAGGAGCAGGAAAAGCAGAAAAAGAGAAAGAAACAGAAAATAGAAAATGCCGCCTCCTGTCTGAAACCCATCTATCCTGTGATAAGCAAAAGACAGAAAAACGGCATCGATTACATAGAGGATGATCACATCCCAGTGATCCTTCAAAAACAGTTTCATGCGCTGTCACCTCCGATCAGCATTTTATATCCAAAAGAACGGACGACGCGGATCTCAACGGGAAGCCCGGCTGCACGGAGTTTCTCCCGGAGTCTGCGGATATTCACATTCAGAGTGTTTTCTTCCACAAACGAAGCGCTGTCCCAGACCTGCATGAACAATTCGCTGCGGGATACAGCGTCAGGATAGGCTGCAAACAGTTCCCGGAACAACTGGGTCTCTGTCAGGGTCAGTTCCGCCAGGCAATCCTGATATGCCGCGGTCTGCCTCTTTTCCCAAAAAGTAATGCCGGCCTTCTCCGTTCCCTGATCGGAAGACCCTTCCGCTTTCAGCTCCCCGTAGCTGCGCCGGATCATTGCGTTGACCTTGGCCAGAAGCACCTCCGGATCAAACGGCTTTGTCACATAGTCATCCGCTCCGGATTCCATTCCCCGGATCTGATCCGCCGTATCGTTTCGGGCCGACATGATCAGGATCGGTACCTTCGTGCGCTCCCGCAAAATGCGGCACCAGTAGAAACCGTCATATTTCGGCAGATTCACATCCAGCAGGATCAGATCCGGCTGGTCTTCTCCGATCTGGCGGTCAATTGCGGAAAAATCCTGTATATGCGTACATTGATATCCGTAGCGGGACAGCAGTCCGGAAATCTGTTCCTCCAGCGTCCGGTCATCTTCAACAATTGTAATCCTGTAAGGCAAACTTCTTTTCCCTCCTTTGTGATTCGTCCTGAGCGTAATTCGAAACAAAGTCCGAAAGCGGACTTCAGCGGATCAGAAATCCGCTGTCATCGCACGGTTCATCTTTTCATACACCGGATTTCCATCATGCGGGACACAGTCCTGTACCCAGTTCCACCAGAAATACCCGCCGATATAATTCCCGGAAAGTTTTTTCATCGAATAATATGCTTTTGCCATCCGGATCTTACTTTTGTCTGTGGCACTCTCTGCGGTATTTCCACACTCGCCGAACCCGACCTTTGCATTCGGGAAACTCTTTTCCAGTGCAGGAAATACCCCGCTCCAGTCCGGCGGATCCTCCTCATGATCATCTTCGTAATAGCTCAGCAGAGCAAAATCCACATTCTCTATAAGCTCCCCGGTCAGGTATTCTCCGATCCACGGAAACAGGCTCTGTGAATCCTCCTCTCCGGGATAGTACAGCGTCAGCGCCGTGCTTCCGCCCTGCGCCCGGATAAACCGGTTCGCCGCCGCGGCCTTTTGCACAATCAGCTCCGGATCCTGCCTGATCCACTCAACTCCGTTGATCTCGTTGCCAATCTCCCACAGGTCCGTGTACCGGGCCAGGACAGAATAGGCATCACGGAAACGCTCCACATAGCTCTCTTCATCTTCATATGCATGCATATCATAGGAATCCACCGGACAGGCCATGACATAAGCCACACCGTGAATACGCGAAAACAGCTCCGCATAATCCGCTGCATCGATTTCCTTCGACATGACAATCCTGACCGTCGGCTTCACCGGCATGTCCCGGATCGCGCCGACAATGTCTTCGATCCCGGTCTCACCATACCAGCAATCATCCACCGTAATTCCATAAATCCGGTCTTCTTCCTCCTGTTCCGGGATATTCACAACAAACAGAAAGCCAATAAAGAGAACCGGCAGAACAGCAAGCATCACTTTCCATAAAGGTTTCATATATCTTTCCTTTGTATCTTTCCTGTAAGCATTCCTGAACAGGGCACCTTTTAGGGCAGCCCCGGTTTGAGTTTTTAAGTGTACCCTTTCTTTACTAACGGATTCCAAACCATCTCATCCCCGAAAACCTGTCTCAAATGTTAACCATTCGTTTGTCCCGAAATGTTATATTTTTTAAAATTACTTCCTTCAAAAAAAGCCTGTGAGGATGATCCGATGATGAAGATTCATTTTTTTGAATGTGAAAATATCTCCTATTCGTATGGTGACGTAAAAGCCCTTGAACACCTCTCCTTTTTTGCCTCACGGGGAGAGATCGTCGGTCTCATCGGGGAAAACGGAGCCGGCAAAACAACGATCATAAAAAATATCGTTCGTTTTCTGAAACCCGATCAGGGCGTGATCCGCCTGGACGGAATCGATGTACAGCAAATACGGCCGGAAATGTATCCGGTTTCCTATATCCCCGATGTTCCTGTCTTTTATGAAGAGCTTTCGCTGCTCGAGCATCTGCAATTTATAAAATCTATTTTCCCGGAGAACCGGGCAAGCATTGAGGAACTCCTGACACGTTTTGATATGCGTGAGCACCTTAATAAGGTTCCCTCCGCGCTGTCCAGAGGAACACAGCAGAAGCTTTCGATTGCCATGTCGCTTCTGCGCCGTTTTGAAATGCTGGTCGCAGATGAACCGTTTACAGGGCTCGATCCTTCGCAGATCTCTGTTTTAAAAAACACGTTGCTGGAAGTAAAAAAAGACGGGAAACTTGTGCTGCTTTCCAGCCATCTTCTGGATGTTGTTGAAAATATCTGCGACCGCTATGTGATTATAAAGAGCGGCACACTGCTCGCAGAAGGAACCAGAGAGGTTCTTCTGGCAAAAGAAAATCTTGCGCAGGACTCCTCCATGGAAACCATATATCTGAATCTGGTGAATCATCATGTATAAGACCGCCTGTCACCTCCTGTTAAAGAACAGACTCCGCCTTCTTACAGGGCTGCTGAAAAAACAATGGCTCACTCTGACTCTTCTGGTTTTTGCGGGAGGTCTTATTCTGTATGAACTCCGGCAGGGAATCTCTCTGACTTACCATGCGCATTCGTCAGACATTTCCTATGAAACTTTGATTTGTCTCTTCCTCGTGCTGATAAAAATGCACCCGGTTTTATTCCCGGCCTCCTCAGCACCATCTGTCCGAATCGACGCGGCATCCATCCTGCACACCTGCCATACCCCTCTCTTTCCGAAACTTTTGAAGACAGGATGGCTGCTTTGCTTCTTAAAACAGCTGACTGTATCTTTTTTGGCTTCTCTTCTGATCAATGGCTTTCCGCTTCGCTTTTTTATGCTATACCACCTTCTGATGCTGTTCCTTTACCTGTCCTGTCTTTCCATGATTTCATGGATCGCCTTTCACGGCAATCTTAAAAAATATGTTTCTGCCATTCTATTGGCCGGCGTTCTCTCTTTTCTTTTGCTTGCCAGCCCCAGCCTGCATCCATTCTTCCGGATGCTTCCATGGATCCTGCCGTTTTTCTGGCTGCTCTTCTATATCAGAAGGCTTCCGCTGAATCTGCCGGAATATTATGAGCGGCTGCGGGTTCATAAAAACATCTATCTCGTATTGTTTGTACTGCTTGTCCTTTCCTGGCTTTTGCTGAAAACCAGTCTTTTCCAATCCCTCCCCCTGACAGAAACGCCGGAAGTAAGGACTTCGCTTAGCTCACTCCTCATCGTGATGGCAGTAAACAGCCTTCATCAGCTATCTCTGAAACAGGCGGCTGACACATGCGGAAAAAGATACCGTGGGCTTTCTCTCCCTGTCTCTGACCGCTGTGTGTACCGGGGATACATGCTGGCAGCGTGCATGGACACCGGCATTTTGTCCATCCTGCTGGCCATCGCCTTTTCCCGTCCGCCTTTGAAAATACTCGTATTCTGGGCCTCGTCCATCCTGTCCTATTTCCTGCTCAGCCATATTCCGCGGCAGAAACAGCAAGATGACGGCGGCAGGTATACCGGGGATGTGCGGAATAGAATCCTGACTCTGGCCTCCACCGTCCTCCTGTTATCCGGTTCCCTGTGGTGTTTCTCATGACGTCAGTCGCGTGGATCCGCGCGACGAAGTCTTAGAACATCTCCCTGCTCATACGGGCGATTTCTTCCGAGATTGCTTCATAAACACCCGGATAAATACTGCCCGGGCCGCCCATCGTATTACTCGGGATGAAGTATTTCGTTCCGCATGCGCGGCAGACGGACTCGACTTCTTTGCGGATCTCCTCCCTGGACCATCCTTCATGATCAAGCTTGGTGCTGTCGATTCCACCCTGGAAACTGATCTGGCCGCCGTACTGTTTGATCAGCTCAGGCAGATTATTGGTGGACAGACACCCCTGCCATACATCGATTCCCATCTTGATCATGGAAGGAACCAGATTTGCCCCATAGCTGTCCGAATGGTGCACGATCAGGCATCCGTTTTCCTTGTAAAAGCCATATACTCTCTGATAAGCGGGAAGCAGAAACTCATCAAACATTTCCGGGGAAAGCAGTGAAGAAATATGGCTGCCCCAGTCATCATGATGGAACACAACATCCGGATGAAGATATTTGATCTGCTCTTTTGCAAGTTCAATCTCCCAGTCCGCCATAAAGTTGATCAGATCCATCATCTCTTCCGGCTTATCATAGAAATTCACAAAGGTCTCTTCCATCCCCATCAGATAATGCAGTTTTTCAAAGATGCCCGGTGCCGTAAAGCAGGCGAGCAGCGCATCGTCTCTGTTCACGGAATTCGCCTCCGCCACTGCATCTGCCCATGCCGCATCTCCCAAAACTACATTGGGGGCCTTGACAACTTCTCTCCATTCCGTGATATCCTTCAGAACGGTCAGCTCATCATTGTGAATCGGAAGCGGACCAGGCGCGCCTTCCGGGAAATCAACCGTCACTCCCCAGCCGTTTACCACCCTCTCGCCGGGCTTCATCGTGAACGGCATCCCTGTGATTTCCCACATCACCGGATCAAAAATCAGATGCATATAACCATACTGATCCACAAAACGCTCTGCTTTTTCTCCTCTGATTGTTGCCAGAAAATTTTCTCTTACTGTCATAATAAACCCCTTTCATTTATCCTTTTTTCGCTTTGAATGATCTGTTTAATAAAATTTTATCGGACTCACACGTTTCATGCAAGACAGAACATCCGCTTTCCTGATAGGAATGCCGGATACCCTTATGCAAATATGTTATCAGGTCTTGACACATCTGTTTATACTGTATATACTGTATATATAAAGAGAGGTGCAACATGGACATTATTCTGGATAATTACAGTGGCATACCAATCTATGAGCAGATTTACACACAGATTAAAAACCAGATCATTTCCGGAATACTGACTGCCGATGAACCGCTGCCATCCATCCGGAATCTGGCAAAGGATCTGCGCATCAGCGTCATTACCACGAAACGGGCGTACGAAGAGCTGGAGAAGGATGGATTTTTGTACAAAATTGCCGGGAAAGGGTGTTATGTAGCGAAGATGAATGCATCGCTGGCACAGGAAACAAACCTGAGAGCGATTGAAGAAAAGATGGAACAGATTCAGGAACTCGCCATCTCCGCGGGGCTCCGGAAAGAAGAGATACTTGAAATGTGGAACACAATCTGGGAGGATGCATGATGAACGCAATTGAATTGAACAATGTCTGCAAAACTTATCCCGGCTTTCAGCTGGATCATGTTACCTTTGATCTGCCATCCGGAACAATTCTTGGTCTGATTGGAGAAAACGGCGCCGGAAAGACGACTCTGATCAAACTGATCCTCGGAATGGTAAAGAAAGAAAGCGGAGATATCAAAGTGCTTGACATTCCGGATCTTCTGAAAAACCCGCAGATCAAAGAATCGATTGGTGTGGTCATGGATGAGGTGAATCTGCCTTATGTCATGAAAGCTCCGGAAATCGGAAAGATGATGTGGCTGATCTATCAGAACTGGGATCAGGATGCTTTTGAACGATATCTGACAGCCTTAAGAATACCTGCAGACAAGAAATTTATGGATTTTTCACGCGGCAATAAAATGAAACTGGGCATAGTCTGCGCCCTGTCCCACCACCCCAAACTGCTGATTCTGGATGAGGCGGCTTCCGGACTGGATCCGGTTGTCCGGGACGAGCTTCTGGACATACTTCTGGAATTTACACGAGACGAACAGAATTCCGTCCTGATGAGTTCACATATCGTAAGTGACCTGGAAAAAGCATGTGATTACATTGCATTCCTCCATGAGGGAAAGCTGATGCTGACGGAAGAAAAAGACCGGCTGAAAGAACGATACGGAAAGCTAAACTGTACCAGAGAAGAATTTGCCCATCTCAATCCGGCAGCGATTGTTGGAAAAAGAGAGACATCCTACGGTGTAGAATGCATAGTCAGAAAAGAACTTTTAACCGGAGAAGTCCGGATGCATCCGGTCGACATCGAAGAATTGTTTGTCATGATGGTGAAAGGAGGCAGTCATATATGAAAGGACTTCTTTATAAAAACTTTCTGCTGACCATCCGTCAGTTCAAATATATGCTTATCATTTTTGCAGTATTTTTTATCATGGGACTGGTTCCCGGCAACAAAAGCTACTGGGCGGTCTATGCCTCCGTCATGCTCAGCCTCTATGCGGGGACACTGCTGCGCATCGACGAATCAACAAAGTGGAACCAGTATTGTGGTATTCTCCCCCTGTCCAGAAAAACAATCGTAACTTCCTACTACGTCGGAAGCTGCGGGCTTCTGCTTCTCGCAGTCTTTCTCTACCTGATCCTTTCCACAATCATCCGATTACTGGCAGGTGGAGAAAACGTCACAGCAGAAACAGCACTCATGATGTTTGCACTTTCCTTCCTGCTGACGGCAGTTACCATTCCGCTCTCACTCAAATTCGGTTCTGAAAAAGCACCGTTTATACAAATGCTTGTCATAGCAATGACAGTCGGCGTCGGCATCGCAGTAATCAACAGCGGAATCAACCCGATTTTCGTAATCCATTCCATGAACAGCACCCTCCTGGTAATCGGAATCATCCTGCTGGTCCTGGTACTGGAAGCCATTTCCTGGAAAATATCAATCCGGATCTATGAGAAAAAAGAAATCAAATGAGTTCCGGGGTGAAAATTCTGCCTTACTGTAAAATCTGAGAAATCCAGCAATCTACAGTAACCATTTCAAATACAATGACTATTCTCACTTTATGTCGTGTACTTTTTCTTACGAAAACTCTAAGATGACAGGGAAAGGAGGACAACTTACGTGGATGTTCAGAAAATCGGACGCTTCCTTCGGCTGTTGAGGAAGGAACGAGCCCTGACACAAGAACAATTCGGCGAGATTTTCGGCGTTGCCGGAAGAACGGTCTCTCGTTGGGAGACCGGATCAAATATGCCGGATATCAGCATTCTGATCCAGATAGCAGATTTTTACAAAATTGACATCAAAGAAATTCTGGACGGGGAAAGGAAAAGTGAGAATATGACAAATGAAATGAAAGAAACCCTGAACAAAGTGGCGGATTATACCAAAGAAGATAAGAACCGTGTATCAAAGGCCGGAAAAATAGCTTTTTGTATCATGTATTTTGTGTGTGCAGCAGCAATCATAGTCCAACTTATTCTGTCTGGTCAGTTCCCTTTTGTATATGGAGAAACAGCTGTGTTACTTGCAGGCGGAATCACCTATCTTGTCATGATTATCCGTTTCGGTTTGTGGGAAGCGGATTCCCGCAAAAAAAGGACTGCAGCAAATGATGCCATCCTCAGTTTCTTCATCTCAGTGTGAGAGACCCACACTGAGATGAACGCTCCGCGAGGATGCGCAGGAATTCGGTTTGGAAGATGTCAGCTGACGCTGACCCGAATTCCGCGCCAAGTCTCGCGAGCGAGACTTGAACTCTGTGATCTTCACTGTTTTATATGTGTTGGTAATCTCAGGATACAATGTTGGAAGTTACAAGACATTGACAGCCGCCGTGTTATTCCTTGTGGGAATTGCAGTATTTTGTTTTGTTGTACTGCGAGTCTGCGGATGGGTCAGCAGGAAAAACAGAACCAGACAGGAGATGACAGAAAATGAAAATCTATAATGCAAAAAATGTTTTCGAAGCAGATCAGATCATACTCTATCTGAAGGAAAATGGAATCGGCGCTTATCAAATGGGCTCCGGAATCACGATGCATGAAGTTTCAGGATTTGGCATGTATGGTGTAGACATCTATGTCGAAGACGGAAAGGAACAGCAGGCTCTGGAACTAATTAAGCAGCTGCAGTCCGCATAAACCGCCGGAGGCTTCAAACTTCGTCGCGATTTTGGGCTCATGACGAAGAAGGATTGCTGAATTCTTGTGTTTTTTCTTTCTGAAGGGTATAATAAAAACATCCCTTGAAAAAAGCCTCCTTCTCTCCACAGCAACAGTGTATTGATAGGGAAAGCATGACAAATAAAAGAAAACAGAAGAGTATACGCTTATGACAATTTCTCAGATCAAGTATTTTATTACCGTTGCAAAATGTTTAAGTTTTACAAAGGCTGCTGAACAGCTCTTCCTGACTCAGCCGGCTTTGAGCCGGCACATCAGCAAGATGGAGGAAGAGCTGAATGTGCAGCTTTTTGTGCGTACGGGAAGCGGTATCCGGCTGACGCCGGCAGGCAGTTCTCTCTATCTTGGAATGACAGAATTGTATGAACAGTATCAGGAACAGGTCCGAAAGGCCAGAAAGATTCAGGAGGGTCTGAGTGGATCTCTTACCATTGGTTTTCTGAATAATATGAATCTGGCCGACTTTATGCCGCTTGTTTATCATGGCTTGAAGCAAAAATATCCCAACATAGATATTCTTCCGCTCCGCGGTTCCTTTGAAGATCTGATCAGCGGACTGTATTCCGGCAAATACGACTTGATTTTCACGATACAGTTCGAAGTTGAAAACAAAGAAAGCCTTTTGTATCAATATGTGCACCGGGCCAAAGACTTCATAGTGATGAGCCGGTTCCATCCGCTTGCTCAAAAAGAAACTGTTACGATCGACGATCTGAAAAACGAGCTTTTCGTTATGATTTCTCCGGAAGATAATCCTGAATCCGCCAATCTAATTCATGAGATCTGCCGGGAACACGGCTTTGTTCCGGCTGCAAAATATGCCCGGACCATGGAGGAACAGGCTTTGTGGATTGAAGCCGGTATGGGAGTCACGATTCTGGATTCAAACTGCACGCTTCGAATGAATCCGGATATAAAATTTTACGAATTTGACAGCCATTGGGATCCATCCATGGTCGTATGCTGGAATCAGCAGAATTATAATCCGATGATCGAAGTTTTTATAAAAAAAATGAACGAAGTCCTTGACCTTGAAGATGAAGACCTGCATGGGCTGGCCATGAAGGCAGAGTGATTTGCTGCTTCTTCACAGTCCCCTCATGCTTTCCGGCCGGTACCCGCGTTCTTCTTCTATCTGCTTCAGATACTTCAGCATCTGCGGGATATCCCGGTTCAATGTCCCCTTCAGCAGAATGTAATTTGATGCGTGATTGGCACGAAATACGGTTCCCTCTGCATCCACATGCTCCAGAAACAGTCGCATCTCTTCTACGACTTCGTGCGGCTTCAGTAATTCCATCGAACCGCTTCGGATTTCATCCATGATTTGTGCTCCGGGCTCCAGCATCAAAGTAAGAAAGCCGAGATACTCCGGCTTCATGCGGCTTACCAGCGCAGCAGAGTCAATGGCATGTTCCCGCAAATAGCGCCGGCCTCCAATTCCGGAAATCAGAGTCAGTGACAGTTGGATTCCGGATTCTTTCAGCCTGCTTCCGGCCAGTATCATCTGCTCTGCCGTCACGCCTTTTCTGATATGATCCAGCACCTGTTCACATCCGGACTCCGCCCCCATGTAGACCATCTCAAGGCCTGCATCTTTAAGTTTCTGCAAATCCTTCACCGGTTTTCGAAGCACATCTGACGCAGTCGCATAAGCAGTCACTCTCTTCGCATACGGGAACAGCCGTCTGATTTCATCCAGAATCTCAAGAAGCTTTTTCGTCGACAGCACAAGTGCATCCCCGTCTGCCAGGAAGATCCGGATCGGAAGTTCTCCGTACACAGAAGCCGCTTCCTGAAGATCTGCAAAAATTTCTTCACGGCTTCGGATCCGGAATCGTTTATCTTTATACATGGTGCAGAACGTGCAGCTGTTATGCGCACATCCGATCGTGACCTGAAGAATCAGGCTTCTGGCTTCACTGGGCGGTCGGTATACAATTCCTTCATAGTTCATATCTATTTTCTCCTGTCTTAACCACTTGATACTCTTTCGGGCAATTTTATTATAAAGCAGAAATGCGCATTGAAAAAGCAGTATTTTCACGATATGATGTAGCTGATCTTACAAAGAATAAAAAGGAGAATCTGTCATGAGCGAGGTCAGGATCCGGGAAGAAAATATCATCATTCCCACTTATGAAGTCGGTGCGCCCGACAAAAATCCAATGTTTCTGGAAAAACGCGTTTATCAGGGAAGCTCCGGAAAAATCTATCCATATCCCTCCACGCAGGAAATCAGCCGGAAGAAAACAGACAAAACATGGAAAGCGGTCTGGCTCGAAAACGAATACATCCGGGTCATGGTACTGCCCGAGCTGGGCGGCCGCATTCAGCGCGCCTTCGACAAAACAAACAACTACGATTTTGTATACTATAATCATGTGATCAAGCCCGCCCTGGTAGGTCTGACCGGCCCGTGGATTTCCGGAGGAATCGAGTTCAACTGGCCGCAGCACCACCGGCCGACGACCTTCTCTCCGGTCGATTATAAAATCATTGAGCATCCCGACGGGAGCAAATCCCTGCTTACCGGCGATGTAGATCAGATGTACGGAACAAAGGAAATCACAACCTTTACCCTTTATCCCGGTAAAGCTTATATCGAAATCCGCGGTCAGCTCTATAACCGGACGCCCTTCGCACAGACCTTTCTGTGGTGGGCGAATCCTGCGGTTGCCGTCAACGATTACACCCAGTCCATCTTCCCGCCGGATGTACACAACGTCTATGACCATGGAAAGAGGGCCGTTTCCCGTTTCCCGATTGCCACCGGTGAATACTATAAGCATGACTACAGCGAAGGAGTCGATATCTCCCGCTACCGTAACATCCCGGTCCCTACCTCCTACATGGCGGAAAAATCAGCGTATGATTTTGTGGGCGGTTATGATTATCAGAAAAACGCAGGCCTGCTTCACGTAGCCGACCATCATATCTCGCCGGGGAAAAAGCAGTGGACATGGGGCTGCGGTGATTTCGGCAAGGCCTGGGACCGGAATCTCACAGACGAAGATGGTCCCTATATTGAACTGATGACCGGCATGTTCTGCGATAACCAGCCGGACTTTACCTGGCTGAAACCGCATGAAGAAAAAGTGTTCTGTCAGTACTTTATGCCCTACAAAGCAGTTGGCCAGGTAAAAAATGCAAGTATTCATGCCGTTGTAAATGTCGAACAGCGTTCCGGGGCGGGACAGAAAGACGGTCTTTATATCTGCGCATATGCCACAGAACGATTCGAACACGCACAAATCGCCGTCTTCTATGACGGACAGGAATGTTACCGCGAAGAGACCCTTCTCTCTCCCAATGACATCTACGAAGCCGTCCTGCCCCTCGATACTCCGGATTTTTTCAGAGTAAAAGTCTCTGTTCTGGCAGAGGGCCGGGAACTCGTCTCCTACCAGCCGGAGGATCCCGGGATTCCTGAGCTTGCAAAACCTGCCGAAGCGGCGAAGCTTCCCGAACAAATCATGACAAATGAAGAACTGTTTCTGACCGGACAGCACATTGAACAATACCGTCATGCGACCTGGCTTCCGGACCCCTACTATCTGGAGGGGCTGAAACGTGACCGGGACGACATCCGCATCAATAACGCCTATGGCCTTCTCCTGCTTCGAAGAGGATGTTTTTCCGAAGCAGAAAAGTATTTTCGCCGGGCGCTCATCCGCCTGACCCGGATGAATCCGAATCCTTACGACAGCGAGCCATACTATAACCTGGGACTTGCCCTCTTTTATCAGGAAAACTACACCGAAGCCTTCGAAGCCTTCTATAAGGCAGCCTGGTCGGAGGAACAAAAAGAGAGAGCATTTTACTTCCTCGCAGCCATCGAAGCAAGCAGGGGAAATTTCTCAGAAGCACTGCAATTTATTGAAAAATGCCTGCTTAAAAACGCACACAACATCAAGGCCCGCGGGATGAAGGCAGCACTCCTCCTGAAGCTTGGAAAAACAGAAGATGCAGCGGAATGGATCGAAGAAAACCTGAACATTGATGCCTTCGATTTTGTTTCCCTTTTCCTGAAGACACAGGCCGCAGCCCAAAGCAAAACCAATCAGGCAACTCCATCACAAAATACGGAAAAAGCTCTGCAGGAATTCCACTCCCTGACCCGCGATTTCCATGAGTCGTTCCTGATGGCTGCCCGCGATCTTGCCGAAAGCGGCTTTTATGAAGAGGCACTGCTTGTGTTGGACACTTTCACGGGAAAACATCCCATGATTGCCTTTTACCGGGGAGCGTATCTGGAAAAACTTGGGCGCCCGGAAGAAGCGGCGGCGGCTTTCCGTGCGGCTGAGAAGATGTCACCTTATTGCTGTTTTCCGAACAAACTGGAGGATATCGCGGTTTTAGAAGCGGCCATCCGGCTGAATCCGGACGGAGCCAAAGCATACTATTACCTGGGATGCCTTTACTACGATAAACTGCAATACGAACAGGCCATTCTTCTCTGGGAAAAATCAGAAAAACGGGATGATTCCTTCCCGACGGTGCACAGAAACCTGGCCATCGCCTATTACAACAAAAGACAGAATCCGGATTCTGCTCTCCGCCATATGGAACACGCCTTTGAGCTGGATCCTGCAGATGCCCGTGTCTTTTTCGAACTTGACCAGCTGCGTCAGCGGATGCAGATCCCGCCGCAGGAGCGTATCAAAAAATACGAAAAACACCTCAACCTTGTTCAGACAAGAGATGACCTCTATACCGAATTGATAACCCTGCTGAATCTGTGCGGCCGCCATACAGCGGCGCTCGAGCGAATCCGGCGCCACACATTCCGGACCTGGGAAGGGGCGGAAGGCAAGATTACCACGCAATTTAAAAATGCGCTTTTTGCACTGTCAAAGGAAGCTTTTCAGAAAAAAGAATATGAAAAAGCCCGCGCCTGCATTCTGGAAGCACTTTCCTATCCGGAGAATCTCGGCGAAGGCCGCCTGGAAGGAACCAAAGACAATCACCTCTATTACTTCCTGGGACTCATCTGTGAAGCACAGAATGAAAAAGAAGAAGCCATGAAAAACTTCCGCCTTGCTGAACTCGGAGAGTCAGAACCGGCCGGAGTCATGTACTATTACGATCAGCCCGCCGATATGATCCTTTACCAGGGTCTGGCAAAGAAAAAACTCGGGAAATCCAAGGAAGCCAACGCATGCTTCTATCGACTGCTGGACTATGGCGAACAACATCTTTCGGACGTGTTCCGGATGGATTACTTCGCCGTCTCCATGCCGGATATGTCCGTGTTCGATACAGATATGGACTCCAAAAACAGGGCGCACTGTTATTACCTGATGGGGCTTGGCAAACTTGGCCTTGGAAGAGAAAAAGAAGCCATGGCAGATTTTGAGAAAGTGCTTTCGATTGACCGAAGCTTTCAGATGAATGTGTTTGTTCCGCGTTAGTCGTTTTTCCTCATATTGAATCTATATCGATTTAGAAAAGAGGAATTGCACTTATGGCAAAAAAGATAAAATATAACGAATATCAATCCGGGCAGCCCCTGACACAGCAGCTGGAAGGTTCCGGCGTGCCGCTTTTACTAATGGAACACCTGCGGCAGATGGATTTTCCGATCTCCAGAGGACTCTCCTATGAACGTACGGTGGATGATTTTCTGACACAGCTGGCTGTCAACGATGTGCTTCGCCCGTTTCGGAATCATGAGAATCTGGTGATTCTGCTGGATGCGCAGGGTGCGCTGATCCGGACAGACGGTGCCTGGGAACTTCTTTTTACGCCGGGGCTCGGCGAGCAGCAAACGATTCGTGAAGATATGCCGCTGCTGCCTGTACTGGAGCAGCTTCTGGCTCAGGAACGCGAAGGACTGGTCTGCCGTGTTCCGGTTCCGGAGCGGAATCTCAAAACGCTTGTGGCCGGACTGACCCCTTTCAGCATTCTGGATGAATACTGCAAACGGCAGAACGGCGGCTATCTGTCTGTCGCGCAGCGCATCGTGATCGCGGGCGCGGAAGAATTGTATACACACGTACCCTATTGCCGGTACGGTAGCCTGGCGACCGTGGACAAAGATGAGATTGAAAATTATTCCACGATCAAGCTTCTTCTGGATGATTACATCTACCGCTATGATCACAGTGACGGCGCGGATATGCCGCGTCCTCTTTCGGTTGCGATCTTCGGCGCTCCGGGATCCGGCAAATCCTTTGGTGTCAAACAGATTGCAAAGAGCTGCGGACGTTTTGTGATTTCATCCATCAATCTTTCCCAGCTCAATTCACCCACAGAACTTTTTGAATCTCTTCACGAGGCGCTCCAGCGCGGTAAGGATGAGATTCCTCTGGTCTTTTTTGATGAATTTGATGCGGAGTTTGGCGGGACCTCCCGCGGATGGCTGAAGTTTTTCCTGGCCCCGATGCAGGATGGTGAATACACCCTCAATGGCAAACTGTTCCAGGTCAATGGAGCCGTGTTTGCCTTCGCGGGGGCGACCGCCTCTTCCTTCGAGGAGTTTCTTCCGTCACCGGAAGAAGACGATACGTTTTTTAAGCAGGTCAAAGGTCCCGATTTCGTCAGCCGTCTGAAGGGAATCCTGAATATCAAGGGACCGAATCCAAAGCAGGAAACGGACCGCAGCCATGTGATTCGCCGGGCCATGCTCATGCGGGAGCAGCTGACACACAAAATCTCCGGTATTTATAACGAAGAAAGCGGGCTTGTCAACATTTCCAGAGCTCTGCTGGCTGCATTGCTGACGGTTTCCGAATACTGGCACGGCGCCCGCTCTCTCGAATTTATCCTGGATATGAGCCGTCTGTCCGAGGTGTCGCGGTTTACTTCTTCGTGCCTGCCCGTTGCGGAACAGCTTGGCATCCATCTGGATGTGGAAGATTTTCAGAATAAACTCGCATTTGAGCAGATCATCGGAGACGCAGTGAACACCTACGCGGCCGCGGCACATGAAAACCGCCGCTTAAGACGGCTGGAAGAATTAAGAAAGAATAATCCGGAAGATGCTGAACAGCTGCTTGCCCTCGAACCGAAGATGGTGCCCTGGGAAGAGCTGGATGAAATCTACAGAAACAGCTATCGCTCCCAGCTGCGCTATATCGGCGCGCAGCTGCAGAGCTACGACTCCACAGTCGGAATCCGGCCTGTTCTGGAGCAGGAAAAAGACACGCTCAATGAACTCTACGGACCGGTTCTCGAGATGCTGGCCGAGATGGATCACGAACGGTGGATGGCAGATAAGCGGGCAGACGGCTGGAAATTCGGTGTCTGGGACAGCACGATGAAGACTACTCCGGATCTGGTTCCCTACAGTGAACTGAAGGAACCTACCAAAGAATTCATCCGTCTTTCTGTGCGCAGTCTGCCCTCCTGCTTAAATGAGATTGGTTACGAACTTTACCGCAGATCCTTCTGACGGCCGGAGCAGCTGAGATCAAAACGCGCTTCCGTTTCGCGTCTTTGTGATGTGGATCTGCCGGGGAATATTCTCGATCAACTCTTCCCGGTGGCTGATAATGCCGACCAGTTTTCCCTTGCCGGATAAACCCAGCAGGATGTCCATCGCCCCCTCGATGGACCGCTTGTCAAGCGTACCGAATCCTTCATCGATGAACAGCGCATCCATCTGAATGCCGCCGAGATTTTGCGATACCGTGTCCGAGAGGCCGAGGGCAAGGCTTAAGGAAGCTTTGAAACTTTCTCCTCCGGAGAGGTTCCCGACCGGCCTTCGCTTCCCGGTGTAATTATCCAGCACCTCCAGATCCAGAATCTCTTTGCTCTTTCTGCTGCTGATGGTTTCCTTGCGAAACAGTTCAAACTGTCCGTCGCTCATGGGCAGCAGACGCCGGTTCGCGGCCGCAATAATACTGTCAAATCCAGCGGTCTGCACATACTGCTCCAATGTGATTTTGGCACTTCCGTTTGAAGCATTCCCACTCACCAGATTGTAAAGACGCTGATGCATCTTCCATTCTTTTTCTGCCTTCTCATATTCCCCGGCCTTTTCTTTGATGTTCCCGCGGATGTCCGCGTTGCTTTTGATTCTTGCGCTTACCTCATGAAACTGTTCTGAAACAGCCTTTTGTTTTTCCTGCAAAGCTCTCTCTATTTCTTTCGATTCCGTCAGGTCGGTTTTCTGCTTCCCTTCTGTTTTCCGCAGCGCCTCTTTGTGCAAAGCATTTGCCTGCGCAAGCCGGTTCTGCCAGGAACGGATGCTCTCTTCCTGAGCGTCCATCTCCTCCTGAGAGATTCTGTGTTCCAGAAAGGCCTCCTCTGTCTCAAAATGCTTCTTTCGTTCCGTGAGATATTCGTCTTCCTTTTCTTCATACACCGCGCGTACTGTCTGCAAAGCAGCTTCCCGTGTACTGATCTGCGTATCCAGCGCTTTCTTCCGGTCTGCTGCCTCCTCATATGCGGCCCGGGCATTTTTCAGTGACTGTTCCATCTCGGAAACCTGTTCTTCCAGATGACGGATCTCTTCTGCTGCCTTTTCCCAGCTCGCATACCTGAGATCTGTCAGCGTGCTCAGGAGGGTATTGTCTTCCTTCAAGTTCAGTTCCGCCTCTTTCAGCGTATCCCGTGCCTGCTTCATCTGATTCTCCAGGTTCGGCAAATCCTCTTCTCTGAGTTTTCCGGCATCGTCCTGCGCCTTTTCCAGTTCTTCCTGCCGTTTCTTTTGCAGCTGCCATTCCTGTTTGCTCTTTTCTTCCGCCTCTTGCAGGCGGTCAGACACCATCTGCACTTCCGTCTGCGTTTTCGCCCAGTCGTCACCGGGACAGAGTTCTTCCTCTACCTGTTCCTGTTCGGAGAAATCAGCAATCCTGCTTCTAAGCGCGTCTTCCCGCGTCAAAAAAGCTCCCCGCAGCGTCTCTGCTTCTCTCACTGCGTCCTCCTTGCGCTTTCTCGCAATTTCCTCCTGCTCTTTGTATGCCTGCAGCTCTTCTTCGGTGACGGATTCCTCCGGCAGGACTGCCGGATTCGGATGTTCTGTTGATCCGCATACCGGGCAGGCTTCTCCTTCCTGCAGCATCTGTGCCAGGATGCCGGCCCTGCATCCGTCAAACACGGTTTCGCAGTGCTGTCTGGAATCCGATGCAAGGCGGAAGGCGGCCATCTCCTTCTTTGCGGCGGCCTGTTTCCCGTTGAGAATCCTTTTTTCTTTCAAAAGATCCTTCATTTCTTTCAACAGGCTTTTTGCCTCCTTCTGTAAGTTCTGAACGTCAGAAATCTCCTGTTTTGCCTGAAGAACGCATGCCGTGCTGTCCATCCGGTCTGCAATCTCATTCTGCAGCTTCTTCAGAAGACTGTTTTTATCCTCTTTTTCCTGTTCCAGCTTCTCAAGCAGCTCCCGGGCATCTTCCCGTTCCTTATCGTGTCTCCCGGCCTGCCGGGCAGCGCTGTCTCTTTTTCGATAACTTTCCTCCTGATCCCGGATTTTAGACGCAGCAATCCTGAACTTTTCGATACGGGGTTCGTTTTCCTTCATCTCCTCCAGCGCCTTTTGGGAAGCCATCATTTTTTCAGACGCTTTTTCCAGAGCCTGTTTCTGCTGCTGAATCTCCTGTTCCGCTTTTTTGACAATGCTCTTTTGCTCTTCCCATGCCCTGTAAAGAGGGTTCACAAGATGAACCGCCTTCGCGCACAGATCTGCACGGGTTTTCTTTCGATCCATCTCTTCCTTCATCGCATTCAGCTCTTCCAGCTCGTTTCTGCGTTTCTCGGCATCCGCAAACAATGCATTATCGCTCTCTGCCATGGTGATCTTCTCATGGATTTCCTGAAGCTGAATCCCGCATTCCTCTGCTTCTTTCCCCTTTTCGGCAGCATTTTTCTCATCCAGCGCAAGGATCCGGTCAATCAGACGGAGCAGCTCATCCGTATTCGGGATTGACTCCGCAGCATTAAGCCGTCCGGCCAGGTCCGCAAGTTCTCTTTGTTCTTCCGTATCCGGCTGTGCCTTCACCCCCTCAAAATACTGGACGATGCTTTTTCTGGCATCCTTGCTTCTGTCCTGACTCTCCCTGTTCAGATCTCTCAGCTCATACACGATCTTCTGGTACCCGTCGGTCAGGAAAATATTGCGCAGAATCTTCGTCCGCTCTTCCGTCGACGCATTCAGCAGATTCCAGAATTCTCCCTGTGCGATCATGACGACCTGCTTGAACTGTTCAAAGGTAATGTTCAAAAGCTGTGTGATGGCAGTGTTCACGTTCTTCAACCCTTCCACCGGGATGTCGTCACCGGGGTAAAAGACCGCGGTCTCCGCCTCTTCGATCAAGCCGGTGCCGCGCGCTTTCGGCCGGATAAAAGAGGGAGAGCGCAAGATGCGGTACGTCTTTCCCTGATGCGAAAAAGTAAAATCCACGAAGGATTTCGTATCTCCGGAGGCAAACTCGCTCCTTAAATGCTTTGTATCTTTATACTGACCGCTCGTTTTTCCAAAAAGAGCGAAGGTGATGGCGTCAAAAATCGTCGTTTTTCCGGCGCCGGTCTCGCCGGAGATCAGAAACAGGCCATCCGATTCGAACGCGGTAAAATCGATGGGCGGCATCGTTTCGGCATACGGCCCGAAGGCACTGATGATCAGTTTAATCGGCTTCATAGGTAATCCCCGCCTTTCCCGCAATTTTTTTCATAAGGGCCAGTTCCTCCCGGGAGATATCCTTATGATAGATTTCCCTGTAAAAATCAGAAATAAGTTCCGGAAAGCTTCTCATCTCTGCCAGCCGGGAAGGATCCGCCATGGCAATCTCCCGAGTGTGGGAATTGTCATACCGGATCTGCATCGTGTTCGGATAGACCTGCCGGAAGAGATTCATGGCATCGCTGATGACATCTTCATCGGTCAATGTCACAAAAATGTAGTCGTCCGGATCTGTAATATTCTCCTTTGACAAAAGCTGTCTTAACGTTCCCTTCAGGCTCCTCATGTCCCGAAGTGGTTTCAGCTCCCTGAGTTCAATCTCCACTTCGCCCTTCGCTCCCAGCGTAACGACCGGCACCGATTTGGTGTCATGCACTTCATCCGCGCTGTACTTTAACAGCGTACCGGCATAGCGCACCTCTTCACGTCCCGCTCTCTGCGCTTTGTGGATGTGCCCGAGCGCGGCATAATCAAAATCGGAAAAACAGTCAAATCCGACCCGCTCCACGAGACCGACACTGGCCACGGCCGGGCTTTCCGATCCGCCGAGCGAAACCTCGCCGGAAGCGCCGGCGACAAACTGATGCGCCAGAATCACATTTCTGCGGGCTGTATCTACATTGCCGTGCCGGATCACCGTGCGGACTGCGTCATCATAGGACTCGATTTTCTCTTCCGGGAAAAAATACCGCACCTGAGAAGCTTTCACGAAGGGAAGCAGATAAAAATCAACCGGGCCGTATTCATCCTCGCAGGTCTGTTTGAACAAATGTCCGTCATATTTTGTACAGAAATAAATCTCTTTGTCTCGGAACAGCCGACTCCCAAAATTCAGCCGCTCATCGGAATCGTGATTCCCGCTGATCAGAAACACTTTTACCGGTATCTCTGCCAGCTGCCAGATAAAATCATCCAGAAGACGCACCGCCTCCTCCGATGGTATGGTCCGGTCATAAACATCCCCGGAGATCAGCACGGCATCTGCCTTTTCTGTTTTGACAAGTTCCAGAACCTGCTTCAGAATATATCTCTGATCTTCAAGCATACTGAAATCCCGGACAGATTTTCCGATGTGAAGATCTGATAAATGAATCAATTTCATTTCATTCCCTCTTTTTATCTGTATTTTTTTAATGCATTTATTCTAACGTTTTTTCCCCGGTTTGCATAGCTTGTGTTACAATGAAACTATAGAAAACCTATCGTTACGTTTCTTGCTCATGAGGAGGTGTATCAAATGTCAATACTCGCAGCATATATGGTCCCTCATCCTCCCATGCTGATCCCGGAGATCGGAAGAGGCCACGAAAAACAGGTACAAAAGACAATCGACGCCTATGAACAGGCGGCTCTGGAAATCGCGGATCTGAAACCGGAAACCATCATCATCACCAGCCCGCACTCGGTTATGTACGCGGACTACTTTCACGTCTCGCCCGGCACATCTGCGACGGGTTCTTTTGCCGAATTCGGAGCCGGCCAGGTGCGCTTTCAGGAAGCATATGACCAGGAACTGACGGCTCAGATCTGTGCCATTTCCGCCGAACAGGATTTCCCATGCGGCTACGCAGGTGAACGGAACAAAGCACTGGATCACGGCACCATGGTGCCTCTCTGGTTCATCCGCAGACATTATGAAGGCGGAAGGATCATCCGGATCGGCCTGTCCGGTCAGCCGCTGACCATGCATTATCAGATGGGTCAGATCATTCAAAAAGCAGTCGGTATGCTGGACCGCAAAGCGGTACTGGTTGCCAGCGGTGACCTTTCTCACAGGCTTCAGGATTACGGACCCTATGGTTTCGCGCCGGAAGGGCCGGAATATGACGAGCGGATCATGGATGTATGCGGCAGAGGATCCTTTGGCGAACTCTTTGACTTTGACGAAAGTTTCTGTGAAAAAGCAGCAGAATGCGGACACCGCTCTTTCGTAATCATGGCCGGCGCGCTCGATGGCATGGCCGTAGAAGCCAGCCGGCTCTCCCACGAAGATATCACCGGCGTCGGATACGGCATCTGCATCTTTCATCCCACCGTTCCGGACGAAAACCGGCATTTCCTTTCTTCCCGTCTCAAAAAACAAAACAGACAGATGCGTAAGCAGCGGGACCGCGAAGATCCCTATGTCCGGCTTGCACGCCAGTCTCTGGAAAATTACGTCCGGCATCACAAATACGTGAAAGTTCCTTCCGGGCTTCCTGATGAAATGCTCTCAAAACGTGCCGGCACCTTTGTTTCGCTCCATGCCCACGGCAGGCTTCGCGGCTGCATCGGCACGATTCTGCCGACCACGGATTGTGTCGCACAGGAAATCATCAACAATGCCGTGAGCGCCGCGGTCCGGGATCCCCGTTTCCATCCCGTTCAGCCGGAAGAGCTGGCAGGGCTGGAAATCCATGTCGATGTCCTTGGGGAACCCGAGGATATTTCCTCCGAAGCAGAGCTTGATGTCAGAAAATACGGCGTCATCGTCTCGAGCGGGGGACGGCGCGGTCTCCTTCTTCCCGATCTGGACGGTGTGGACACCGTTTCTCAGCAGGTCTCCATTGCCATGCAGAAAGCGGGCATCCAAAAGGGTGAAAAAATAAAACTTCAGCGTTTCGAGGTGATTCGTCATGAGTAAATGTACGGTGTGTTTCCGGAATTGTGAAATTCCCGAGGGCAGCCTTGGTTTCTGCAAAGCCCGGATCTGCCGGAACGGGCAGATTATGGCCGCGAACTATGGAAAAGTGACCTCCATGTTCCTCGATCCGATTGAAAAGAAACCCTTATCCCGCTTTTATCCCGGGAGCATGATCCTGTCTGTCGGCAGCTACGGCTGCAACCTGCGCTGCCCTTTCTGCCAGAACTACCGGATCTCCTGGTCGGAAGAAGCCGGAAGCTTCGCAAAAGATGCCGCATATGTGTCGCCGGAAAAGCTGGCCCAGACTGCGCTGCGTTATCGCTCTGACGGCAATATCGGCGTCGCCTTCACCTACAACGAACCCCTGATCGGATATGAATATGTCCTGGATGCCGCCCGGCTGGTCAAGGCCAACGGCATGAAGACAGTGCTTGTCACAAACGCTACCGCCTCCCTCCCGGTCCTCGCGGAACTGGCTCCTTTTATCGACGCCATGAACATTGATCTGAAGGGTTTTACCGACCGTTACTATAAAGAACTGCTGAAGGGCGACCGCGGTATGGTCATGGATTTCATCCGGCACGCAGCCAGAATCTGTCATGTCGAGCTGACCACCCTGATCATCCCGGGAGAAAACGATTCCGAAGAAGAAATGAACGATTTGAGCAGCTGGGTCGCTTCGCTCGATGTGGCAGACAGAACTCTCACCGGAGCCGATATCCCCCTTCACATCTCCCGGTTCTTCCCATACTTTCATATGACCGACAGAGCCCCCACCGATGTGGCGCAGATCTACCGCCTCGCGGATACAGCCAAACGGCATCTGAAATATGTATACACCGGGAACTGCTGAAGAAGAATAAACTTTCAAGTCTCGCTTGCGAGACTTGGCGCGGAATTCGGGTCAGCGTCAGCTGACAT
>CAMNOU010000025.1 GCA_946546945.1 uncultured Lachnospiraceae bacterium
GCTTTTTCTCAAAGTCATTTCAGTTGAGTGTTAACACTCGCTGGAAGTTAAGGTTTTCTTACTCTGTTTTGTTCTGCATTTCTCCGAAATATAACTTCTTGAGTATATTGTAATACATATAAATCGTCTTGTGAATAGTAATAAAAAGGACAGTTTTTTAAAAACCATCCTTTTTTATGGCACGCACCATGAACATTGGTGTGGCCGCATAATTGATTTTTTCTGTTTCGGACCAGAGACGCTCTCCCACATTTTCTTCACTGCTCACATCCAGGCCCGGTAGCCGGCGAAGGGCCTGTACATCCCACTCCGGTCTTGACACCGGGCTGAGCGGCATCTGATATGCGATTGCTTCCATAGCAGCGATATCTGTACAGGTATAGTGATCTTCAAGCCCCTTTGCTTCAACAATCGCGCGGTCACGTTCATATTCTGAGCGTTTCTGTTCATCAAAAAGATAACCATACCAGTTTGCGTCGAAGTTTAACAAAAGCCCTCCATTCTTCAGTACTCTGCACCAGGAAGCATATGCCTGGCCGGGATGCTCCAGATTCCAGGTCAGATTTCTGGAAATGACTGCATCGAAGATTCGGTCCGGAAACTGCAGATTTTGTGCATCCATCTGAAAAAAGGAAATGCACTCTGCCAAAATTCCCGCATTTTTCCTTGCCTGCAAAAGCATAGCTTCCGTGTAATCAATGGCCGTTACCTGATAGCCCAGCTCCGCCAGTATGATGGAAAAAAAGCCGGGACCGCAGCCGATGTCAAGCACTTTGATATCTTCCGGCCTGCGGTGCGAAAATTGTTGATGAATCTCCTTTTGCAGAAATCTGGTCCAGTTTGCCTTCTGACATCCATTCAATTCATCCTGATTAACTTTGGAATAACCGGACGAGCGATGTGTCCAGTATTTCTGTATTTCTTTCAGCATGATATATTTACCTTTTTTCCGCACGGATCAGAAACAGCGGCGTCGGGTTATAGAATTCGTCAATTTCCTGATAGATTCTGCTGCTTATGGTCAGATCCAGTTCGATTGCTGCAAAACCGGCCTTCTCCAGCAGCTCCACATCCCATGCAGGACGGGCATGATAGCTGATCTCCATCTGATTCTTGATACGTTCGCATTCCTGAAGCAAGCAATACTCTATCTGCTTATGGGCATGATTTTTCGGAAGTTCCTCCCTGCTTCCGGTGTAATCTTCTTTTCCGTAATTGGCGTCAAAGTTGATCAGAATGCCGCCTTTCTTCAGCACCCTGTACCACTCCGCATAGGCTTTTTGCGGATGGGGAAGCGTCCATGTAAGATTTCTGGTGAGGATTACATCGAAACATTCGTCCGGATACGACAGTGTCTCAGCATCCATCACAAGAAATTCAGCCCTGCTTTTCAAAAGAGCTGCAGAAGCCCTCGCCTCCCGGATCATGTCGGGGGTCAGGTCAACGCCTGTCACATCGTGCCCGAGCTGATCCATCAGAAAGGCAAAGAATCCGGTCCCCGTACCGACATCTAATATATGAAGTCTTCGTCCGGATGGAATTCTGCTGCAGATTTCTTCAATCCAGCGTTCTGCCAGAGGACTTGCCAGCTCCCGCAGCCGCTGTGCAGAAAAGTCACTGCTTCGAAGTGACCAGTAGTTTTTGACCCGTTCCTTTTTATCAATATAAATCACATGATCTGCTGCAAGATTCGCGTTTCCTGAATTCATGTTCCTATGCCTCCGCTTCTCTTTGATTTTGATATGTTATCACACGAAAGCTCTGCTCCGCAAGCCTCCCGGGGGGGTTGTTTCCCGATTTTACAAATTTTAAAAAACTGAGTCGATCAGCCGCCTTGTATACACTGCTTTCGGATGTTTAATTACCTCATCCGGAGTTCCCGCCTCTACAATTCTGCCCTGATACATGACGAGGACGCGGTCGCACAGATTCTGCACCAGTGCCAGATCATGACAGATGAAAAGCAGACTGACCTGCATCTCTTTCTGCAGCTTGCGAAGCAGTTCCACGACCTGTGCCTGCACCGTCACATCCAGGGCGCTTGTCGCTTCATCACAGATAATCAGCTTCGGCCTGACCGCCAGTGCCCGGGCAATCGCTGCCCGCTGGCACTGACCGCCGCTGACCTGATGCGGAAAACGATTTGCGATCTCATCGTCCAGTTCTGTCAGGCGCAGCAGCTTTTGCATCCTTTCTTTTGCCTCTGCCCTTGCACTCCCATGGTTTCTCATACTCTCCATAATGCCATCAGAAAGCCTGCAGCGCGGATCAAAGGAATCCTGCGGCATCTGAAAAACCATTTGTACATCCCGGTAAAGAAGTTTTTGTTCTCTTCTTTTCAGATGCTGTATTTCCTTCCCATCCACCCGGATTTCACCGCCATCCGGTTCCAGAAGATGCGTAATCATCTTTGCGATGGTACTCTTTCCGCACCCGCTTTCGCCGACCAGGCCCAGACATTCCCCTCTCTTCAGGTAAAAACTGACATCATCCACAGCAGTAAAAGGCACTTTATTCTTGTAAAACACTTTTTTCAGATTCTTCACTTCAAGGATTGTATTCATCTCTCATCCTCTGTTTATATGGAGTACTGCTCCAATCAACTTCCTAGTATACGCATCCTGCGGATGATGTATCACCTCATTCACCGTCCCGTACTCTACAAGTCTGCCCTGATACATGACCGCCACACGGTCGGCCATATATTCCACAACACCGATGTTATGTGTGACAATAGCGATTCCAGTGCCGAATAAATCACGCATCTTCATCATCTCGCGAACGACCTGCGCCTGTACCGTCACATCCAGAGCGCTTGTCGGCTCATCGGCAAACAGCAGTCTTGGCTTCATGATCATCGCCATCATGATGCCGACACGCTGATTCATGCCTCCGGACAGTTCAAACGGATAACTTTTTAGGATCCGCTCCCCATCAGAAAGATTCATCTTGTCAAAGAGTTCCAGAGCGCGCTCTTTCACTTCCCGTACGGGTATCGATTCATGCTCCAGAACTGCTTCATATAACAGATCTTCAATCGTGCGGATCGGGCACATAGAAGCTCCGGTATTCTGAAAAATCATCCCCATCCCGGGGCCGCGCATCCTGCGCAGCTCTTCCGGCCCTGCATCAACTACATTCTGCCCCTGATAATAGATATCTCCCTTTGTGACCATTCCATGATTCCCCAGCAGTCCCATGGGCGCTTTGATCACCGTACTCTTCCCGCTTCCGGATTCCCCGACAATGCCGAGAATCTCTCCCGGCTGCATCCGAAGCGACAAATCATGCACGACGGGTCTTCCATTGTAACTAATCTCAACATGTATCATTTCCAGTAAGGATTCTTTCCCGCTCATTTACTCACCCCCGGCTTGCCGCTTTGTTTCCCGGATCCAGAACATCGCGAATTGTATCACCCAGCAGATTGAACAAAACAACCGTGATGAAAATAGCCGTTCCCGGAGCCAGAACGACCCAGGGACAGGTCTGCAGCATGCTTCGTCCATTGCTCATCATTGATCCCCACTCCGCGATGGGCGGGGTCGCGCCCAGTCCCAGAAACGACAGACCCGCAAGCTCCATAATCATTGTTCCGATGTCAAGAACCGCGGTGACAATGATGGCTCCTGCTATATTGGGCAGAATGTGTTTCATCATGATTTGAAAAGTTCCGCATCCGGCCAGCTTTGCCGCTGCAATATAGGCTGTGTTCTTAACCGTCATCACCTGGCTTCTGGCCAATCTGGCAAACTTCGGCCAGGAAATGCAGGCCAGAGCGATTACCGCACTTCGCAAGCCCCCGCTCAGGACTCCGGCTACGGCGATTGCGAATACCATTCCCGGAAAAGCAAGAAAAACATCTGATATGCGCATCAGTATGGCGTCTGCCTTTCCTCCATGATAACCACAGAACAGACCTGCCACTGTTCCGACTGCCGTGATGATCAGGACCAGAAGCAGGGACGAAAAGATGGTCGTCTGCGATCCCATGATAACTCTTGAAAGCATATCCCTTCCATAGCGATCCGTGCCAAGAAGATGGGCTTTCCCGGGAGCCGAAAGGGCATTTAAAAGATTCTGCTCATAGGGATCATACGGTGTAATATGAGATGCCAGAGCTGCTGCCGCAAGAAGACATCCCGCCAAAACCAACAGAACAATCAGCTGTGCTTTCGTATGATCTTTTCGAACCTTCTGGGTTCGGACTGTAATGTAATCCGGATCCGGCTTTTCTTTTCTTTGAACCGGACAGGCAGCATCCGCGCGTTTCGCGCCGCCTTTCCGGAACCTGAAACGAACACCCTGTTGATCCCGCATCTTTTCTTTCATGGCGGAAAGCAGATTCTTTCTGTCTGCGATTCCTTCTACCAGACGAATACGGGGATCCAGAAAATGATAGACAATGTCTGTTACCAGATTGACGATCACGTAAATAATTGCCATCCAGATTACATAAGCCTGGATGACCGGATAGTCTCTTGTGAGAATCGCATCCACCGCAAGCTTGCCGACTCCGTCCCACATAAAAATGGACTCAACAATCGCAGTCCCACCCAGAAGAGAGCCTATTGACAATGCCAGCAGTGTTATGATTGTAAGCATGGAAGACTTCAGCACATTAAAATACAGAATTCTGCTCTGACGGACTCCACGCGCGCATGCCCCCATCACATAATCCTTATTCATTTCCTCCAGAACGGTCGCGCGCACCTGTCTGGTGTATTTTGCGGCCATGGCTATTGCAAGAGTCAATGTCGGCAATATCACGCTTTTGAATCCCTGCGTGTTTCCCATAACCGGAAGGATTCCCATCTTCAGGGCAAATATGAAAATCAAAAGAAGGGCGACAAAGAAGTTCGGCAGGGAATTGCCAATAAAGCTTAAAAAGCGGATCAGATAATCCAGAAAACGATTCTGTCGCACCGCAGACAAGATTCCCAGTGGAATTGATATGACAATTGTCAGGACAATCGATGTTATCGTCAGATAAATGGTGGCCGGCAATTTCGACATAAAAACCGGAAAGACCGGCTGTCCGGAGATATAAGACTCACCCATGTCACCGCGGACAGTTGTTCCCAGCCATGTCAGATACTGAACCGGCAGCGGCCTGTCCAGTCCCATCTCATGTCTGGCCTGTTCCTTCATCTCATCCGTCCATGCTCCGGAGGAATTCTGTTCCATGATATCCACCGCATCTGTGGATGAAAAGTTCATCAATACAAAAGTAAGCAGTGTGATTCCGATCAGAATCGGAATCAACTGCAGCAATCTTTTTCCAATATATTTCTTCACTGTCCGGTACCTTAGCAGCGGGAGGACAGTTTATCCTCCCGCTCATACTGCATTTCTGTTTAAGGATTAGTTTTTATCAAGATCCACTGTGATCTCATAATAATCTGACGGATGAGCGGTCAGCCCTGTGACACCCTCGCCGGATACGATCGACATCTTCAGATGCGATGCAAATACAAATGCATGGTCATCCAGAATCGTCTGTGTCATCTGAATCGCCAGATCCGATCTTTCCTGTGTATCAAATGTAGAAGACATCTGCTTCTCAAGAGCTTCGAGCGCATCACTGTGATATGCGCCGCGGTTCTTGGATGAAGCATCCAGGCAGTGTGTGGTGAAGAAATATTCCGGATCACCGGTGGGCGCACTCACAAATGCTCCTGCAAAAATGTCCCATTCACCACGGTCCAGATAATCCTGAAAACCTGCCGTACAGTTTACGGCTACATCCACACCGATTTCCTTCATGGTCGCCTGCACGGATTCCGCCAGAAGCGGAAGCTCCTGTCTGCTTGGATAGCTCAGCCAGCGAAGTGTCAGCATCTGTCCGTCCTTATCTACATACCCGTCATTATCCGTATCCTTCCAGCCTGCATCCTCAAGAAGTTTCCTCGCTGCAGCCAGATCAAACGGCTCTCCAGAAACCGTATCGTCTCCAAATGAAAAACCTGCAGGGAACGGTCCTACAGCCGGCGTACCGTTTCCATCCAGAAGAACCGAAACAAAATCATCCTTATTGATCGCACATGCAATCGCCTTTCTCACATTATCATCCTGCAGGGCAGACGTGTTGTAATTCATCTGCGCAAAGAATGAGCGGGAGGTATCACAGGAAGAGATGGTATACGGATCCTCTGCAAAAAGCGGAAGGCTCGCATAGGGCAGTCCGTATGCCGCATCCAGCTCCTTGTTCTGCATAGCCATCGTCATCGTATCGCCGTCCGTAATCGTTTTTACATAGATGGTATCCAGCTTCGGCATGCCATCCCAGTAATTCTCATTTTTGACGAGTGTAAGTCCCTTGTCCGTCTCCACCTTTTCCGCTATGTAAGGTCCGGTACCGGATACATTGCCATCACTCGTGATACCGGCTTCCATGTCAATAATACATCCATACGGATCAGACAGATAATTCATCAGTGCCGGGACCGGCTCTGTTGTTTTGATCGTAAGTGTCTGTCCGTCGGCCGTAATCTCTGCAATCTTCAGGTCTCCGGCCGCCCTTGCATGAACCTTGATCAGATCCTCCAGACATTCCTTAACTGCTTCCGCATCCAGGACCCGCCCGCTCGTAAATGTCACTCCATCGCGTATCGTAACTTCCCAGGTCGTTTCATCCACATTTTTATAATCTGTGGCAAGCCAGGGTTCCAGCTCCATGGAATCAGAATACTTAAACAAAGTCTCTCCAATCCCATAGCGGATACAGGCCCATCCGGCATAACCATTATGCGGGTTGACATCCGCCTCATCATTCTCAGCATTAAATGTTGTATCACCAAAAGTAAACACTTTTTCTCCTGCTGCCGTCTGCTTCGTACTCTCTTCCACAGACGAAGCTTCTGCCGACTGATTTTCACTTTCAGGTTTGCTCTGTCCACAGCCTGCAGACAGACCACATGCCATCAGGGCTGCTATACAAAATGTCCCCCACTTCAGTATAATCTTTTTCCCCATCTTTCCAGTCTCCTTGTTTCTATATATGCTTCATTACTGATAAGAACAGTTTACAGGAAGAAAAAGACGTATTCAAGCCCTCCGGGGGGATATAACGTACATGCCAGATCATTATAATAGGTTCTTTGAAATGTAAAAAAAGAGAGAGGAACGCTGACGTTTCATCAGTGTTCCTCTTTCAGATCAGTTTCTCTTTTACAATACGTAATCCAGGCAGGAACGAACTTCCGTAAAGGGGCGTACTTTCGAATTTGCCACGGCCACATGCTCCGGATGTACCGAATATCCCTTCAGGGCTTCTTCGTTTTCAAACGTCGAATCCAGCATGAGGTCTGCCGTAGAACTTTCCAGCCGGTCAATGTTGACCCGGATATCAATCATGCCGGGGATCTTCCCTGCAAGGCTCTCCAGTCCTTCCTTGATTCCGAGTCTGATCTTCTGTTTCTCTTCCTCTGAATATGTGCTCTTTAAATTCCATAATATAACATGCTTGACCATTTTCTTTCCTCCGGATTTTTTCTTAAGTATACCATAACTCTGCCGATGGTGTGAAAGTTTTTCGGTATAACTTTTGATTTCACTTTTTCTTCAAAAATCTATTGACAAACTGCGCACTCATGAGTATACTTATTTAAGTGTCATTTTGGAACATGAAAAGAGTTTATATAAATTGGAGGTGTTACGGTATGTCTATTTGTCCTAAGAATAAATCTTCCAAAGGAAGAAGAGATAGAAGAAGAGCAAACTGGAAGATGTCTGCTCCGACCTTAGTGAAATGCAGCAAATGCGGCGAACTGATGGTTCCCCACAGAGTATGCAAAAACTGCGGCAGCTACAACAAAAAAGAGATTATCGCAGTTGACTAATCAGAATATTATATCAGAAGGGATAAAAGGCAGCGCCTTTTATCCCTTTTTTTCTTTTGATCCGGATTTTGGTTTTCCGCGCATAAAAAACAGAGGACAGAACGTCCCCTGTTTTTCTTTATGTTTACTATTTTACTAATGCTACTGTCTCTCTCGCAATGGCAAGCTCTTCGTTGGTCGGAATGATTGCCACTTTGACTTTGGAGTCCGGAGTGGAAATGATGAGGTCTTTTCCGCGGTTTTTGTTTGCTTCCTCATCAAGAGTGATTCCCAGATATCCTAAGTAGGACATTACTTTCTCGCGAACGAGCGGTGCGTTCTCGCCGATTCCTGCTGTGAAGGCAATGGCATCTACGCCGTTCAATGCTGCCACATAAGCACCGATGTATTTTGCTACACGATAGCTGAAGACTTCAATGGCTGCCTCGCAGAGCTTGTCACCATTGTTCATGCCATCCTCAAGATCACGGAAGTCACTGGATACCTTGGAGATACCCTGTACGCCGGATTTCTTGTTCAGAACGTTCATAACGCCTGCAATATCCAGGTTCTCTTTCTTTGCGATAAACTCCATGATCGCCGGATCAATGTCACCGGAACGTGTTCCCATAACAAGACCTTCCAGCGGAGTAAGACCCATGGATGTATCGACGCACTTGCCGTCTTTTACAGCACTGATGGAAGCGCCGTTTCCAAGATGGGCAACGATGATTTTAGAATGATTGATATCCATGCCGAGGAACTCAGCGATGTGTTTGGATACAAAGCTGTGGCTGGTGCCGTGGAAGCCGTATCTTCTGACTTTATACTTCTCATAATACTCATAGGGAAGTCCGTACAGATATGCTTTCTCCGGCATGGTCTGATGGAAAGCGGTATCAAATACGCCGACCATCGGTACGCCAGGCATCAGCTCTTTGCAGGCATTGATACCGATCAGGTTTGCCGGATTGTGAAGCGGTGCCAGATCGTTGCACTCTTCTACTGCAGCAAGCATCTCATCTGTGATCACTGCGGAGGATGCGAATTTCTCGCCGCCATGCACGATACGGTGTCCGACTGCATTCACTTCGCTAAGATCTTTGATCGCACCTGTCTTCTCGTTTACAAGAGCATCCAGTACAAGCTGGATCGCTTCTTTATGTGTCGGCATAGGCGGGTTGCTGACTTCCTTGTCAAGGCCAGCTTTCTGATAAGTAAGCATGCCATCGATGCCGATTCTCTCACAGAGACCTTTTGCAAGGACTTCTTCTGTGTCAGAATTGATCAGCTGATACTTTAAGGATGAGCTTCCGCAGTTGATAACTAATACGTTCATTATAATTTTTTCTCCCTTCGATTTCATATCGCCGGGCAAAATGCCCTATAGAACTATTATAGACGAATTATAGATATTCGCAAGTGATTTTAACCATTTTATTTCCCCTTTTTTTACATTTTTTGTGCATATTGTTATTTTTTTCACATAAATTCAGACATGCCTGCCCGTTTCTTCTCATATAATAAAAAAGCAAACATACTATCCAAAAAGGAGAATCCTTTCATGCCTCTGTCAATACATAGAAACAATCCGCAATTTCAGTCAGGAATCCATCTGGTCTGCTTTATGCTTCTTTTCCTGTGCGGCATATTCCTGGCGAATCTGAAATTGTCAGAAGAGACCTTCCGGATTGGATTTCAGATCACATCATTTTTAAAACAGCCTCCGGAGCGTCCTGCCTTTCTTTCCCTGCAGTTTCTGCAGATGTTCAAAGACAGGCTGATTCTGTGGCTGGTTCTGTGCCTGACCGGATATTTTCACCGCAGCAGCCGGGTCTATCCTGCCGTCACAGCCTGGTTCGGCTTTTCCTTTGGCCTTTTCAGCACTGCCCTGATCCGTACTTTCGGGATAAGGAGTTTTCCGCTGCTCTTCGGAATCCTCCTTCCTCATCTTCCTTTTTATCTTGCCGCATACATTTTGCTGATTAAAAACAGGATTCACAGGAATCCCGTCTATTTCCTCAAATGCCTGCTGCTGAGTCTGCTCTGTCTGTGCGGCTTGCTTTGTGAATGCTGCTTCAGTCCCATTCAGTCCATGTTTCCTTCGTTTCGTTTTCTGTAATAAGCCAGAATGGCAGCCACTGTCTTGGAATCCTGAATCTCCTGATTCAGCACCATTCCAACCAGTTCCTCCAGTGAAAAACGCTCAACCTCCAGGAATTCATCCTCATCCAGATGCTGACTCGTTTTTTGCAGACCGGTAGCAAGATAAATCTCTATGACTTCATTGCAAAACGCTACTGTCGTGGCTACCGTGACAAGCAATTCCAGTTTCCCGGCACGATACCCTGTCTCCTCCTCCAGTTCCCGCGCCGCACATTGGACAGTCGGTTCCGACGTATTGTCCCTTGCTCCCGCGGGAATTTCCAGCGTCTCGCGTTCCAGTGCGTTCCGGTATTGCCGCACCATCAGAATGCTCCCGTCCTTCATGACCGGAAGTACAGCTGCCGCCCCGCTTCTGTGCGAGATATAATCCCAGTGAGCGACCGAACCGGACGGTGCTTCCATTACATCATCATAAAAATCCACGATCGCACCCTTGTGTTTTAAGACGCGGTCGATCCGTTTCATTCGTTCCATAACTTTCTCCCTTTAACGGTTATCTACTTTTTCCGGATAGAGGTCATGATTGGCAAGCCTTTGCCAGGCCACATCTTCCCATTTGGTCCCGGGTTTTCCGTAGTTGCACCAGGGATCGATGGATATGCCTCCTCTGGGTGTGAACTTTCCCCAGACCTCAATGTATTTCGGATCCATCAGACTGATCAGATCCTTCATGATGATATTGACACAGTCTTCGTGAAAATCACCATGATTCCGGAAACTGAACAAATACAGCTTTAAAGATTTGCTCTCTACCATCTTTTTGTCCGGCACATAAGAGATGGTAATGGCTGCAAAATCAGGCTGTCCTGTAATGGGACAGAGCGAAGTGAATTCCGGACAGTTGAATTTTACAAAATAATCGTTATTCGGATGCTTGTTATCAAATGTCTCCAGCATCTGCGGAGCATAATCCGAAGGGTATCTGGTACCCTGATTTCCCAGCAGGGTCACACCCTGCATATCTTCCTTTCTTCTTCCTGATGACATATGTATTCCTTTCTTTTTATACGCTATCTCAGTGCCGGGTCTTCCATCCCGTTTTTCGCAAAGGCTTCGGCCCGGTCAATACAGGTCGCACATTTTCCGCAGGGTCTGTCCTGCCCCTCGTAGCAGCTCCAGGTAAGTTCATAGGGAACTCCCAGCTCAAGGCCAGTGCGAACCACCTCCGCTTTTGACATATTTACAAAAGGTGCCTCTATGTGCAGCTGATCTCCGCTCCCCAGACGGATAGCTTCTCCCATTGCGCGGTTAAAATCTTCCGAACAGTCCGGATAAGCATTCCCCGCAGCATCATCTCTGTGCGCACCATAATAAATGACACCGCAGTCTTTTGACAACGCTATGCTGGCCGCACTGGAAAGGAACAGCCCATTCCGGAACGGAACATAAGTGGATACCGGTTTATCGCCCGTTTCCTTCTGCTGATCCGCGTAGGAATGATGCGGAATCTGAGCGGAAGAATGCGAAAGCAGTGAACAGTCACTGTATTGAAAAATTCTGGAAAGATCCAGGAAAAGATGCTCCACCTGATAATAGGAAGCAATGTTCTGTGAAGCCTCAATTTCCTTAACGTGTTTCTGTCCATAAGAAACAGACAGAGCGACTACATTTTCTCTGCCGTATTTTTTGACCGCAAGAGCAAGGCAGGTCGTGGAATCCACCCCGCCGCTAAATAATACCAATGCCTTCATTTTCTCTCTCCTCTCTGCCTACAGCGAAAGGCTCAGCCTGGTCTGCAGCGCCGCATCCGACTGGAACCTTCCCCTCAGTGTGGATGTATGGGTCTTTGTATTCACCTTTTTGATTCCCCTGGCAGCCATGCAGCTGTGGCATCCCTCGATCAGGACCGCGACATCCTCCGAGCCGGTAACCTCCTGAATGATTTCCGCGATATCCGCGCCGATCCGTTCCTGAAGCTGGAGCCGCTTGGATACCATATCAGCGATCCGTGCGATTTTGCTCAGCCCAATCACCTTCTCATGCGGCACATAGGCCACGGTTACCTTCATGTCATACATCAGCGCCATGTGATGTTCACAGTAACTGAACACATCGATATCCTTTACGATTACCAGATCACGGTTCGTCTCATGAAAATTCAGATCTTCCTCAAAGGTTTTATCAAACATCTGCGCAATCTCGTGGTTTGTGTAATTCATCCCCGCAAATATTTCCTCGCACATCCGGGCCACACGCACGGGTGTGTCCCTGAGTCCTTCTCTGTCCGGATCATCTCCGAGCGCAGTCAGTATGCCCCGGATATGCTCTTCAATCGCCTTTCTGTCAATTGCCATTTTGCTCTCCCTCCTTATACGCCCCGCATCTGGCTGTCCCAGATGATCTTATGTATCTGCAACTGCAGCGTCACATCATTCATGAGATTGCTCTTCATGAAATTTACGATATCCTCCAGCTCAATCTCCCCGAAGACCGGGCTCAGATACACATGGCATTTATCTGTCAGATGATATGTGCGGATAATTTCTCTCGCCGCACACAAATCCATGTAGTCTTTTACTACAAATTTTACAGTATCTTCCGGTTTCAGATATTGAAAATTCTCTGTCCGGTTCCGGTTCTCCATGCCGCTGCCCGGCAGCTTATAATCCATGTTAAAAGTGGGCGGGTTCGGAATATCTGCAAATGGTTCCAGCAGGACGCTTCCGTTTGTTTCGATCTCCACACGGATTCCCGGCTCTTTGGCCAGGGCCGTCAATAATTCTTTGATATCTTTTTGAATCAGCGGTTCTCCCCCGGTCAGGGTAACATTTTTTATCCCCATCTGCCGGACCACCTCCAGAATTTCCTCCGTAGATGTCCAGTGAAAAACAGCGTCCGCCTCATTTGCCCACTTTGTATCACAGTATGTACAATCCAGATTACAGCCCTGCATGCGGATGAACAGCGCAAGCTGACCGGATCTTTGTCCCTCTCCATTGATACTGCTGAATATTTCTACAACTTTGTAATTAGCCATCCTACACTCCGTATTTCTGCGGGAGTCATCTCCCATCTGTATATATTGCACAATTGCCCGGTGTCTCATACACCTCCACCAAATCCAACCTATATCCCTTTTTTTCGAGCATCTCAAAGAAATATCTGGCAAAGTTTTCCGCTGTCGGGCGGAACGGAACCTCAACCAGACGGAATTCTTCTTCTGTCAGCGCTTCTACCGTTTTTTCTTTTAAAGTGCCCTGCTCAAAAATCAATGAATGATCAAATTCATCCGCAAGCAGCTTCAGATCATGCCGGATATCTCCGAAATCTTCTACCATACCTCGCAGCTGCCCGTCCTCTTTCAGTTCTTCCGAACAGATCTTCGCGATCACTCTCCAGCGGTGTCCATGCAGATTTTTGCATTTCCCGTTGTATCCCGCCAGAAAATGCGCGGCATCAAAACTTTCTTCAGTCTTTATTATATACATTTTTTCACTTCTTTCTAAATAAACGAAGGCCACGGCAAAACCGTGACCTTCATAAGCAACCATAGATTCAAGTCCCGCAAAGCGGATATCCATGGCAGTCCTGGTTTTGTTTATAGACAGGATGGTACAAACGAACTGTCTTATTTCGTTATTCGGGATATTCTCCCTTTTCTTCTCTCTCCTCACGGATCAGATCCAGAACTGCTGATAATTCGCTCCCGACGGGAGGGGCAGTCATGAGCTCCTCATGCTTCATTCCGGCCGTAATACTGCAAAGGACATTGCTTTCTCCCTGCTGTCCCTTCTCAATCATATAATAGCCGGCCTTTTCAGCCTTGGGATTCCAGATAACATAAGCGGAAAGCGCCAGCCCCGGAGCCATCTTTTTAGGCGGAAGCTCCATACAGATCGCCGTAGTCTCATCATCTATATTCAAAGGCATCACACTGAATTCATCCAGTGTATAAGGGCTCGGATTTTTCTCGCCGTAAGGCTTGTTATAAAGTTCCAGGAGAAATTCTTCTCTGCGTTCTTCCAGCTGACTGACAAACTCTGCTTTCTGTTCGAACAGAGTCTTCGGAATCAGATTCTTCTCTGTCATGTTTCTGGACAAAAGGATAAACTCTTCTCTGGAGACTTTTTTTATCTGGGGTTTGGGCGCGGCCGTTACCTTCGCGAAATCAACGGTGAACGCCTGATTCATAATACGGATCCCTTCCCCCTGCGGATTGACAAGCACGCCATTCAGCCCGAGCTTTTCATTCAATGCGGTGCTGATGACCTGTTTCGCATTCGCTCTCACCATAAAGGGAAAACCGCTGGCATCCCTGATCTTCTCCCGGGAGGTAAAAGCAGGCGCAAACTTCATGCCCTTATCATCTGTCATAATCAGGGGAATCAACGGAACCCGCTCATTCTTTTCCAAAGGCAGGCCGTTTATAATTTTCAGCACGGTCTTCATGCCGGCCTGTTTGGGAAAAGTTACAGGCACAATAAAATCCGACTTCTCAAACGTACGGATCAGGCCTTCCAGATTCTTAATATCCTTGTTGGAAGCAGCATAGTCCGCAATCGTTTTCTCCAGAACACGGTTATCAATATTATAAACTGCCCGATCCAATAGCTTTTTATCCATAACTATCCAATTCCTCATTTCATGATATCGTTAAGCAATATCAGCACATTCCCATGCCGGCTCAGAAAAGTTTGAGGTCTTTAAGCAGATCTCCCATGGATGTACCAATGGATTCACTCTTGGGGAGTTCCACCTTTACTTCCTCTTCTTTTTTCTTCTCTTCTAAAAGAGCCCGAATACTGAGTTTCAGTTTGCCGTCCTGCTTTCCGATCACTTTCACCTGCACCTGCTGACCTTCCTTCAGAACAGCGGAAGGGTGCTTGATTCTCTCTGTGGAAATCTGTGAAATATGTACCAGCCCCGAAATCCCGTCTCCAAGATCAACAAATGCACCGTAATCCTGAATGCTTTCTACCGTTCCTGTAAAGACACTTCCCAACTGAATGGCAGACATTTTCAGCTTCTTTTGCTCCGCGCGCTCTTCCTTCAGAATCTCGCGGGCGGACAGCACCAGTTTATCCGATTCCATATCTGCTGTGATGATACGCACACGGATTTCCTTTCCCAGCCATTCATTCAGGTCGTCCACTCTTTCCAGGCTCAGACGTGAGACCGGAATGAATCCGCGGATGCCCTCTACCAGAGCAATCGCTCCCTTGTTCACGATTCCGCTGATCTCTACCGTCAGCGTTTCCTTCGCCTCAAACATTTCTTTTATTTTGGCCCACGCAAGAAGGGTATCCGTATCATGCTCTCCGTCCCCCATCATTTTGTAGGATTCCTCCAGTTCCTTCTCCATGTCCTGCATATTCATTTTTTCTTCCATTTCACTTCTCCTCTAAAATTAATTGGATTCATAAACAGCGGCATGCTGCAATATATGAAAATGTCTGTAATAGGTAAATATCGCTTTCCCTTTGATTTTCTTTCTGTTGACAAAGCTATACGGATAAGCCTCCTCAGCAGTAGAGGCCACTCCGGCTGCCAGTGCCTCATCCGCCCATTCCCGGCTGTCAGCAGAATTGTTACGGTTATCTCCCATCATGAAATAGCAGTCCTCCGGGACCTCATAGTAGAAACCGTCATTTTTATAATACCATTCCTCCGGAAGATAATTCTCAGTAAGAGGGGTATCACTGCCATTGATATATATTTTTCCCTGCCTGATTTCAACCGTATCTCCCGGCAGTCCGATGACTCTTTTTATATACGTCTTTTTTTCATCGACCGGATAGGAAAATAATACGATATCTCCTCTTTCCGGATCTGAAAACCAGTAGGAAAACCGGAACCCGATCAGACGGTCTTTCGTCATAACAGTGTTCTCCATAGACCCGGATGGAATCTTCGCATTAATAATGATAAACTTTGTTGCAACCAGAACAACAACAATCACGATTACAAACATACGAATCCAGCTGATCACTTCCGTGCGCATTTCCTCTTTCTGCTCCAGCTTGCGTTTTTCTCTCAGATTCTGCTTTTCCAGTTTATTGTCTGATCTCATTCATACTCCTTTTTCTCCTGCATCTCTTACTGTCCGTCACTGATCACCAGTTCGACCGGGCAATGGTCTGAACCCATCACTTCTGTATGTATAGCCGCTGACACAAGAGAATCCTTCAAACTCTCCGACACGATAAAATAATCTATCCGCCATCCGGCATTTTTTTCACGTGCCTTGAACCGGTACGACCACCAGGAATAGACTCCTGTCTGCTCCGGGTAAAAAAACCGATATGTGTCTATCATACCACTATTCAGGACATTTGTCATCTTAGAACGTTCTTCATCTGTAAATCCGGCGTTTTTATGATTTGTCTTCGGATTTTTCAGATCGATCTCCTGATGAGCCACATTCAGGTCTCCGGCATATATGACCGGTTTTTTCTCTTCCAGTTTCTTGATGTAAGCCAGGAAATCATCTTCCCACTTCATACGGTAATCCAGTCTGGCCAGTTCATTCTGCGAGTTCGGAGTATAGACGGTCACAAAGAAAAAGCGTTCGAATTCCAATGTGATCACACGCCCTTCATGGTCATGCTCTTCGATTCCGATCCCATAAGAGACGGACACCGGCTTTTTCTTTGTGAACACGGCTGTACCGGAATAACCCTTTTTTTCGGCGTAATTCCAATACTGCTCATAGCCGTCCAGTTCAAGAGAGATCTGTCCCTGCTGCAGTTTTGTCTCCTGCACGCAGAAAATATCCGCATCCGCGCTCTGAAAATAATCCATAAATCCTTTCTGAACACAGGCCCGCAGGCCATTTACATTCCAGGAAATCAGCTTCATCTTTTTGTTCTCCATTTCTAATCTATAAGCAGAAAACCCGTAAACCCTCAAATGAGAATTTACGGGATTCTGTTTCATACGAACTGTTGATTACGGTCGTTACGTTCTTACTCTATCGTATATGTTACTTCGCATAGTCAGTAACACGACTTTCGCGGATCACGTTAACCTTTATCTGACCCGGGTATTCCAATTCAGCCTCGATCTGCTTGGAAATATCTCTGGCCATCAGCACCATATCAGCATCGCTGACCTGCTCAGGAACTACCATAATACGAACTTCTCTGCCCGCCTGAACTGCAAAAGATTTATCTACACCTTTGAAACTGTTTGTAATATCCTCCAGCTTTTTCAATCTGTTTGAATATGTCTCTAATGTCTCTCTTCTCGCTCCCGGTCTTGCCGCGGAAATGGTATCCGCCGCCTGAACCAGACACGCGATCAGGGACTCCGGCTCTACATCACCGTGATGTGATTCCACTGCATTAATCACTACTGCCGATTCCTTGAATTTCCTGCAGAGAGCCACACCAAGCTGGATGTGAGATCCCTCCATCTCATGATCGACCGCTTTTCCGATATCATGCAGCAGACCTGCACGTTTGGCAAGTCTGACATCAACACCTATCTCCGCTGCCAGCAATCCGGCAATCTGTGCCACCTCAATAGAGTGTTTCAGTGCATTCTGCCCATAGCTTGTCCGGAACTTCATACGGCCAAGCAGACGCACCAGCTCGGGATGTATCCCATGTACTCCGACTTCCAGAGTGGCAGCTTCTCCTTCCTCGCGGATCATGCTCTCCACTTCTTTCTGTGCCTTTTCCACCATCTCTTCGATTCTGGCCGGATGAATACGTCCGTCCACGATCAGCTTCTCAAGAGCGATGCGGGCAACCTCCCTGCGGATCGGATCAAATCCGGAAAGAATGACTGCTTCCGGCGTATCATCGATGATCAGATCTACTCCGGTCATCGTCTCCAGTGTTCGGATATTACGTCCTTCACGGCCAATGATACGTCCCTTCATCTCGTCATTCGGAAGCTGTACCACGGAAATCGTCGTCTCAGCGACATGATCCGCCGCACATTTCTGAATGGCATTGACAACATATTCTTTGGCTTTTTTGCCAGCCTCCTCTTTGGCTTTGGCATCCATCTCCTTGATCAGTTTTGCAGTATCCAGTTTTACATCTTCTTCAACGGTTTTTAATAGATATTCTTTTGCCTGTTCAGAGGTGAGTCCGGAAATTCGTTCCAGTTCCTGTATGCGTTCTTCATTAAGCTTTGCAACTTCCGCCTGACGCCGTCTGATCTCTTCTTCTTTCGCTGAAAAGCTCTGCTCACGACGTTCGATTGCCTCGAGCTTCTTGTCCAGATTGGCTTCCTTCTGCTCGATACGCCGTTCGTTGCGCTGGATTTCAGATCTGCGGTCCTTGATCTCTCTGTCAAGTTCATTCTTCGTCCGGATCGACTCTTCCTTGACTTCCACCAAAGCTTCCCGCTTCTTCGTCTCAGCCGTCTTTACAGCTTCATCAATAATTGCCCTTGCACGCTCTTCCGCACTTCCGATCTTCTCTTCCGTGTTTTTCTTAAAGCGCGACTGAGAGACAAAATATGTGATGAGACCCACGACCACAGCGGTGATTATTGCTGCTATGACAGTCTGCGCCACAGGAGCACCTCCTTATTAAGTTTTATTGTACCTATCTTACCCAGAATGGAAATGGAAACTCCCATTCTGTCACGAACTACAACTATTAAAGTTTATCCTTTTTTGCTTCTTATGTCAAGCAAAATGAAAGATTTCTGTTCATTTCTCTATACAATTCGATCAGCCCGGACAGCCTACAGTCCCATCTGGCTGCGGACGGCCGATCCTGAAAATCCTCTGCGCATCAGATACTGATAAATCCGGAACTTCTCCTTCTGATCCATTCTGTCTGCATCATAGTTCTTCTTCTGAAGAAGCTTCCGGATAAGTGCTGCTTCATCACTCTCGTATTCTTCTTCCAGCGCACGGTCGATCAGTTCCCGGCTCACTCCCCGCTTTTGCAACGAAACCGTCAGCTGAAGCCGGCTCTTCTCCTCCTGATGGCAGCGGATATACGTGCAGGCATACCGGAAATCATCAATGTAATGAAAAGATTTCACATATTCCAGCGCGGTATCAATCAGCTCCTGCGGATAATTTCCCATCTTAAGTTTCCTGCTGAGCTGAGATTCGGTATAATCCTTCTGCTGCAGCAGATACATGGCGCGCCGGATGACACGCTTTTGCAGGATCTCCCCGCAAATCTTCTCCCAATCCTCATCAGACAGATCTCTGCCCTCCTCGATCTGAAACAGAGCAGCCTCTTTCTTATAAAGCGGGAAGGCTCCCCCCTTATCTGTATAAATCAGGAGCCTCCCTTTCTTTTCCGGCACTATTTTTGTAATATGCATAAAGAATTCATCACCTTCGGTCTATTCCTGCTTTCTGTCAGCCGGCCCATTCTGAACCGCGTCCGCATCTTCCGGACTATTCTGCCCGGACGCCTCGTTCTGATCCTTTTCCAGACCATAATGCACACGGATCTGTCTTTCCACTTCCTCAAAAACATCCGGATTCTCTGACAGGTACTTCTTCGCGTTCTCACGTCCCTGCCCGATCTTCTCTCCGTTATACGAATACCAGGCCCCTGACTTGTTGATAATGTTCAGGTCAGCCGCAAGATCAAGCACATCGCCCTCTCTGGATATGCCTTTTCCGAACATGATATCAAACTCAGCTTCCTTGAACGGAGGCGCGATCTTGTTCTTAACGACTTTGATCCGCGTGTGGTTTCCGATAATCTCTCCGCTCTGTTTCAGCGCCTCCACACGTCTGACATCCAGCCGGATCGAGGAATAGAACTTCAGTGCCCGTCCTCCGGTCGTAGTCTCCGGGTTTCCGAACATGATGCCGACCTTCTCACGAAGCTGATTGATAAAGATCACGATACAGTTCGACTTGCTGATCACCGCTGTCAGCTTGCGCAGAGCCTGCGACATCAGTCTGGCCTGCAGGCCCACATGAGAATCTCCCATGTCTCCGTCGATCTCGGCCTTGGGCACAAGCGCAGCAACCGAGTCAACAATAACAATATCCACGGCGCCCGAACGGACCATCGTCTCTGTGATCTCCAGGGCCTGTTCACCGTTATCCGGCTGGGAAATATATAAATTATCGATATCCACCCCGATATTCTTCGCGTACGCGGGATCGAGCGCGTGCTCGGCATCTATAAAGCCCGCTATGCCGCCCCTTTTCTGCACCTCTGCCACCATATGGAGCGCAACCGTTGTCTTACCGCTGGACTCCGGGCCATAGACCTCCACGATCCTTCCCTTCGGGATCCCCCCGAGTCCCAGAGCGATATCCAGGCTCAGGCAGCCCGTCGGGATCGTCTCAACATCCATATGAAGATTCGGGTCGCCGAGCTTCATGACGGATCCCTTCCCGTACTGTTTCTCGATCTGGGCAATTGCCGCGTCCAATGCTTTCAATTTATCTTCTTTCGCCATATTGATTCTCCTTATCCGAAATTATGCGAACTTATGTTCGCCTTTGTATTTTATATTAGTATAGTTCTTTCGAATTGTCAATCTGTATTTTCAATTCTTCCCGGTTTCTTTTCACAGACCCGCAAAGGCACCACCTCCTGCTTCTTTTCTTTTCCTTTGATGATCGAGCAAGAGATTCCCTTCGAAAACAGACGATTCAGAACAATAAGAACACAAACATCCTGCTCAGAATTGAATATAGCAGATGCGCCTGAAAAATGCAAGTTTCTGAAAAAAACAAAGTTAAGTGGCATAAAAAAAAGCAGCGCCGCGCCTTCACAGGATCTGTGACGGCACGGCACCGCTGTTTTTTATTTTCCGAACTCGGATAATTCCAGTCCCTTATTTCTGTCCAGTGTCATTCCCACACTCCATGCGTTCACGAACAGAAGAAGCGGATTTCCTTTCAGGTCTCTGATCTTCTTCATGTCCGATGTGCCGCTCAGCGTATCCAGGTCAATATCTTTGTTTGTGATCCACCGGATATGCTCATACGGCAGGTTCTCCAGATAGATGTCCACGTTGTATTCATTCTCCAGACGGTATTTCAGAACATCAAACTGAAGAACGCCGACCACTCCGACGATGATTTCTTCCATACCGGTCTTGTATTCCTGAAAAATCTGGATTGCGCCTTCCTGGGCGATCTGGGTGATTCCTTTTACGAACTGTTTCCGCTTCATGGTATCCACCTGGCGCACTCTGGCGAAGTGTTCCGGCGCGAATGTCGGGATTCCCTCAAAGGAAAATCTGTCTTTCGCAGTCGTCAGCGTATCTCCGATGGAAAAGATCCCCGGATCGAACACGCCGATAATGTCACCGGCATATGCTTCTTCTATGATCTTACGCTTTTCCGCCATTAACTGCTGCGGCTGAGACAGCTTGATCTTCTTATCTCCCTGCACATGGTACACTTCCATGCCCGCGTCAAATCTGCCGGAACAGATCCGCATGAAGGCCACACGGTCACGGTGCGCCTTGTTCATATTGGCCTGTATCTTGAATACAAACGCGCTGAAGTCCTCTGAAAACGGATCAATCTGTCCGATGTCGGACATTCTCGGAAGCGGTGCGGATGTCATCTGAAGGAAATGCTGAAGAAAGGTCTCCACGCCGAAATTTGTAAGCGCGGACCCGAAAAACATCGGGGACAATTCTCCTTTTGACACCAGATCAATGTCAAAATCGGCGCTCGCTCCATCCAGCAGCTCGATTTCCTCCATCAGCTGCTCCCTGTATTCCCCGCCGATTACGTCAGAGAGCTCTTCCGAATCCAGATCGTACTCGCGCTCTTCCCCTTCCTTCGTCCCTTTCAGGGTGTCGGAAAAGGTCATTACCTTTTTTGTGCTGCGGTCATATACGCCCTTAAAATTCTTACCGGACCCGATCGGCCAGTTGACCGGGCATACGGAAATCCCCAGCTCTTTTTCGATCTCATCTGCCAGATCAAAGGGATCGTTGGCGTCACGGTCCATTTTATTGATAAATGTAAAGATCGGAATATGTCTCATCACGCATACCTTAAAAAGCTTGCGCGTCTGGGCCTCCACACCCTTTGAGCCATCGATGACCATCACAGCGGAATCTGCCGCCATCAGTGTCCGGTAAGTATCCTCCGAGAAGTCCTGATGTCCCGGTGTGTCCAGAATATTGATGCAGTATCCGCCGTACTCAAACTGCAGAACAGATGATGTCACAGAAATTCCTCTTTGTTTCTCAATCTCCATCCAGTCCGATACAGCATGACGGGCCGTCGCTTTTCCTTTTACTGACCCGGCCAGATTGATCTGTCCCCCATAGAGCAGGAACTTCTCCGTCAGCGTTGTCTTTCCCGCATCCGGATGAGAGATGATCGCGAAGGTCCTTCGCTTTTCTATTTCCTTATGTAAATCAGCCAAAAATCCATCCTCCTGACAATTGTTTCAAACAAAAATAAATACTAACATTATTCCTGTTCTTCTGTCAAGAGAGGGTTCCCGGCAATATGGGACTTTACGCCGAAGAAGGAAAGCACCGTGGCTCCGATATCAGCAAAGGAAGACCGGGTCCCGAAATTTTTCCCGGCCGGGATGCGGTCCCCGTACATCAGAAACGGCACATATTCCCGGGAATGATCGGTAGACGGCGTTGCCGGATCACAGCCGTGATCTGCCGTAATCATCAGAATATCATCGCTGCGCATCCTGCCTGTGATCTGCGGAAGCTTTTTGTCAAAGAAGCTGAGCGCGGCGGCATATCCGTCCACATCGTTTCTGTGTCCGTAGAGCATATCAAAATCCACCAGATTCACAAAACAAAGACCTTCAAAATCCTTGTCGAGATACTCAATCGTCCGTTCGATTCCCTCTGCATTGCCGGATGTCCGGACATATTCGGTGATTCCTTTTCCCGCAAAGATGTCATTGATCTTTCCGACGCCGATCACATCATATCCGGCGCCCTTTAACTGATCGAGCATGGTATCCGCCGGCGGCTGAAGAGAAAAATCATGTCTCCGGCTGGTCCTTGTAAAATTGCCCGGCTGCCCGGTGAACGGTCTTGCGATCACTCTTCCCACGCCAAGATCGCCTTTCAGAAGCTTTCTCGCGATCTCACAGTACTGATACAATTGTTCTACGGGCACGATCTCTTCATGCGCAGCAATCTGGAAAACGGAATCGGCCGATGTATACACAATCAGTGCGCCGGTACGCATATGTTCCTCCCCGTAATCCCGGATCACTTCGGTCCCGGAATACGGCCTGTTGCAAAGGACCTGTCTTCCTGACGCTTCCGAGAAAGCGCGGATCAGTTCATCCGGAAAGCCATCCGGAAATGTGGGCATCGGTTTTTCCGAAATCAGTCCGGCAATTTCCCAATGTCCTGTCGTTGTATCCTTTCCGGCAGACCGCTCCGCGAGGCGCGCATAGGAACCGGTCAGTTCTTCCGCTGTCTTCTGTACATGCACCCCGTCAATATGAAACAGCCCCAGCCGGGCCATATTCGGCACAAAAAACTGCGGGCTTTTTGATACCGAGGCAAGGGTGTTGCTTCCTGCGTCGTTATAATTTGCCGCATCCGGCATCTCCCCGATTCCGAAACTGTCTAATACGATCAAAAATATTCTCTTCATCTGTAACCTCCACAGAAGCTGCTTTTTATGTTCTGTACCTCTCTTTTATTGATTATAACAAAAGCGGAAGGCGCGCGCCAGTCACTTTTGCCCGGCCTGCGTACCGCTGATGGGCGTGATTACAATATTCTCTGCCGCTATCCCGGTTTTCCGCTTGACAATATCCTCGACCTGGGCGCGTTTTGCATCCGTCACATCTCCCATATCGAGCACAACATCCGCGGAATTGTCGGTCACGCTCACCACTGCATCCTGAAATCCTTTTGCCTCGAGCAGCAGCTCCGCTGCATTCTCCCGCTCCGCTATATTCGTCATCTCGATCATGGTATTCACTGCATCCTGTTTCTGTGCGTCAGAAATCGATGTGCTGTCGATAATCTCCATGAGAGCCTCTTTGTTTTTTCCTCTTACCTGTTCTCTGTTCAGTTTTACTTCAGAAGAAAAATCAACGGTCTGTGCCTCTGCGGACGTAAGCAGCGTTTCTCCAGCCTCTGCAGGAGCGGCATCGCTGCTGCCTGTATCGCTGCTGCCGGTGTCGCTGCTGCCGGTGTCGCTGCTGCCGGTGTCGCTGCTGTCAGATGCATCCCCCTCGTTTGTGATTCCGTCATCCGTACTGTCTGATGCCTGTGCGTCCTCTTCAGTATCTGTAAAAATATCAGCCACCATATCTTCATCTGAAATATCATAGGTATCCGCCGTGTCCGCCACTTCATCCGACGCTGTTTTCAGCACGTCTTCCCCCGGCCCGGCTTTGGTATAACTCACATAGCCGGCGACTGCGATCATGAGTGCAAGCGCCGTAATAATCACCTGGTTTTTCCGGAATACTCTTTTCATAATTTCACGATCCCTCCTGTACTGCATTCATCTCAACTATTTTAATCTTATGCGCGTCCAGTCCGAATAATGCCTGAATCGCTTCGGAAATATCGGATGCCGCCCCGGAACGCGGGGAACATTCTGCAACGACCAGGACCCCTTCTACTGCAGGTGTTTTTCTGACCCGGATAAAAGGAGCCCCTTTCTGCTCTCCCTCATCATAAACCGTCTGCTCCGTGCTCTGCGTATGCTTTTTCATCACCTGCTGCTCCGCCTGCGCCATCTCCTCCTCCGTGACAAGCTGCACATCTTTTTCCGTGACACTCTCCCCGTTATCCCGAAAGGTCAGCATGACCCGCACTTGTCCCACGCCGTTCATGCCGGACAGCATTCCTTCCAGTCTCGATTCCAGCTGTCTCCCATAATCAGATGAACAGAGATCCCTCTGCTGCAGAGTCCCGGGCGTTTCCTCCCGGTCTTTTCCGTCAAGGCTCTCTGTCTTCCCCGAGGGGATTGCCAGAACCAGCAGCAGGACCCCTGCAAGAAAAAGAATCAGCCACTGGTCTTTTCGGATTTTTTTATATTTTTTCTGAAGGAAAAATTCTCTGAACCTGCTCATTCGACAATGTCCTCCATGACCCTCTTCGCATTTTCTTCATAGTAATCCCCGCGCTGTTTTTCCAGCCAGTCAAAATCCACTGTCTCTTCTATCCGGACATCTGCCTCCTCCGGTCCATCCGGAATCAGATCCCTGACATCTTTCCCGCATATCAGCGAGATCAGAGGTCCGAGCAGGATTGCCGCGAAAATCAGGCCGGCAAAAAATCTGACATATTTCTGATAATTGCCGGAAGGCAGGATCTGCAGAATCAGCACCAGAAAAACAAACACATAGATAATCTGCCTGATCCATGTCATAAGTTCCGTAAGCATTCTGTCACCTCACTTCATCGCCGTCAGAACAACTGCAATGGAAATCAAAAACAGCGAAACGGCAGTGATCATCGTCCGGAGAAGCAGCCCCGCAGCATCTCCCGCACTGTCGATGCAGCCGCAGACACGGGCATTCGCAAACGGCTGAACGATTGCGCTGGCCGCTCTGTAAAACAGGGTGAAGACCAGCAGCTTGATCATGGGTCCTGCGCAGATGATCATCAAAACAATCATTGCGGAAACGCCGACCCCGTTTTTGATCACGGCCGCCGACCCGATCAGAATACTGCCCACCGCCTCGGCCGCGCCGCCGAGCCCGGGAATCATCCCAATGGTCTTTGTGACGGAAAGTTTCTGCAGATTGTCTGCGGACGGAGCAATGATGTTTTCAACAAGATTCATGCCGGTCACGCCCGCCAGCAGCGCGCGCAGCGTCCACACGATGATTCTTTTCAGCAGAACCGTCCATCTGGATATCAGTCTGCCTCCCGTCATATGGTTCAGCATCTGAAGAACCGCGTAAATATGAATCCCCGGCGCGACCATATACAGCAAAACCCTCTCGACCAGCCAGATGACCGTCAGAACGATCTGATAAAAGGATGCCGCTGTCAGATTCGCCGACGAAAAGACCATGGTCGTACAGAATGCCGGCAGCAGTACCTGCATAAAGCCTGTGATCTGTCCGGCCGTTTCCAGAAGCGTGCTGTTCAGCATCTGATAGGACTTCATCAAAAAGGTCATCAGAATCATGAAAAACATATAAAACCCTGTTTTCGAGATCCCGCTGTCGGTAAAGACACTCATGAAATGATTCAGAAAAGAGAAGGCAATCGTAAGAATCAAAAGCCGGATAAAAACATATTTATATTCTTTTATATCTGCAAACAGAAGGGAAAACATGGCACGTAAAAAATCTCTTTTTTCTGTCTGTGTGATGTCAGCATCCTGTGTGCGGATTACCCGTCTCAGAAGCTCTGAAAAAGACAGATCCCCGGCAGCATGATCCTGCCTCAGGACATCATCAATTTCTTCCAGCGACAGCTCTGACAGAAGATCCTGGATCAGATCGTCGGTGCCCCATTCTTCCCGGCCGGACCCGTTGTTCCCTGTTCGCTCCTGCCAAGACGTATCCACGGACGCACCGGCAATTTCACAGGACAGAAGGATCCCGGAAAAGATCCCGCATACAGCCGTCAGGATTCTTTTTTTCATTCCCGCTCTCCGTCTTCGGCGGCCCATCATGACGCAAACAGTCCTTCCACCGTTTCAACGAGAACGGACAGCACCGGCACGCTCACCGCCATAACGGACAGCTTCGCAAACATTTCGATCTGGTTTGCAAGCGCTGTGAACCCCGCATCTTTGCTGATCCCGGACGCGAACTCTGCCACATATGTAATCCCGATCATTTTGATCACAATTCCGATCATTGCAGAATCAATATGAAGATTCTCTTCCATCCTCCGGAACGTTTCAATGACGACCGCAAGGCGGCTTACCGAAAAAAAGATAATCATGACGGCACACGCCATGCTGAGATAAAGCGCATATTCACTTTTCTGCTGCCGGAATACCAGGGCAAGCATAACACCGCCCAGACCGATCATCGCAACCTTTAGCATCTTATGTTCATGCCTCCATCAAAGCGAAAACAAATTCTTGATTTCGTCAAAAAGATTGTAAATATAAGGTACGATCCAGAACAGGACAATGATCAGTCCGGCCAGACTGGTCAGAAACGCATGTTCTTCTCTTCCGCTGTGCTTCAGTACCTGTCCAATTACTGTCACAAGGATTCCGACAGCTGCAATTTTAAATAAAAGATTTACATCCATGCCTTCCCCCTGCCTATACAAGAATCAGAACTGCCATCAGTCCGCAGGATATCCCCATATAAGCAATCACTTTTCGTTTCTTCATGACCTCCTGCTCCGTCCTCTGGCAGAGGGATTCCAATCTGCGTATGGCAAGCTTAAGCTGGTTTTCCTGTGCCTTTGTGTCCAGATACCCGATGGTCTGTCCGGCACTGATCAATACATCGAATTCCTCCTGCGTCAGCATAAACCGCTCTCTGTTTTCGCGCAGGGTCATTTCCCAAACTGTCTTTGCACTTTCCGGTTCTCTGTTTTTCAGGCGCTTTGCCATCTGTCCCATCATCTCTCCCGCGGGTCCGTGATATTGCCTTTCCAGCGCAAGAAAAATATCTGCCAGGCAGAAACGCTCATAACGGATTTCCTCTGCCAGAAGCCCGAGCACAAGAAGGAAAGAGTGCAGCATCTCCAGGTGTTTTTTCTGTTTTTCCGATATCGCTCCCGCATAGCCGGCTGAAGAAATCAGGACCAGAACCGCACCGATCAGCTTGATCATCTGCAGCTCCTTTTTTGCGGCCCCGCTCCATCTTCCGCAAAAAGACAGGCTCCCTCCCTATCAAATACACGGTAGATCCTCCTTCCTTCCTGCTTCCGGATCTCAACAAAACGGGTAAACAGACCGCTCTTTCTGCAGTTTTCCCATCCCGGTCTTTCCCACACTTCGCCGCACGCGGATGCATGCACAGAGGCCAGTATTCTGCAGCCGCAGAAAGAAGCATATTCCAGTGCTTTCAGATCCCTGTTCCCTCCGATTTCGTCTACCGCAAGAACTTGCGGTGACATGGACCGGAGCATCAGCATCATCCCCTCACTCTTCGGGCACCCATCCAGAACATCTGTATTTCTTCCCACATCATTCTGCGGAATGCCGCGGATTCCCCCTGCAATCTCCGAGCGTTCATCAACAAGAGCGACCGTTTTCGCCGGGGAAGTCTCTGTTCCTTCTGAAAGCAGCCGGACCAGATCCCGAAGCAGGGTCGTTTTCCCCAGTCCGGGAGCAGAAAGAAGAAGCGTACTGCAAAAATGACTCTTTTCCATCAGATACGGGAGTACCGCACGGGCACATCCCCGTCTTTCATGGGCGATCCGTATATTCAGATAAAGGATCGGGAAAATCCTGCGGATTCTTCCTTCTTCACAGGATACCTGCCCGCATACGCCGATCCGGTGCCCGCCCTCGACAGTCAGAAACCCCTGCCGGATCTCCTCTTCCCAGGCATAGAGGGAATATTCTGACATCAGCATGCAGATCTGTTCTAAATCTTTCTGCCCGGCCCTTAAACAATCCGCATCCGGTTCTTTTACCGGCTGATCTTCTTTGAGAAAAAAGTCTCCGAACGCCGTCCGGAAAGTCAGAACAGCATTGACCCGGACGCGGATTTCCTCCAGCGGATACCGGAAAATGCCGCTTTTTTCCATGGCCTCTCTCATGTGTAATGGAAATAATCGAAGAATCTGCTTCATAGATTGTCCTCCTCAACATCAGTATATGTTTTCAGGGACATGTTAGAACTATAGATTTCCGTAAAGAAAATGGAAATCTATATTTCCTGTGACAAAAAAGAAAGTCTGTCAAAAATGACAGACTTTCCATGCGTACAAATGCTAGTTTAGTTATATTTACGTTTTCTAGCTGCTTCAGATTTCTTTTTACGCTTTACGCTCGGTTTCTCGTAATGCTCTCTCTTACGAATCTCCTGCTGAATACCGGCTTTCGCACAATTTCTTTTGAATCTGCGTAAAGCGCTATCTAAAGTCTCATTCTCTTTTACGATTACATTTGACATAGATTCACACCTACCCTCCCTCCAGTTGCATATTGTGCACATTCAACTGTCTGGGTATTTTTGCACTGTTTCATATTATAACATAATTCTGTGCCGCGTCAAGTGTTTTATCGCATTTCTTCTCATTTTTCATGTACAGGTGTCAATGATTGGTAACACTTCACCTTTAAATGAATGTCAAGGGTA
>CAMNOU010000026.1 GCA_946546945.1 uncultured Lachnospiraceae bacterium
CTTCCAAACCGAATTCCTGCGCATCCTCGCGGAGCGTTTATCTCAGTGGGGGTCTTTCACACTGAGATAAAAGGGCATCTATATTCAGATAATTCTGAATGATTTTTATTATTAGGAGAACAGCATGAGTTTAATTGAAAAGATTTTCGGTACGCATAGTGAGCGTGAATTGAAGAGGGTTGATGCAATCGCGGATAAGATTGAGTCACTGAAGCCTCAGATGCAGGCGCTTTCTGATGAGGAACTGCGTGCGAAGACACCGGAATACAAGGAACGTTTAAAGAACGGGGAGACACTGGATGATCTTTTGCCGGAAGCGTTTGCGACCGTGAGAGAGGCGGCCAGGCGTGTCCTGGGCATGGAGCACTACCGTGTGCAGCTGATTGGAGGAATCGTACTCCATCAGGGACGAATTTCCGAGATGAAGACCGGTGAAGGTAAGACACTTGTTTCCACATGCCCGGCCTACCTGAATGCGCTGGAAGGCGAAGGTGTGCACATTGTCACAGTCAATGATTATCTGGCAAAGCGTGATGCGGAGTGGATGGGAAAAGTTCATGAATTCCTGGGACTGACAGTCGGTGTCGTCCTGAATGACATGGAGAATGACGAACGCCGCAAACAGTATGCCTGTGATATCACCTATGTGACCAACAATGAGCTTGGATTTGATTATCTGCGTGATAACATGGTCATCTATAAAGAACAGCTGGTTCAGAGAGATCTGCACTATGCCATCATCGATGAGGTCGACTCTGTCCTGATCGATGAAGCCCGTACCCCTCTGATCATTTCCGGCCAGAGCGGGAAGTCTACAAAACTGTACGAGGCCTGCGATATCCTTGCCCGGCAGCTGAAGCGCGGCGAAGCCAGCCAGGAGTTCTCCAAGATGGATGCGATCATGGGAATTGAAATCGAGGAGACCGGAGACTTTATCGTAAACGAGAAGGACAAGGTGGTGAACCTTACCCAGGAAGGTGTGGAAAAGGTTGAGAAGTTCTTCAAAATTGAAAACCTGGCGGATCCGGAGAACCTTGAGATTCAGCATAATATCATACTGGCCCTGCGTGCGCACAACCTGATGCATAAGGATCAGGACTATGTTGTGGCGGATGATCAGATTCTGATCGTAGATGAGTTTACCGGACGTATCATGCCGGGACGCCGTTATTCAGACGGTCTTCATCAGGCGATCGAGGCAAAAGAACATGTCAAGGTGAAGCGTGAGAGCAAGACGCTGGCGACGATCACCTTCCAGAATTTCTTTAATAAATATAAGAAAAAAGCCGGCATGACCGGTACGGCTCTGACGGAGGAGAAGGAGTTCCGCGACATTTACGGCATGGATGTTATTGAGATCCCGACAAACAGACCGATTGCGCGTATCGATCATCAGGATGCCGTTTATAAAACGAAGGCAGAAAAGTTTAAGGCAGTCGTGGATGAGATTGTCCGCACACACGAGACGGGACAGCCGGTGCTGGTAGGTACGATTACGATTGAGACATCCGAGCTTTTAAGCCGCATGCTGAAGAAAGAGGGCATTCCGCACAACGTCCTGAATGCGAAGTTCCATGAACTGGAAGCAAATATTGTTGCGGAAGCCGGCGTTCACGGAGCGGTGACCATCGCGACCAATATGGCCGGCCGTGGTACGGATATCAAGCTGGATGAAGAAGCAAGAGCAGCCGGCGGTTTAAAAATCATCGGTACAGAACGTCATGAGTCCAGACGTATCGACAATCAGCTGCGGGGACGTTCCGGACGTCAGGGTGATCCGGGAGAGTCCAGATTCTTCATTTCGCTGGAAGATGACCTGATGCGCCTGTTCGGATCGGAAAAACTGATCAATATGTTCAATGCACTTGGTGTGCCGGAGGGAGAACAGATTGAGCATAAGATGCTTTCCAGCGCTATTGAGAGAGCGCAGGAGAAGATCGAGGGCAATAACTTCGGAATCAGAAAGAACCTTCTCGAATATGACCAGGTCATGAATGACCAGAGGGAAATCATTTACGCAGAGCGGCGCCGTGTGCTTGACGGAGAGAATATGCGCAATGTCATTTACAAGATGATTACGGACCGCGTGGAAAATACGGTAGATACCTGTCTGTCGGATGATGAGAACGGCCAGAAGGTCTGGGATGTCACGGAAATGAATGAGCTTCTGATACCGGTCATTCCCATTGAACCGATCAGAAGTTCGGATGTAGAGGGCATGAGCAAAAACGAATTGAAGCACATGCTCAAGGAAAAGGCCGTAAAGCTTTATGAGGCGAAAGAAGCAGAGTTTCCGGAAGAGGATATGATCCGGGAACTGGAGCGTGTGATCCTGCTTAAGAGCATCGACCGCAAATGGATGGATCATATTGACGATATGGAAATCCTCCGTGAGGGAATCGGCCTGCAGGCATACGGGCAGCGGGATCCGCTCGTCGAATACAAGATGGCCGGCTTCGATATGTTCGATGATATGATTGCAAATATGCAGGAGGAGACGATCCGGCTTCTGTTCCATGTCCGCGTTGAGCAGAAGGTAGAACGCGAGGAGGTCGCGAAGGTGACCGGAACCAACAAGGATGATTCCTTACAGCGCGCACCGAAGAAACGGGCTCAGAAAAAAGTATATCCCAATGACCCGTGCCCGTGCGGAAGCGGAAAGAAATATAAGAACTGCTGCGGAAGAACCGCATAATCAGCACAGGCTGCCTTCTGGCAGCCTGTTGTTTCAATATTCAGTGCAGGATTCTCGTAATCAAAACAGAACAAACATTCGATTTTTCTGTACAAGCTGTTTCTCTTTGTGTTATAATGCTGAAAAAGGAGGTTCTATGACTGCGTTTAAATTACATGCACCCTATCAGCCGACCGGAGATCAGCCGCAGGCGATTGAGGAGCTGGTACGTGGGTTCCGGGAAGGGAATCAGTTCCAGACTCTTCTTGGAGTGACCGGTTCCGGGAAAACTTTTACAATGGCGAATGTGATTCAGGCTTTGAACAAGCCGACACTGATCATTTCCCATAATAAAACACTTGCCGCACAGCTTTACAGTGAGATGAAAGAGTTCTTCCCTGAAAATGCGGTGGAGTATTTTGTATCCTATTATGATTATTATCAGCCGGAGGCATATGTGCCTTCGACGGATACCTATATTGCAAAAGACTCATCGATCAACGATGAGATAGATAAGTTAAGATTGTCCGCGACGGCTTCGCTGTCGGAACGGAAGGATGTGATTATTGTCTCTTCTGTTTCCTGTATCTATGGAATCGGAAGTCCGGACGATTACCAGAACATGATCGTATCGCTGCGGCCGGGGATGGAAAAGGACCGTGATGAGGTGATCCGTCAGCTCATTGATATGCAGTACACACGCAATGACATGGATTTTCACAGAGGTACCTTCCGCGTCAGAGGAGATACTCTGGAGATTTTTCCGGCAGATTATGGGGAGACTGCTGTCAGAGTAGAGTTCTTCGGGGATGAGATCGACAGGATCACACAGATGGATGTACTGACCGGAGAGATTAAAGCTCGTCTGGAGCACTGTGCGATTTTCCCGGCTTCCCATTATGTAGTCCCGCAGGAAAAGATTGACCGGGCTGTCCGTACCATCGGGGAGGAGCTGGAGGATCGTGTCCGTTTTTTTAAGAGTGAGGACAAGCTGATCGAAGCACAGAGGATCGCGGAGCGGACGAACTTCGATATCGAAATGCTCAGGGAGACAGGTTTTTGCAGCGGCATTGAGAACTATTCCAGACATTTTTCGGGGCTGGAGCCGGGAACGCCTCCGTATACGCTTCTGGATTATTTCCCGGAGGAGTTCCTGATTATTGTCGATGAGTCCCACATCACCATTCCGCAGGTGCGGGGGATGTACGCGGGCGACCGCTCCAGGAAAACGACCCTTGTGGAGTACGGATTCCGCCTGCCTTCCGCCCTTGATAACCGGCCTCTGAATTTTGAAGAGTTTGAGGGGCACATTGATCAGATGCTGTTTGTTTCTGCAACGCCGAATGTTTATGAGCGTGAACATGAGATGCTGCGCACAGAGCAGATCATCCGTCCGACCGGACTGCTGGATCCGCCTGTGGATGTGCGGCCGGTGGAAGGGCAGATCGATGATCTGATTGCCGAGGTGAACCGGGAGACTTCGAAGGGGCACAAGATTCTGATCACGACACTGACCAAACGGATGGCAGAGGACCTGACGGACTATATGAAAGAAGTCGGTATCCGGGTGAAATATCTGCATTCCGATATCGATGCACTGGAACGGGCTGAGATCATCCGTGATCTGCGCCTGGATGTGTTTGATGTCCTGGTCGGCATCAACCTTTTGCGGGAAGGCCTTGATATTCCGGAGATCACTCTTGTGGCGATTCTGGATGCGGACAAGGAGGGATTTCTGCGCTCTGAGACGTCTCTCATACAGACGATCGGACGGGCGGCCAGAAACAGTGAAGGGCATGTCATCATGTACGCAGATACGATGACGGATTCCATGCGCGTTGCGATCGAGGAGACCAACCGGCGCCGAAAGGTGCAGCAGGAATATAATGAAGCTCACGGGATCACACCCCAGACGATCAAAAAATCCGTGCGCGATCTGATCAGCATTTCCAGAAAGGCTGCCGAGGAGGAGAAATCTCTGGAAAAAGATCCGGAATCCATGAGTAAAAAGGAACTGGAGAAGCTGATCAAAGAGGTTACAAAGAAGATGGAGCATGCCGCGGCGGAGCTGGATTTTGAAACCGCTGCGATGATGCGTGACCGGATGATTGAACTGAAGCAGGTTCTTCGTGATATAGATTAGGAAAGAGCGAATTTTATGGCACAACAGTATATAAAGATCAGGGGAGCCTGTGAACACAATCTGAAAAAGATTGATCTGGATCTCCCCAGAGATAAATTTATCGTATTGACGGGATTATCCGGATCCGGAAAATCCTCTCTGGCATTTGACACAATTTACGCGGAGGGACAGCGAAGATATATGGAGTCATTGTCCTCCTATGCGCGGCAGTTCCTCGGTCAGATGGAGAAACCGAATGTTGAGAAAATCGAGGGCCTGTCCCCGGCTATTTCAATAGATCAGAAATCAACGAACCGCAACCCCCGCTCGACGGTAGGAACGGTGACGGAGATTTACGATTATTTCCGGCTGCTGTATGCAAGGATCGGAATTCCGCATTGCCCGAACTGCGGGAAAGAGATCAAACGGCAGAGCGTGGATCAGATGGTGGATCAGATCATGCTTCTTCCGGAACGTACGAGGATACAGATCCTGGCTCCGGTCGTTCGCGGACGCAAGGGCATGCATCAGAAATTGCTGGAACAGGCGAAAAAGAGCGGCTATGTACGGGTACAGATCGACGGGAACGTATATGAGCTGACAGAAGAGATCCATCTGGATAAGAATATAAAGCATAATATAGAAATTGTGGTAGACCGTCTGATCGTGAAGCCGGATATGGGACGCCGCAGACTGACAGATTCCATCGAGAATGCGTTAAAGCTGGCGGATGGTCTGATGCTTGTGGATGTGATCGGGAAAGAAAGGATGGAGTTTTCCGAGAATTTTGCCTGCCCGGACTGTCAGGTGAGCATCAATGAGATCGAACCGAGAAGTTTTTCCTTCAATAATCCGTTTGGAGCCTGCCCGGAATGCTTCGGCCTGGGATTTAAAATGGAATTTGATGAAGATCTGATGATACCCGATAAGAGCCTTTCCATTATGGATGGAGCGATCCAGGTGCTTGGATGGCAGTCAGCGAATACAGCGGGAAGCTTTACCCATGCTACGCTGACCGCGCTGGCAAAAGAGTATGATTTTGATCTGCGCACGCCCTTTGAAAAGTATCCGCAGGAAATACAGGACATGCTGATCCATGGAACGAACGGGCATAAAGTGAAAGTCCATTACAGGGGACAGCGGGGAGAAGGCGTGTATGATATCGCCTTCGAAGGGCTGATCCGCAATGTGGAGCGCCGTTATCGCGAGACAGCTTCGGATTCAACGAAACAGGAATATGAGACCTTTATGAGAGTGACTCCCTGTAAGGCCTGCCATGGTCAGAGACTGAAAAAAGAGGCGCTGGCCGTGACGGTTGCGGATAAGAATATTCATGAAGTGACCTCCATGTCCGTGAAGGATTTATATGACTTCATGAATAATCTCGAACTGACACAGCAGCAGCAGCTGATCGGCGCGCAGGTCCTGAAAGAGATTCGCGCCCGTGTCGGCTTCCTGAAGCAGGTAGGGCTGGAATACCTGACTCTTTCCAGAGCGACCGGCAGTCTTTCCGGCGGGGAAGCGCAGAGAATCCGTCTGGCGACACAGATCGGATCCGGACTGGTAGGCGTATCCTATATTCTGGATGAACCGAGCATCGGTCTGCATCAGAGAGATAATAATAAGCTGCTCGCGGCGTTAAAGGATCTGAAGGATCTGGGGAATACACTGATCGTTGTTGAGCACGATGAGGACACCATGCTTGCTGCGGATTATATTGTGGATATCGGACCGGGAGCCGGTGCGCATGGAGGCGAGGTGATCGCCGCAGGGACCGCAGAAGACATCATGGCATGTGAGAATTCCGTGACAGGAGCCTATCTTTCGGGGAGACTTCAGATACCGGTGCCGGATAAGCGCAGAACTCCTGCCGGCTGGATAACCGTGCGGGGGGCAGCGGAGAATAATCTGAAAGGCATCGATGTGAACTTCCCGCTGGGAGTGATGACATGTGTTACCGGAGTCTCCGGATCCGGAAAAAGTTCTCTGGTGAACGAGATCCTTTATAAACATCTGGCGAAATCCCTGAACCGGGCGAGATGCATCGCCGGGAAGCACAGGGGAATCGACGGAATAGAGCAGCTTGATAAAGTGATCTGTATTGATCAGTCCCCGATCGGAAGAACGCCCCGTTCCAATCCGGCAACCTATACCGGTGTTTTTGACCAGATCAGAGATCTGTTTGCTGCTACACAGGATGCGAAAGCCCGCGGCTATAAGAAGGGGCGCTTCAGTTTCAACGTAAAAGGCGGACGCTGCGAAGCGTGTTCGGGGGATGGGATCCTGAAGATTGAAATGCATTTCCTCCCGGACGTTTATGTGCCCTGTGAGGTCTGCCACGGAAAGCGCTATAATCGGGAAACACTGGAAGTGAAATATAAAGGGAAAAGCATTTTTGATGTGCTGGATATGACAGTGGAGGAGGCCCTGCCTTTCTTCGAGAATGTACCGTCGATACAGAGAAAGATTCAGACTCTTTATGATGTCGGCCTGTCCTATATCAAACTCGGACAGCCTTCGACCACACTCTCCGGAGGAGAAGCGCAGAGAATCAAGCTTGCGACGGAGCTGAGCAGGAGGAGTACCGGAAAGACGATCTATATCCTTGATGAGCCGACGACCGGACTGCATTTTGCTGACGTGCATAAACTGATCGAGATCCTTCATCGTCTGACGGAAACCGGCAATACGGTGATCGTTATTGAACATAATCTGGATGTGATCAAGACAGCAGATTATATCATCGATATGGGGCCGGAAGGAGGAGACGGAGGAGGCACCGTGATTGCGGAGGGGACTCCGGAGATGGTTGCGGAAAATCCGGTCTCCTATACGGGGATGTTTGTAAAAAAATATTTAAAGAAAGAAAAAACTATTTGAAAATCAGTTGTATTTGTATATAATAGATACACATATGACGATTTATAAAGAAATCTCAGAAAGGGGTCGCAAATGGTTGCAACAGACATCGGGATCGATCTGGGAACTGCGAGTATCCTTGTCTATGTCAAGGGTAAAGGGGTCGTGTTAAAAGAACCTTCCGTAGTTGCCTTTGACCGGGATACAAATAAGATAAAAGCGATTGGTGAAGAAGCCAGACTGATGCTCGGCAGGACACCGGGCAACATTGTGGCAGTCAGACCGCTTCGCCAGGGCGTTATTTCTGACTATACAGTGACAGAAAAAATGATGAAATATTTCATTCAGAAAGCAGTAGGAAGAAGAACATTGCGGAAACCGCTGATCAGTGTTTGCGTGCCCAGCGGAGTCACTGAGGTTGAGAAAAAAGCCGTTGAGGACGCAACCTTTCAGGCTGGCGCGCGTGACGTGCGGATTATTGAAGAACCGATAGCCGCAGCCATCGGTGCGGGCATCGATATCTCCAAACCGTGCGGGAATATGATCGTTGACATCGGCGGAGGTACTTCAGATATCGCTGTCATCTCGCTGGGAGGCACGGTGGTCAGTTCTTCGATCAAGATCGCCGGAGATAACTTTGATGATGCGATCGTCCGCTATATGAGAAAGAAGCATAATCTTCTGATCGGTGAGAGAACCGCGGAGGATATCAAGATAAAGGTGGGTACCTGTTATCCGCTTCCGGAGACGAAGTCGATGGAGGTCCGGGGACGAAACCTGGTCACAGGTCTGCCGAAGACGGTATCGATCACATCAGAAGAGACAGAAGAAGCACTGAAGGAAGCGACGATGCAGATCGTGGATGCCATTCACAGCGTGCTTGAGAAGACTCCGCCGGAGCTGGCAGCGGATGTGGCGGACAGAGGCATTGTGCTGACAGGCGGGGGCGCATTGATCCGCGGCCTGGAAGACCTGATTGAATCGCACACAGGGATCAATACAATGACGGCTGAGGATCCGATGACCTGTGTGGCAATCGGAACCGGGCGGTATGTGGAGTTCCTGGCAGGGAAGCATGACCGCTGAGCACGATCGGAAAATATTTGATTTGGAAATGAGAGAGGACAGTCGGTGCGGCTGTCCTTTTGATTAGGAAGGGATCCGGATGGAAACTGTCATTGGTTTTGTGGAACATATTGTTTACAGAAATGAAGAAAATGGCTATACCGTAATGCATGTGACTGCTGATGAGGAGGAAATCACCTGTACGGGTACTTTTCATGTGATCAGCGAGGGAGAAAGTATCGAATTGACCGGCGAATACACCTTACATCCCTCGTATGGCCCGCAGTTCAGAGCAGAGAGCTATCGGATCAGAGAGCCTGAGGATGCGATTTCGATTGAACGCTATCTGGCTTCCGGAGCTATCCGGGGGATCGGAGCGGCGCTGGCAGCCAGAATCGTGAGGCGCTTTAAAGAAGATACATTCCGGATCATTGAAGAGGAGCCGGAACGTCTTGCCGAAGTCAAGGGAATCAGCAATCGCAAGGCAATGGAGATCTCTGAGCAGATGGAAGAGAAAAGAGGTCTCCGGCAGGCAATGATGTTTTTGCAGAATTACGGAATCTCTCTGACTCTTGCAGTGAAGATCTATCATACATACGGACCGGATATGTACCGGATCATTCAGGAAAATCCGTACCGGCTGGCAGATGATGTGGACGGAATCGGATTTAAAATAGCGGATGAAATCGCCGGGAAGATCGGAATACACAAGGATTCTGATTTTCGTATCCGAAGCGGCATCCTCTATGCTCTTCTGACAGCGGCGCAGGAGGGACATACCTATCTCCCGCAGCATATCCTTACCCAAAGGGCCCGGGAAATGCTCGGCGTGGAGGCAGAGGCGATTGAAAAGCACTATATGGATATGGCCATCGATAAGAAGCTGGTCATGAAAAGGACGGAAGATCTGGTTCAGATATATGCGTCCACTTACTATTACATGGAAATGAACGTGGCAGTCATGCTGCGCGAACTGAATGTAAAATATGATGTCTCAGAGACTCTGGTGGAGCAGCGCATCGCGAAGATTGAAGAACAGTCGGAAATGGAACTGGATGAACTGCAGAGGGTCGCAGTAAAGGAATCTGTCGCGAATGGACTGCTGGTCATCACCGGCGGTCCCGGTACGGGAAAGACCACAACCATCAATACCATTATCCGGTATTTTGAATCGGAGGGAATGGATATTTTTCTGGCTGCGCCAACAGGACGCGCAGCCAGGAGGATGAGTGAAGCGACCGGATTTGAAGCCCGCACAATCCATCGCATGCTGGAAGTATCCGGAGGAATGGAGGAAAAAGCCGGATTTGAAAAAAATGAACAGAATCCGCTCGAGACAGATGTCATCATCATCGATGAGATGTCGATGGTCGACATCAGTCTCATGTATTCTCTGCTGAAGGCTGTCGTGGCGGGAACACGTCTGATCCTGGTCGGTGATGTCAACCAGCTGCCCAGCGTCGGGCCCGGATGTGTTCTGAAGGATATTATCGAGTCGCATGCCTGCAATGTCGTGCGCCTGAACCGGATTTTCCGGCAGGCATCTAGGAGTGATATTATTGTAAATGCGCATCGCATCAATCGGGGAGAACATGTCGAACTGGATAACAAAAGCAAAGACTTTTTTTTCTTAAAAAGATACGATGCAAATGTTATTATCAGTATCTGTATCCGTCTGGTCCGGGACAAACTTCCGGGATATGTTCAGGCAAGGCCTTTTGATATACAGGTACTGACTCCCATGAGAAAGGGATTGCTGGGGGTAGAGCGTCTGAACGGGATCTTTCAGCAGTACCTGAATCCGCCGGATCAGGCGAAGGCTGAGATCGAGCATGGACAGATCGTTTTCCGTGAGGGAGATAAGGTCATGCAGATCAAGAACAATTATCAGAGCGAGTGGGAGGTCCGGAGCAGATATGGGATCCCTGTCGAGCGGGGGTGCGGTATCTTTAACGGTGATATGGGGATCGTAAAGGAAATCAACACGCTTTCGGAGGTCATGACAGTTGAATTTGAAGAAAGCCGGCTGGTTGAGTATCCGTTCAGACAGCTCGATGAGCTGGAACTGGCTTACGTGATCACGATACATAAGGCACAGGGGAGCGAATATCCGGCAGTGGTCATTCCTCTTCTTGGCGGACCGCGGATGCTGATGAACCGGAATCTTCTGTACACGGCAGTGACAAGAGCCCGGAAATGCGTGACCTTTGTGGGAGATGAGCGTACATTTTGCCAGATGGAGGAAAATGCCAATGAGCAGGAGCGCTACAGCGGGCTGAGAGACCGGATCGAAGAGTTGTAGTTTTTACTGAGAGATAAGGAGGGGGCTTTTGAATTTCCGGAAAATAGCTGATTATATTTTCCCGCCGAGATGTCCGGCATGTGATGCAATCTCGACAGCCGGATTCTGTGCGGAATGCAGAAAAAAACTGATCTATATCAGGGACAGCTATTGTATGCAGTGCGGAAAACCGCTGGAAGATGACAGAGAGGAATACTGTCCGGACTGCAGCAGAAAAAGACACATTTTCGATCAGGGACGGGCTCTTTTTTCCTATCAGGGCGTGATCAGAGAATCGCTTTACCGGTTTAAATATGCCAATAAAAGAGAGTATGCGCATGTATATGCGCAGGAGATGGCCGGTCTTCTGTGTGGCTGGATCAGACAGAAGAAAATCACAAGGATTGTCCCGGTCCCGCTTCATCCGTCAAGACAGAGAAAACGCGGATATAATCAGGCGGCTGTGCTGGCGAAGGAGCTTGGGAAGATTCTGAATCTTCCGGTAGATGAAAACCTGCTTTTCAGAACCAGAAAGACAGAGGCGCAAAAACAGCTGAGTCAAAAGGCAAGGTTCCGCAATCTGAAAGGAGCCTTTGCTGCGAAGGAGCTTCCGGGGGAAACGGAAAGGATCCTTCTGATTGATGATATCTATACCACAGGAAGCACAGCGGATGCGGCGGCGGACGCTCTGAAGAGGCGTGGAAACTGCCGGGTCTTTATACTGACTGTGGCAGCAGGCGGCTGAGCCCCCGGGCGATAAATAAAAACCTTTTCTATCATAATAATTTATGATATACTAAAAACGATGTTATTGCTCAGAAAGTATGGGTGGAGACGATGATTAATCAGGACAGAGTAAGGCAAATGACCAGGCTGGAGATTCAGGGACGCTCTGTGCAGGGCGGGAAGGCGCTGCGGGTCTGTGAATCCCGAATGATCGATTATATCATTATTCAGGTGGTGAAGGGATTTTTCGCGGGAACGGTTTCCTTTGCTGCCTTTGTGCTGCTTTGGTTTGCCTATGTCTGGGATACTTTGAATCTGGTCTTCGCAGATGCTCAGTTTATGGAATTCCTGCACAAGACGATTGTGCGTTATGGTATCTTTCTGATTTTTTATCTGGCCGCGTGTGCAATTGCAGCAGGGCTTTACTATAAGAAATGTAAGATACAGAAGAATATCTATTTGAAAGATCTGAACCGTCTTGGAAAGTCTTATGCCAGGGAACACAGGAAACAGGAAGAGGAATAAGACGGGGATCGGACGGGAGGAAACATGGTTCAACTATTAAAAATAAGAGAACAGTTCTACCGGTATGTGGGGAAGTATGAAGTCTTTGTGATGGCGGCTGTGCGCTTTATCATTGCATTTACGGCATTTCGCATGATTAACTCTGTGACAGGCTACATGAAGCTGCTGACAGATTATCCGTTTGCACTGATTCTGGCTTTACTATGCTCGTTTCTGCCTGCAGGACTGATGATGTTTTGCGGAGCGGCGCTGATTCTGCTTCAGTTTTTTGCACTGTCCAAAGAGCTGTGCGCAATTACGGCATTGATTTTCGTTATATTGTTCTGCATGTATCTGAGATTTGGAACGCGTAAGGGGCTGTATACCATGCTGACCCCGGTGCTGAGCGCGATCGGCGTTCCGTATGTCATGCCTGTTGCCAGCGGACTGCTCAGCCAGGCATATACCGTGATTTCTGTTGTCTGCGGAGAAGTGGCTTATTTTATTCTGAAAAGAGTAAGTGAGAATTCTGCGATGTTTGCGCCTGCGAATCAGACTTCAACAAAGAGCATTCTTACGTTTGCTGCGACGCAGATTCTGCTGGACAAAGAGATGTACCTGTATTTGATTGCATTTGCGGTCTCTGCGGTCGTTGTTTTCTGCATACGCAGCCTTCCTGCGGATTATTCCCATTTGATCGCCATTGTTGCAGGTATCGTGATTCAGCTGATTGTCATTTGCGCCGGAGAGATTTATGCAGGGAATCCGGGAGCTGTATCCCGTGTGATTATAGGATGTCTGCTTTCGCTGCTGATTGCCATTGGAGTACAGTTTATGACGCGCAGCCTGGATTACTCCAGGGTGGAGAGAGTCCAGTTTGAAGATGATGAGTACTATTATTATGTCAAAGCTGTTCCGAAGGCGACGGTGCAGATGCAGGACAAACAGATCAAACAGATTCATGTGAAGCGTGACCGTTCCAGGAAAAGAGGAAATCAGGCAGGCCGCGGCTCAATAAACGAAGAAAATTTCGGTGGGGAGGATGCAGAGACACTGGAAGAGCGTGTGCTGGATGAGTTCCGGGATGATGATTGATTGATTTTCGGGGAACGATGAATTTTGGGGGAAAGGAGTACGAGATAGAGGATGAAAGAGATGGCAGGCTCCATATATGCCTTCCTGAATAAGTATCTTTACTGGGTCAATATCCCGAAACTGAAGTTTATCAGTGCCGTGGATATTATTGAAATCATCATTATTGCTTTCGTTCTTTACCATATTCTTGTCTGGATGAAAAGTACCAGAGCATGGGCGCTGCTGAAAGGACTGATCGTTGTTCTGATCTTCCTGATGATTGCAGCTTTTTTCCAGATGAATACGATTTTATGGCTGGCCGGAAGACTGGTTAATATTGCCGCGATCGCGTTTGTGATCCTGTTTCAGCCGGAATTGCGGACAGCTCTTGAACGCCTGGGAAGGAAACGATTCTTCAGTTTTATATATGATCTGGATACCGGAAAAGAAATCCCCATGCGTTTTTCAGAAAAGACCATATCAGAGCTGGTAAAAGGATGTTATGAGATGGGGAAAGTGAAGACAGGTGCGTTGATCGTGATCGAACGTCAGGTGCAGCTGAATGAAGTTGTGCGCACCGGAATCCCCCTGGATTCTCTGATATCCAGCCAGCTGCTTATCAATATATTTGAACATAACACACCACTGCATGACGGAGCTGTTGTCGTGAGGGGAGACCGGATCGTAGCAGCAACCTGTTACCTGCCTCTTTCTGACAACCTGGAGCTCAGCAAAGATCTGGGAACCAGACACAGAGCCGCAGTGGGAATCAGTGAGGTCAGTGATTCTGCCACGATCATTGTGTCTGAGGAGACGGGAAATATATCTCTCGCGATGGAAGGAACGCTTTATCGCAATATTGATGCAGATTTCCTGCGCAGCAAGCTGACATTCGCGGCCAAAAAGAGGGGCCACGGAGAACCGTTTCTGGAAAAAATCAAAAGGAGAGTGAAAAATGCTACGAAGATTGACAAAGCTGGTCACTGATAATTTTGGCCTGAAAGTCCTCGCAGCAGTTTTTGCAGTCATTCTCTGGCTTGTCATCATTAATGTGGAGGACCCGGAAAAATCAACTGTTTTTACGGTACCGGTCCGGATCGAAAACGCGGATTACCTGACGGAAATGGGAAAGACATACGAAGTACTGGATGATTCGGATGTCATATCTATTACCGTGACGGGAAAACGTTCGATCATAGAGGATCTGTCTGCCACAGACTTTTCTGTGGTTGCCAACATGGAAAATATTGATGAGACCATGTCCATGATTCCGATTACGATATCGGTGCCGGGATATGGAAATCAGCTTGAAATATCAAAAAGATCATCGTATGTTCAGGTCCTTGTGGAAAATCTGGTTACAAAGGAATACGATATAGAAGTGGTGACCAATGGGACCCCGTCTTCAAACTGTTATCTGGATTCAACAGAGGTGACGCCGCAGAAGGTGACGGTTACCGGTCCGGAAACTTATGTAAATGAGATTGAACGTGCGGAAGTGTCGATGGATATATCCGGTGCGTGGGCAGATGTTTCGGACACAGGACAGATCCTTCTGCTGGATAAAGACGGAGCAGAGGTATCACAGGCTCAGCTTACTCTGTCCAGCACGGATGCTTCCATGGTTGCGCATGTACTGATGAAAAAGGAAGTGCCGATAGAATTCAATGTCACCGGAGAACTTTCCGGATCATACCGCCTTGAATCGGTAAAGAGTACGGTTGATTCTGTTGTCGTAGAAGGGACTTCTGATGTCTTGGGAACGATTGAAAAAATAAATATTTCAGCACCACAGCTGAATGTAGACGGAGCGACCGCGACCTTTACGGCGGTCATCCATCTGGCGGACTATCTGCCGGATGGGGTGACGCTTGCCGAGGGGGAAAAGGAAGACGCGGAAGTGACGGTTGCCATTCAGGCGCAGATGACAAAAACATTTGAGATGCCTGCGGCCAATGTGACTGTGAACGGACTGTCAGACGGACTGAATCTGACGTTTCAGGAGGAGACACTGAAAGTGAACATAACAGGGTTTGGGGACACCCTGTCAGAGGTAAACCAGCAGAAACTGACCGGAACGCTGGATGCGTCCAGTCTGACTGCAGGGACCTATACGGTAGCTGTAAAGATAAATGGCGATTACGCAGATGTTGCGGAAGCCTCGGCTGCTGTCATTATTCAAGAGAAGTGATATTGGAGGAATTAGTACATATGGTACAGGAGAAGGTAATTATAAAAAACCCTACAGGCCTGCAGCTCTATCCGGCAGGCCGGCTTTGTGAAGAAGCAATGAAGTATCAGGCGTCAATCACATTTCGCAAGGGAAATATGATTGTGAATGCAAAAAGCCTTCTGGCTGTTCTGGGTGCCAGCATCCGGTTCGGCGATGAAGTTGAGTTCTCGTGTGACGGGGAAGATGAAAAGGAAGCTCTGTCTGCAATGACAGGACTGATCAAAGAAGGTCTGGATGATTGAAAAGATCCGGACGGCAGGATAGAAAAAATATGAATGGATAAGAGGACATGTTATATGGATCATCTGGATGAACTGGAAGCAGAGGCGATATATATTATGCGCGAGGTGGCAGCCGAGTGTGAAAAACCGGTGATGCTTTATTCCATCGGAAAAGATTCTTCCGTGATGCTGCATCTTGCGCGCAAGGCATTTTTCCCTGAGAAACCGCCTTTCCCTTTTCTGCACGTCAATACCACATGGAAATTCCATGAGATGATAGAGTTTCGAGACCATATAGCCGAAAAGTACGGGATTGAAATGCTGGAGTATATCAATGAAGAGGGTGTCCGGCAGGGCATCAACCCTTTTGATCATGGCGCTGCCTATACGGACATCATGAAGACGCAGGCTTTAAAACAGGCTCTGAACAAGTATGGATTTACGGCTGCATTTGGCGGAGGAAGGCGTGACGAAGAGAAAAGCCGGGCCAAAGAGAGAATCTTTTCCTTCCGGAATGCAGATCATGCATGGGATCCGAAAAATCAGAGACCGGAGATGTGGAAACTCTTTAATACGGAAATCAATAAAGGGGAAAGTATCCGGGTATTCCCAATCTCCAACTGGACAGAAAAGGATATCTGGCAATATATTAAGCGGGAAAACATAGAAATCGTACCGCTCTATTTTGCGGCAGAAAGACCTGTCGTGGAGAGGGACGGCAATCTGATCATGGTTGATGATGACCGGATGCGCCTTCGCCCCGGTGAAAAAGTCATGATGAAAAAAGTGCGTTTCCGGACTCTTGGATGTTACCCTCTTTCCGGAGGCGTTGAGTCCGATGCGGATACCCTGGATGCAATTATTCAGGAGACACTGAGTGCGGTTTCTTCGGAGAGGACCAGCCGTGTGATTGATAAAGACGGCGGGGCAGCCAGCATGGAGAAACGCAAGAGGGAGGGGTATTTCTAATGGGCGCACTGCTGAAGTTTATCACATGCGGAAGTGTCGATGACGGAAAGTCCACATTAATCGGACACATGCTTTACGATGCAAAGCTTTTGTTTGCGGATCAGAAACGCGCGCTGGAACTGGACTCGAAGATCGGATCCAGAGAGGGAGAGATTGATTACAGTCTGCTTCTGGACGGACTGATGGCGGAGCGGGAGCAGGGCATCACAATCGATGTTGCGTACCGTTACTTCACATCCAGGCATCGATCCTTTATCGTGGCCGACACACCGGGACATGAGGAATATACAAGAAACATGGCCGTCGGGGCTTCCTTTGCGGATCTGGCGGTGATTCTGGTAGATGCCAGCCAGGGTGTGCTCACCCAGACAAGGAGGCACACCAGGATCTGTTCTCTGATGGGAATCAAACATTTTGTGTTTGCAATCAACAAAATGGATCTGATCAATTATGAACAGTCCAGATTTAAGAAAATACAAAAGGATATCCGGGTTCTGCTGGCTGAGTTCGATTATAATACCGCAGTCATGATTCCGGTATCCGCTACCGAGGGAGATAACATTACCAGCAAATCCAACCGGATGCCCTGGTATAAGGATGAGCCGCTTCTGACTTATCTTGAGAACATTGATGTAATGGAAAACCCTGCAGAAACAGGTTTTACCATGCCCGTACAGAGGGTGTGCCGCCCGAACCGTCTGTTCCGCGGATTTCAGGGGCAGATAGAGACCGGATCCGCTGCGGTAGGCGATACAGTCACGGTACTGCCGAGCGGGGAGCAGGCAGTCATAAAGACCATCTATCAGGGGAATGAGGAGGTACAGCAAAGCTCCCGCGGAAGGGCAGTTACCATCCAGCTGGATTCAGAAATTGACGTTTCCAGGGGATGCGTGCTGATCAAAGACACGGAAGTCTGTGTAAGCAATCTGTTCGCGGCCAATATCCTGTGGATGGATGATAATAAGCTGGTAGAAGGAAAGAACTACCTGCTGAAGATCGGAACACAGCGTGTGCCCGCCACGATCATGAACATCAAATACAAGATTGATGTCAATACGGGCGAAGAAGTTTATGCCGATGAAATCTACAAAAACGAGATAGCCAGATGTGAAATTTCTGTTGCTTCAAAGATTATTTTTGATAAATTTGAGAAGAACAGTGCACTGGGCTCGCTGATCCTGATCGACCGTCTCACCCACATGACATCTGCCTGCGGTGTTGTAGAGTTTTCTTTGAGCCGGAGTGATAATCTGACCTGGCATGACATGGATGTCACCAGAAGTTTCCGTGAGCATCAGCTTGGGCAGAAGGCAAAGACCATATGGTTTACCGGGCTGTCCGGGGCAGGAAAGTCGACGCTGGCAAATGAGCTGGAAAAAAGACTGGTCGCGATGGGAAAACATACCATGCTGCTGGACGGCGATAATATCCGTATGGGCTTAAATAAAAATCTTGGTTTCCGGGAAAATGACCGCATTGAGAATATCCGCCGGATCGCGGAGGTTTCAAAGCTGATGAATGATGCGGGACTGATCGTGCTGACATCTTTCATTTCCCCGTTCGTCCGGGACAGGCGCAATGCGAGAGAAATCATCGGGGAAGATTTTATCGAGGTGTATGTGAGCACCCCGCTGGAAGAATGTGAAAAAAGAGATGTAAAAGGACTTTACAGGAAAGCCAGAAATGGGGAACTGGCAAACTTTACAGGCGTGAACAGTCCCTATGAGGTTCCTGAAAATCCGGATATCGTGGTTGACACCAGTGCCGGAACCCTCGACGAATGTGTGGAGGAATTACTGCGGCAGCTGGATCACATATTATAAAAAATAAGAGAAAGAGGTGAGCAATGTGGTTGAATTAGACCAGTTCAAGACAGTTTTGAACGCATACAGACACCCGCTCCAGGAAGTAAGGGATTCACTTTGACCTCGCTAATAAAGAGCAGAGGATTCAGGAGTTAGAGCGGGAAATGGAGGCTCCGGATTTCTGGGATGATCCGGAACGGTCTCAGAAACTGATGAAAGAACTCAAGAGCAAGAAGGATGATGTGCAGATCTACGAACAGCTCGTATCTATGATGGATGACATCGAAGTGATGATAGAGATGGGATACGAGGAAAATGACGCATCCCTGATTCCCGAGATACAGGAAATGCTGGATGAGTTCGAACCGACTTTTGAGGGAATCCGGATGAAGACGCTTTTGTCCGGAGAATATGATAAGAACAACGCAATCGTGACGCTGCATGCGGGCGCCGGAGGAACGGAGGCCTGCGACTGGGCCGGTATGCTGTACCGTATGTATACACGCTGGGCGGCTGCAAAAGGATATGAAGTAGAAGTGATTGATTATCTGGATGGCGATGAGGCAGGAATCAAATCCGTGACCTTTCAGGTCAATGGGGAGAATGCCTATGGCTATCTGAAATCGGAGAAGGGGGTTCACCGCCTAGTGAGGATCTCGCCTTTCAATGCGGCAGGCAAGCGCCAGACGTCCTTTGCGTCCTGCGACGTGATGCCGGAGATCGAGGAAGATCTGGACGTCGAAATCAATGATGATGACATCCGGATCGATACCTACCGTTCCAGCGGAGCCGGCGGACAGCACATCAACAAAACGTCATCCGCGATCCGTATCACGCATTTGCCGACAGGGATTGTGGTGCAGTGCCAGAATGAGCGCTCTCAGCATATGAACAAAGATAAAGCAATGCAGATGCTGAAGGCGAAGCTGTTCCTTTTGAAACAGCAGGAAAATGAACAGAAAGCTGCGGATATCCGCGGTGATGTGACGGAGATCGGCTGGGGCAACCAGATTCGCTCTTATGTCATGCAGCCATACAAGATGGTCAAGGATCTTCGGACCGGGGAAGAGACCGGAAATGTAGATGCTGTGATGAATGGAAACCTTGATCCGTTCATCAATGCGTACTTAAAATGGACTACTTTATCCCAGAACAAATAATGAAAGGAGATTTTTATTATGGGAATTATCAAAGCAGCAATTCAGACCGTTTCTTCCGGGCTGGCAGATCAGTGGCTGGAAGTCATTGAACCTCAGAGCATGGGACCTATGACCCTGATGACAAGGGGAGTAAAGGTAAACAGGAAAAACTCAAACAAAAGAGGAACCTCTGATGTGATTACAGACGGATCTGTCATCCATGTATATGACAATCAGTGCATGATTCTGACGGACGGAGGAAAAATCATTGATTATTCTGCAGAGCCGGGATATTATACCGTAGATAACAAGTCCGCGCCTTCCCTTTTCAACGGAAATCTTTCCGCCTCTATCCAGGAGACCTTTGAGCGTATCAAATTCGGCGGAACGACAGCGCAGTCCCAGAAAGTATTTTATCTGAACCTGCAGGAGATCAAGGGAATCAAATTCGGAACACATAATCCGCTGAATTATTTTGACAGTTTTTACAATGCGGAACTGTTCCTGCGCGCACATGGAACATATTCCATCCGTGTGGTTGATCCTTTGAAAACCTACGCGGAGGTTTGCCCGAGAAATGCTTCCCAGGTGGAGATCACCGATGTCAATGACCAGTTCATCAATGAGTTCCTGGAGGCACTTCAGACATCCATCAATCAGATGTCGGCAGACGGAATCCGTATTTCCTATGTCGCTTCCAAAGGACGTGAGCTCAGCAAATATATGTCTGAGACACTGGATGCGGACTGGAAGGAACTGCGCGGTATCGAGGTGATTTCTGTAGGTATCGGCGGCCTGTCTTATGATGAAGAATCCAAGCAGCTGATCAACATGAGAAATAAGGGAGCTATGCTTTCTGATCCGACAATCCGCGAGGGCTTTGTACAGGGCTCTGTTGCCTCCGGAATGGAAGCGGCAGGATCCAATGCAAACGGTGCCATGTCCGGTTTCATGGGCATGGGTATGGGAATGCAGGCCGGCGCGAGTGTAATCGGAGCAGCATCTGCATCCAATATGCAGCAGATGAATCAGCAGAACTATCAGCAGCCCCAGCAGCCTCAGCAGCCCCAGCAGCCTCAGCAGCCGCAGCAGCCGGCTGGGCAGGCAGCAAGCTGGACCTGCTCCTGCGGCGCAGTGAATACGGGTAAATTCTGCCCGAACTGCGGCTCTCCGGCACCCAGCGCGGAATGGACCTGCTCCTGCGGTGCTGTCAATACAGGCAAATTCTGCCCGAACTGCGGGAAGCCGAGACCATAGAAAAAGGAACTTGCACATTGCGGAAGAATATGCTAAGATATCCTTGCTGTAAACACAAGTGTTTTTCCTGGGAAAACACAGGAGGCGAAATATGGCGGAAAAGACAAAATATTTTGTTTTAAAGCAGAAAGCGGTGCCGGATGTCCTGCTGAAAGTAGTAGAGGCAAAACGTCTGATTGATTCCGGTAAAGCTGCTTCTGTTCAGGATGCTGCAGAGACGGTCGGCATCAGCCGGAGTTCCTTTTATAAATATAAGGACGATATATTTCCCTTTCACGACAATGCAAAGGGGCGCACGATCACAGTGGTTGTTTCGCTGGATGATGAGCCCGGACTGCTGTCGGTTGTATTGAAAATTGTGGCAGATTATCACGCGAATATTCTGACAATCCATCAGAGTATTCCGGTAAACGGAGTCGCATCACTGACAATGAGTGTTGAAGTCCTTCGGGATACCGGAGATATCTCGCAGATGGTCGAGACCATTGAAAATCAGCCCGGGATTCACTATCTGAAAATATTAGCAAGGGAGTAGACGTACCATGATAAAAATAGCTGTTTTAGGATATGGGACAATCGGTTCCGGCGTTGCGGAAGTGCTGGATACCAACAGAGAAATCATCACTGAACGGACAGGACAGGAGATCGCTATAAAATATATTCTTGATCTGCGTGATTTTCCGGGAGATCTGCATGAAGATATCATCGTACATGATTTTTCGGTGATCGCGGAGGATCCGGAGGTGCGCATTGTCGTGGAAGCGATGGGAGGCGTTGAGCCGGCCTATACATTTGCCAGGACGGCGCTTCTTGCAGGAAAACATTTTGTGACCTCCAACAAAGCTTTGATTGCTGACAAAGGTGCTGAACTGATGGCGGTTGCAAAAGAGAAGAATGTCAGCTGTCTGTTCGGAGCCAGTGTAGGCGGAGGAATTCCGATCATCCGGCCGATCAATACCTGTCTGACGGCAGATATCATAGAAGAGATTTCCGGAATTTTAAATGGTACGACCAATTATATGCTGACGAAAATGTCGGAAGAGGGGTCTGAATTCGACGACGTGCTGAAAGACGCACAGCAGAGAGGTTACGCAGAAGCAGATCCGACGGCAGATATTGAAGGATTTGACGCCTGCAGAAAGATCGCGATTCTCACTTCTCTGGCATCCGGGCGCAGAGTTGATTTTCAGGATATCCACACAGAAGGAATCACAAAAATCACGGCCACCGATATCAAGTATGCGAAAGCACTGGGGCGAAGCATTAAATTGCTGGGATCCAGTTACAAGAAAGATGACAGCTACCTGGTGATGGTTGCGCCTTATATGGTTGAGAGCACACATCCGCTGTACAATGTCAATGGAGTGTTTAATGCTATTTTTGTGAAAGGCAACATGCTTGGAGATGCCATGTTCTACGGAAGCGGTGCGGGAAAACTGCCGACTGCGAGCGCAGTTGTCGCTGACATTATCGATATTGCGAAAAATCCGGACAGGCATATTACGTTAGAGTGGAGCGCAGAAAAACTGGAGCTGACTGATTTCAGAGAATATGTGTCCAGATATTTCGTCCGCGCCTGCACGGATCAGAAAGCAGTGGAAGCTGCATTCGGAAGCGTAGAATATGTCCGGATTGCGGATGTCGATGACGAACTTGCATTCATTACCCCGCAGATGGACGGATTTGCTTATGAAAATGCTCTTTCTGAGCTGTCCGGAGTAAGACAGAGTATCCGGATCAAGTAAGAAAAAAGAAGAAAAAGGAAGCACTGAAAAACCGGTGCTTCCTTTTTTTAGTTGTGCGTGCCTGCAATCCGCCGGTTATCAGGAACCGGAGACAGATTGCTCCGCATTTTCCGGGACCAGATCCATATAAAACCAGACCATTGTCTGAGAGATATACGGGATGATCCAGAGCAGTCCGATAAACAGGGACAGGGCGCTCAAAAGATACCAGCCGATAAAGGAGAGGTATAGTTTAAACAATCTCCATTTGCTGTTTTTCATGCTGTGCCTGCTCCGGCGGATGGCCTCTTTCAGGGAAAGATTATTATCATCCAGAAGAAGAAAAACGGTCAGTGCCCATCCCAGCATAACAATGAGAGCAATAATGATCCCTGCAATCAACAGCAGAATCCCGACAACCGTGAGCATGGAAAAAGCGGAAGAAGCTGTACCTGACTGCGCGGAGGAAATGCCGAGAACGGCAGATCCGGGAAGGACAGCAATAAATAAAACTGCAAAAATGCAAATACCGAACCAGATGTACCGGTCCGGACGATTCCTGAAAGGATACAGGATCTCGGAAAACCCCGGCGTCTGACCGCGCGCAATCATCAGGTGGATGCGGACAAGCCCTGCCGACAGCAGAACGGACAGAAGAGACACGAAAAATGTCCCCGCTCCGCCAAGGAGAATCCGGGGGAATATCAGATATTCCGCTCCCTCCCGGATCATTCTGTTGAAGGGAATGTCAATCAGAAAAAGCAGGAGCTGTGTAACCAGCAGGGCCGCAATGACGATGCCGTAATGTCCGATCAGGCTTTTTCTGGCAGATGCCTTTAATTGTTTGAATGTAGATTGATTCATGTTACTTTCTTTCTCCGTTTACAGATGTGATTTCAGGAACGCCCGGCGTTCCTGCCTCGATCAAAGCATTTCGTCATTCCCGAAGGCATTTGGGGAAGAATCGAATGCAGGTAAATTGTGATCAGGATACAGTTCATATTGCTGTTCGATCATTTCCATATACTCCTGATAGAAGTTTTCAAGTCCGCCGTATCGATGGATCACAAAGGTCAGACTGAACAGCATAATGGCCCCGCTGATGACCAGGGCAACGATACCGACCCGCAGAGCGTATTTTGCAGGGCGTTCCGGTTCAGTCCTGTCACTCTGTGAAAGTCTTGCAAACAGGATTGCAAGGGAACCGAAGAACATACCGCCAATCACTGTAAACACAGACAGGATTCCGATAATAGCACAGGCAACGGCGGCGAGAGCCATATTAGACGCTGCTTTCCGCGGCGGCCGGGTGAACTGATCCTCAGGATCGCCAAAACGGTTTTCGTTAGGGTCGTACATATTGTTTTACCTCGTATTGTATTTCAGATATTTTTCCTTGCAGCAGGATATGAATAAAAAACATGTTAAACGTACGTATTATACCACTCCGCTGTTTAAAAAACAATAAGAAGCGATTGTGGTTGAAAAATGCGGTAAAGTGTACTACAATTTATAACAAAATGGTTACGGCCCGGAGCAGGTGTCCGGGATAAAGGGAAGTGGTTGGATATGCAGATAGAAACGAATTCTCCTGAGGAGACATTTCAGCTTGGGAAAAAACTGGGACTGGAGGCGAAGCCGGGAAGTGTTTATACACTTGTTGGCGATCTCGGAGTCGGGAAAACGGTGTTTACACAGGGGATGGCAGCCGGACTGGGCATAACAGAACCAGTCAACAGTCCGACGTTCACGATTGTTCAGGTTTATGACGAAGGGCGCCTGCCTTTTTTTCATTTTGATGTGTATCGAATCGGTGATATTGAGGAGATGGAAGAGATCGGATACGAAGAGTATTTTTATTCGGACGGAGTAACAATGATCGAATGGGCCAATCTGATCGAAGAAATTCTCCCCGAGACGTATTGCGAGATCAGGATTGAAAAAGATCCGCAAAAGGGATTTGATTACCGTCTGATCACGATGGAGGAGGTGCACCGCGCATGAAAATTCTGGCATTGGACAGTTCCGGACTGGTAGCCAGCGTAGCTGTTGCAGAAGATGATAACCTGATTGGTGAATACACGATCAACTATAAGAAGACACATTCGCAGACATTGTTGCCGATGCTGGATGAAGTCGCAAAAATGATTGAGCTGGACCTGAACAGCCTGGATGCCATAGCAGTAAGCGCCGGTCCGGGATCATTTACAGGACTTCGTATCGGTTCCGCCACGGCAAAGGGATTAGGGCTGGCGTTGGATAAACCGCTGATTCATATACCTACGGTCGACGCACTGGCCTGCAGCCTTTGGGGCTGCGCTGATTTCGTATGCCCGCTGATGGATGCGAGGAGAAATCAGACGTATACAGGTATTTATCGTTTTGAAGACGGAATGCTGAAGATTATTCATGAGCAATGCGCCGTAGGAATCGATGAAATCGTGAATGTTATTAACCGGATCGGGGAACCGGTGGTATTTCTCGGAGACGGAGTTCCGGTTTTTCATAATTATATAGAAGAGAATCTAACTGTCAGACACAGCTATGCACCTGCGCATATGAACAGACAGAGAGCAGGTGCTGTTGCTTTTCTGGGCCTTCAGTATCTGAAAGAGGGAAGGATTGAGTCCGCTGCAGACCATCATCCGGATTATCTTCGGCTGTCACAGGCAGAACGGGAACGGAAAGAACGGATGCAGGCACATGAATAAAGAAGAGTTTATCAAAAGCAAAACAGAGATCGAAGTGCGAAGAATGCGTCTGGATGATATTCCGGCTGTTGCTGAACTGGAAAAAGAGTGCTTTTCAGAACCATGGACACAGAATGGATTTGAAGACGCTCTTTTTCAGGGACAGAATATCTTTGTGACAGCTGCGGACAGCAGAGAGAACATAGTAGGGTATGCGGGCCTGTACGCAGCTTCGGATGAAGGGGATATTACGAATGTAGCTGTTTCTGAATCCTGCCGTCAAAAAGGAATCGCCTCAAAGCTGATGGAATTCCTGATTCTTCAGGCGGAGGCACAGGGAATCATCCGGATATTCCTGGAAGTGCGAAAATCTAATCTGGCTGCGCAGAAGCTCTACGAAAAATACGGATTCAAAGTGTTCGCAGAGAGGAAAAACTTTTACCGGAAACCACAGGAGGATGCCCTTTTAATGAGCCGCGGTGCAGAGTGACTGCGGAAATGAGACGGAGGATGACATGCGGCGGGAAGGAAGACTGTTTTGCAATAGTTGCGGGAGAGAAATCTGCATTGAAATCGGAAAGGATATGGAAGAATACTTTCATATAAGAAAGAACTGGGGATATTTTTCCCGAAAAGACGGGATCACACAGATCGCAGATGTATGTGAATCCTGTATGGAGAAGTGGATGTCGCAATTTGCGATTCCGCCGGAGACAACGGAAAGGACGGAATTGTTTGAATGTTAGATGTTTGTTTGCTGGGGACAGGAGGCATGATGCCGCTGCCGTATCGGAGACTGACGGCATTGATGACGAGATTCAATGGAAGCAGCCTTCTGATTGACTGCGGAGAAGGCACACAGGTAGCCATCAAGGAAAAAGGATGGAGCTTTCATCCGATCGATATCATCTGTTTTACACACTATCATGCAGATCATATCAGCGGACTGCCCGGACTGCTTCTGACTCTCGGAAATGCAGAGCGGACAGAACCGGTTCTTATGATTGGACCCAAAGGACTCGAGCGTGTGGTGAATGCCCTCCGGACAATTGCGCCGGAACTCCCTTTTGAGATCAGGTTTCATGAGCTGAGTGAAAAAGAAGAGACCATCCGGGTGAAGGGATATAAGATCCATGCTTTTCGCGTACAGCATAATGTTACCTGTTATGGATATACCATTGAGATTGAGAGAAAAGGAAGATTCGATGTGGAGCGGGCGGTGAAAGCGGGAATCCCGCAGATGTACTGGAGCCGTCTGCAAAAAGGAGAGCAAATTCAGCTTGACGACAGACTGCTGACTCCCGATCTGGTGCTTGGACCGCAGCGAAAAGGTATCAAGATTACTTACTGTACAGATACCAGACCTGTCTCGCAGATCGCTTCCTGCGCAAAAGGTGCTGACCTTTTCATTTGTGAAGGTATGTACGCGGAGAAAGAGAAAGAAGCAAAAGCGCGTCAGTATAAACATATGACTTTCTATGAAGCGGCAAGACTTGCGCGCGACGCAGGCGTATCAGAACTCTGGCTCACACATTTCAGCCCTTCTCTGGTACATCCGCAGCAATATATGAAAGATGTAAAAGCGATTTTCCCGAGGTCATTTCCCGGAAAAGACGGGAAATCGGTGGAACTGGATTTTATAGATGAAAATGAATGATTTGAGGTTTTTATAATAATGGGAAAGGATACGATACGGATACTGGCAATTGAGAGCTCCTGTGATGAAACTGCTGCGGCAGTAGTGGAAAACGGAAGAAAAGTGCTTTCCAATATCATCTCTTCACAGATTGCACTGCATACATTGTATGGCGGTGTGGTTCCGGAGATTGCTTCCAGAAAACATATTGAGAAGATTAATCAGGTGATCACAGAGGCTCTGAGACAGGCGGATATGACTCTGGCAGATATGGATGCAATCGCTGTGACTTACGGACCCGGTCTGGTAGGCGCGCTCCTGGTGGGGGTGGCAGAGGCGAAGGCAATCAGCTACGCATCCGGAAAAACATTGATCGGGGTACATCATATAGAAGGACATATCAGTGCGAATTATATAGAAAACAAAGATCTGGAACCGCCTTTTTTGTGCCTGGTCGTATCAGGCGGACATACGCATCTGGTCCGGGTGGCAGACTACGGACGATATGAAATCCTGGGAAGGACAAGAGATGATGCCGCGGGCGAGGCCTTTGACAAAGTGGCGCGTGCCATTGGGCTGGGATATCCCGGCGGCCCGAAGATTGAAAAAGCTTCGATGAAGGGAAACGCCGGAGCCATTGCGTTTCCGAGAGCAAAAGTAGCGGATAACCCCTATGATTTCAGCTTCAGCGGTGTGAAATCTGCCGTCCTGAATTATATCAACGGATGTAAAATGAAAAACATCGAAATCATTCCGGAAGACATTGCCGCTTCTTTTCAGAAAGCAGTCGTTGATGTGCTGGTTGAACATGCCATGCATGCTGTACAGGAATATCATGCGGAAAAATTTGCAATTGCCGGGGGAGTCGCTTCCAACAGTGTCCTGAGGGAAAGCATGCGGGCGGCCTGTGAGAAAAGAGGCGTCTCTTTCTACCATCCGTCCCCAATCCTGTGTACCGATAATGCGGCTATGATCGGAGCCGCTGCTTACTATGAATATCTCGGCGGGACCCGGCATGGATGGGATCTGAATGCGGTGCCGAATCTGAAACTGGGAGAACGATAAAAAAGGGCGAACTGTTTTTTGCCGGGAGGCATTTATGGAAAAAGCAAAACACGCAGCAGTCATTGTTGCCGGAGGCAGCGGTTCTCGTATGCACAGCGAGATGCCAAAGCAGTATCTTGAAATAGCGGGGAAGCCGATTCTGTATTATACACTCAGACAGTTTGAAAACAGCTTTATGGATGCGGTGGTCCTGGTGGTATCAAAAGACTGGATTGAGTACTGTCAGACTGAAATCATTGAAAAGTATCAGCTGCAGGGGGTATCCGCTATTGTCTGCGGAGGGAAGGAACGATATGATTCTGTATATCGCGGACTGAGCGCGGTCGGGGATTGTGACTATGTTTATATCCATGATGGCGCGAGACCTTTTCTGAATGCGCAGATTTTGGAACGCGCAAAAGCCTGTGTGGAAGAATATCAGGCGTGCGCGGCCGGAATGCCGGTCAAGGACACCATTAAGATTGTCGATGAGCACGGCTTTGTCAGAGAAACACCGGACAGGAATTATGTATGGCAGATTCAGACGCCCCAGGTATTTTCCTTCCCGTTGATCAAAGAGGCTTATGAACAATTGTATCACCGGACTGATCCGGGAAATATTACCGATGATGCCATGGTAGTGGAAGCTATGCTCGGCCATCCGGTAAAGCTTTTTGAAGGCGCTTATGAGAATATCAAGATTACAACACCGGAAGATCTGGTAACGGCAGAAAATTTTTTGCGAAAACTCAAAATAATGTGTTGACATAAAGATGAGAAAAAGGTATAATTATTTGTGCACTGATTTGAAGTGCTCATCTTTGGAGAGATATCGAAGTGGTCATAACGAGGCGGTCTTGAAAACCGTTTGTCCG
>CAMNOU010000027.1 GCA_946546945.1 uncultured Lachnospiraceae bacterium
TAAGCACGCCGCCAGCGTTCATCCTGAGCCAGGATCAAACTCTCATAAAAAGTTTGTGCTCAGAATCAGAACTGGCTGATTCTTTGCTTCGTTAAACATTTACTGTTTAGGTTGCGCAATCTTATCGATTGCTGTTCTCAAAAAATTTCTCAAAATCTTTCAAGGTTATTTCACTGTTCAATTATCAAGGTTCTTTGCTGTGCTCTCTTGCGACAGCCAGATTATAATATCACGTTCGCACGCCTTTGTCAACAACTTTTTTCAACTTTTTTTCAACTTTTTTAAGAAGTGATTTTCAGTCTTTTTTCAGATAAAAAAATACGGAGAAAGAGGGATTTGAACCCTCGCGCCGCGTGAACGACCTACACCCTTAGCAGGGGCGCCTCTTCAGCCACTTGAGTATTTCTCCATATCATTTTATAAAGTTGTCTGCGCCGTAACGCATATAATAATATACTAAATTCAAACGTGTTTGTCAACTGATTTTTTCAATTTCCGGAAAGTATTCTTGCCGCGTTCCAATTGGGTATGTTCAGGTCCCGCTCCGGCGGGACCCGCACATTTTTTATTCATATCTCAGCGCATCGATGACTTCCATCTGTGCGGCTTTCTTCGCCGGATAGGAACCGAAGAAGATGCCGATGATCATGGAGAATCCTACAGACAGAACGATGGCCAGTCCGGATGGATGAACATTGAATACGATCAGGTTCGCGTAGTCTGAATAATAACTGTTGATAAACATCATGGCTACTTTCCCGAGAAGGATGCCGAGCAGGATGCCAAACAGGATTCCGATGGTTCCGCCAATCATGCATAACACGGTGGATTCGATCAGAAACTGCTGCTGAATCGCCTTGTTCTTGGCTCCGAGGGCTTTGCGGATTCCGATTTCTTTCGTGCGCTCTGTGATCGATACAAGCATGATGTTCATAACACCGACGCCTCCGACAACCAGTGAAATGGCCGCAATAAAGGAAATCGCCACTGTAACGATGTTGATTACGGTGTTGATCATTCCCATCTCAGATGCAGAACTGTAGGTTTCTACATGCCATTTTGGATTGTCCGCATATTTCTCTTCGAAAAATGTATCAATCTCGCTCTTTGCAAGTTCTGAATCTGCTCCATTCTGCAAAAGAATGTTCACGTAGTCATATCCCGTGATTTCTTCTCCCGACATTTCCACGGCTGTGGATACCGGAATGTACAGGTAAGTCAGTCTGTCTTTTTCCGGAATGGATGTATCCTGCCTGCCGAAGACAGCTGCGCTGTATTCGTACTCGCCGATTACGGTAAAGTTATAAGCATATCCATCTTCCCGGTTGAAAATGATCTGCTCTCCGATGGGATTCTTTCCCTTGAAGTAGTTTGCTGCCATCATATCCGAAATCAGGCACACACTCTTTTTCTTCAGGATATCTTCTTTTGTGAGATTCCTTCCCCGCAGGAGTTTCAGCCTTCTGAACTCCAGCTCGTTCTCAGTCACTCCCTGGACGTAGACATTTGCATACCGGTCACTGCTTTCATAGATCTGTCCCTGCCCGGCTTCTGCAGTAAAGATCATTCCTGCCACTTCATCCGGATAGGTACTCTGCAGTTCGTCAAGCATTTCCTGCGTCAGATAATCTTCTTTTTTCATCTCCGGATATTCCCATCCGGCCCAGTCCTCTTCACTCTCCGGATAGATTGCCTCCACATACGCGGTAATGGCATTGCCCCCCAGCGAATTGAACGTAGCGTTCAGCGTGCTTTTAATCGAGGTTCCGATCGTGGTGATCGTAATCACTGCTGTGATTCCGATAATAATACCCAGCATGGTGAGCAGAGAACGCATCTTATTGCCGGCAAGATTCTGCAGAGCTTCTTTAATATTCTCAACAAGCATCAGCGTTCACCTCCCCGGACATCCGAAACAATTTTCCCGTCATTCAGAGTAATAATACGCTGTGTTTCAGATGCAAGCTCACGTGAATGTGTGATCAGGACTACTGTTTTTTTCTGTTCCTCATGAAGTCTGTGAAAAATATCCATGATCATATGGCCGGTCTGAGAATCCAGGGCTCCCGTCGGCTCATCCGCAAGGATGATCGAAGGATCATTGATCATAGCGCGGGCGATGGCAATTCTTTGTTTCTGTCCGCCGGAAAGCTCGTTTGGCCTGTGATCTGCCCGGTCCGACATCCCCACAAGTTCCAGCATCCTCATGCCGCGTTCCTTTGTGTCTTTTATTTTCTCTTCACTGTACATCAGAGGCAGCGTCACATTTTTCAATGCGTTTGCCCGAGGAATCAGGTTAAAATTCTGGAAAACAAATCCTATTTTTTTATTTCTCACTTCACTTCGGCGTGTATCGTCCATCAGATTGACATCCTGACCTTCCAGATAGTATTCTCCTTCTGTCTGCCGGTCCAGAATGCCTATAATATTCATCAGCGTACTCTTGCCGGATCCGGACTCGCCCACGATTGCTACAAACTCACCTTCATGAACCGAAAGATTCAGGCCGTGAAGGATTTCCAGCTCATTGGGCTGTCCGATATAATATCTTTTTACAATATGTTCCATTCTGATCAATGGTTCCACTGACATATCGTCCTCCTGCAACTCATTTTCCAAAGACTCAGCCTGCCGATTCCTCACTTCCGGCATCACCGGTACCGCCATTTTCCCCATTTTCCGTTTCTTCTGAGAACAGATCTGCCTCAAAAACATCTCCCTCTGAAACCGAGAAGTCCATGATGATATAATCTCCTTCTTTGACATCTCCGTCCTTTACAATGACGTAATAATTGATTTCATCACCCGGTGTAATGTTTTTGCGGACCGCTGTATAGGTTCCGTCATCATTTTGCTCGGCGCAGAGTACATAAGAAGCTCCGCTCTCATCTTTCTGTACCAGATCATAGGGAACACACAGGACATTTGACTGATCCGTAAGTGTGATCTTTGCCTTCGCGGTCATACCGCTTAACAATTCACAATCCGCCAGTTCAATCTGTACCGAAAATCCGCCTGCGGCTGCAGCCGCGCTGCTGTCACTACTTTCAGCCGGAGCGGCAGACCCGCCGAATACTCTGATAACTTTTGAAATGACACCGCTTATTTCCTGATTTTCCAACGCATCGGAAGTAACGGCTGCTTTCATTCCCTCCTGAAGTTTCAGAATATCCTTCTCATCTACCGATGCAGTCATCATCAGCTTGTCCTTGCTTTCTACAGAAATCAAAACAGCATTTGGTGTGTTGACATCTCCCGCAGACACATTTACCGCCGTTACGATTCCGCCTGCCTGGGCTGTAATCGTACAATTTGCCAGCTGATCATACAGTTCTTCCAGCTGAGTTTTGGTTTCCGTATTGTCTGTCTTCGAATATTTCTGAATATTCACGGTGTTCCGGGCGGAATAAATCGCCTCATCTGTGGTTGCTTTTATCGAATTGTAATTGTTCCTTGCTTCATTGAGCGCCTGTGCTGCGGCCGGCTCGGAAGCCTGTGCTTCCGCAAGCTGCTCCTGCAGTACTTCAATCTGTCCGGCAAACTCTGCTCTTTTCGCCTGTACATTTTCTTCCGCTTTTTTTGCCGCTTCTTCCAGCGCTTTCGCGACAGCTTCTGCGTATTTATCCTCTGTCAGGCCCTCCTGACTGACAGAAGCTTTTACCGCTTCTTCATCGACCGGTTCCGGCTGAACCTCATTCATCTGATCCGTCAGCGAAGAAATCCGGCCATTCAGATCGTTCATCGTATTCAGGATGGAATTATAACTTGCCTCAGCATCACTGATTGCCTGTCCCGCGGCAGCCAGCTGGTTTTTCTGGTCTGCGATCGCCAGATCCAGCGCATGCTGATTCAGCATGGACTGATTTTCATTCAGCGCAGCTGCGTCAGACATGGATTTCTCAATCAGATCGATCTGTGACTGGATCGAATCCTTCTTCAAAACTGCCAGAACATCTCCCTCATGAACCTCATCACCCACGGCAACGTTCACCTGTTCAATCTCCGCCGCGGCGGAAGAGGAATAATTTTTGTTTGACTCCCCGCTCACTTTTCCTGTCAGAGAAATAAAATCGGACAGATCTCTCTTTTCAATCGTCTCGATTTCAATCCGGTTCGACTGTTCTGCCACCTGTCTGAGCTTATTTTTGGCAAAAAGTATCAGACCGGCAATCACTGCTGCAATAATAATCAGCACAATAATTAATTTTTTTCTTTTTCTGATTGCTTTCAAATCAGGATCCCCCCTTGAAATGTATTCCTATATAGTGTTTTTTATTTTAAAAGAAAAAGCTTCATTAAGTTCTATGATATTATTAATAATTTCTTAAAAAAAAGAATGTAAGGCCCGAATTTCTTCCAAAGACCTTACATTTTTTTTATTCCATCGTACAGTATTCTTTCACGGCTGTCTCGTAGAGATTATTTCCTTCTGCATCAATCACTGTGATGACCGGAAAATCTTTTACTTCGATCTTTCGGATCGCCTCAGCCCCAAGATCTTCATAACAGACGATCTCTGATTTCACGATGCATTTTGATAAAAAAGCACCCGCACCGCCGATGGCCGCAAAATAAACCGCCTTGTTGCGGACAATCGCGTCGATGACTTCTTTTGTGCGCTTTCCCTTTCCGATCATCGCCTTCTGGCCAAGATCCAGAAGAGTGGGGGCATACTTATCCATCCGGCTGGCCGTGGTCGGACCGGCAGAGCCGATCGGACGGCCTTCTCTGGCAGGAGAAGGACCCATATAATAAATCGCCGCGTTTCTGATATCGATCGGAAGTTCCCGGTTCTCTTCCAGAGCCTCCATCATCCGCTTATGAGCCGCATCCCGGGCCACATAGAGAGTTCCGGTAATATAAACGTAATCGCCTGCCTTTAAACCGGCCGTCGTTTTCTCTGTAATTGGAGTCTGAATGTGTTTATCCATGACTTTTCCTCCTGTTGGCAGATGTTCTCTGTCATCTGTCAGATCACTCTGACGGCATGACGGTTCACATGGCAGCATATGTTGACTGCGACCGGAAGTCCCGCAATATGCGTCGGGTATGTGTTGATATTGACCGCAAGAGCTGTGGTCGTTCCTCCCAATCCTCCCGGACCGATGCCGAGACGGTTGATTTTTTCAAGCATTTCCTCTTCCAGTTCTCTGACATAGGGAATCTCCGAATGGCTGTCAACGCTCCTGGTCAGCGCTTTTTTCGCCAGGATCGCGCACTTTTCAAAGGTTCCTCCGATTCCGACACCGACGACCATCGGCGGGCAGGCATTCGGTCCGGCGTCTTTCACCGCCGTGAGAATAGCATTTTTGACTCCTTCGATTCCGTCTGCCGGCTTCAGCATGAAGATACGGCTCATATTTTCACTGCCGAATCCCTTTGGCGCAATGGTAATTTTTACCTGATCGCCCGGGACGATCTCCGTGTGGATCACTGCGGGAGTATTGTCCTTCGTATTTTCCCGGATCAGGGGATCCCGCACAACGGATTTTCGCAGGTATCCCTCTTCATATCCTCTGCGGACTCCCTCATTGACCGCTTCTGTAAAATCCCCTCCCGTCAGATGCACCTCCTGGCCGATCTCAATGAAAAACACAGCCATTCCTGTATCCTGACAGATGGGAATCATTTCCTCCCCCGCAATCTTCAGGTTGTCCTGTAACTGAAGAAGGATTTTTTTCCCAAGACCGGATTGTTCTGTATCAACAGCGTTTTTCATAGCCGCATCCATGTCTCTGGTCAGAAAATGGTTCGCCTCGATACACATTTCCCTTATATTTTCCGTGATCTCACTTACATGAAGTTCCCTCATATCCTATTTCTCCTGCTCAGGTTCCTGTTCCTCTTCACTCAGCGTTTCATCTTCCTTCACTTTCGTGATGCTGGCAACCGATACATTGTCCGTCAGATTGATCAGTTTCACGCCGGAAGTAATCCTTCCGAGAACAGAGATATCATCGACCTTCATGCGGATAATGATTCCTTCCGTGGTTATGATCATAATCTCATTATGATCTTCCACTGCCTTCACGCCGACAATATTTCCGGTCTTTTCCGTGATCTTATAGCATTTCACGCCTTTTCCGCCGCGGAACTGCGGAGTAAAGTCATCTATGAGCGTCCGTTTTCCGAGTCCCTTTTCGGAAACGATCAAAAGGCACCTGCCCTGTACATCCAGCTGCATGCCTACGACCTCATCTCCCTCGGAAAGATTGATGCCGATCACGCCCATGGAAACACGTCCGGTTCTTCTTACATCCGTTTCATGGAAGCGGATGCACTGGCCGAACTTCGTAACGAGCAGGATATCTTTATGATTATCTGTAAACTTCACTTCGATCAGCTCGTCATTTTTCCGGAGAATGATGGCCGTAAGACCTGTTTTCCGGACGTTCGCGTACTCTGCGAGCGAAGTCTTCTTGACGATTCCGTTCCTGGTAGCCATAAACAGGAACCAGTTTTCTGCCTCTTTATAGTCCTTGATCGGAATCACTGCTGTGATTTTTTCACCCGGCATCAGAGAAAGCAGATTGATGATGGCCGTTCCCCGTGAAGTCCGGCTGGCCTCCGGAATCTCATAAGCTTTCATCCGGTATACTTTTCCAAGATTCGTGAAGAAAAGCAGGAAATGATGGGAAGTCGTCATGAACAGCTCTTCGATATAATCCTCTCCGATGGTGTCCATTCCCTTGATTCCGCGGCCTCCGCGGTGCTGCGCGCGGAAATTATCCGCACTCATCCGCTTGATATATCCCAGTCTGGTCATGGCGATGACCGTACTGGTCACAGGGATCATATCCTCCATGGAAATATCATACTCATCAAAGCCGATGGAAGTACGTCTTTCGTCGCCGAACTTCTCGGCAATCACGGAGATTTCCTCTTTAATGACGCCAAGCAGTTTCTTCTCATCCGCAAGGATCTCTTTTAATTCAGCGATCCTCGCCATCAGCTCCTTATATTCTCCTTCCAGCTTCTCTCTTTCCAGACCTGTCAGAGCACGAAGACGCATATCAACAATGGCCTGTGACTGCGCGTCCGAAAGAGCGAACCGCTCCATGAGCTTTTCTTTTGCCTCCTGTGTCGTCCGGCTTCCGCGGATGATGGAAATGACTTCATCAATATGATCCAGCGCAATCAGTAATCCCTGTAAAATATGGGCGCGCTCTTCCGCTTTATTCAGCTCATACCTTGTACGCCTTCTGACAACATCCTCCTGATGAAGCAGATAATACTTGAGCATATCAGCCAGATTCAGGACTTTCGGCTCATTATTCACCAGGGCGAGCATGATGACTCCGAATGTATCCTGCAGCTGCGTATGCTTGAAAAGCTGATTCAGTATGACATTCGGATTGACATCTTTTCTCAGCTCGATGCAGATCCGCATGCCCTGACGGTCCGACTCATCTCTCAGGTCCGTGATGCCATCTACTCTTTTTTCCTTCACCAGATCCGCAATCTTTTCAATCAGGCGGGCTTTGTTCACCATGTAGGGAAGTTCGCTGACAACGATCCGGTTCTTCCCGTTTTGCATCGGCTCAATGTCCGTGACTGCGCGTACCCGGATCTTTCCCCGTCCGGTCCGGTAGGCTTCTTCGATTCCGTTCCTTCCGAGAATCATGCCTCCGGTAGGAAAATCCGGACCTTTCACAATATCCATGACCTCTTCGATGGATGTATCTCTGTCCTCATCAATACGGTTATCAATGATCTTAACGACCGCTCCGATTACCTCCCGGAGGTTGTGCGGCGGAATATTTGTCGCCATTCCGACGGCAATTCCGGTCGTTCCGTTCACCAGAAGATTGGGATATCTGGATGGAAGTACGGTCGGCTCTTTTTCCGTCTCATCAAAGTTCGGCATGAAATCAACTGTGTCTTTGTTGATATCCGCCAGCATTTCCATGGAAATCCTGCTGAGTCTCGCCTCTGTATAACGCATGGCGGCTGCTCCGTCTCCATCCACAGAACCAAAGTTTCCGTGACCATCCACCAATGGATAACGCGTAGACCAATCCTGTGCCATATTGACCAGAGCCCCATAAATCGAACTGTCTCCGTGGGGATGATACTTACCCATGGTATCACCAACGATACGGGCACATTTTCGGTGTGGTTTATCCGGACCATTATTCAATTCGATCATGGAATAAAGGACCCGGCGCTGAACCGGCTTTAATCCGTCCCGAACATCCGGAAGCGCTCTGGAAGCAATGACACTCATAGCATAATCAATGTACGAGCTTTCCATTGTCTTCTTCAGATCGACCTCATTGATCTGGTCAAAAATCTTATCATCCATCTGTCGTTTTCCTTTCCAAGTGCTTTATTGCATCCCGCTCCGGCAGGACATTCCGCGGAGCGTATATCAGATGTCCAGCATCTTCACATACTTTGCGTTTGCCTCGATAAATTCCCTTCTGGGTTCTACTTTATCTCCCATCAGAGTCGTAAAAGTCAGATCGATCTCGGCGGACTGATCCTCATCGATCGTCACACGGCGGAGCACACGCCGCTCCGGATCCATTGTCGTCTCCCAAAGCTGTTCCGCATCCATCTCACCCAGTCCTTTATAACGCTGGATCTTATTGGACGAATCACGTCCGACCTCGGCAAGAATCTGATTCAGCTGTTCATCACTGTACGCGTACCATACCTTTTTATTCTTTTCCAGCTTATACAAAGGCGGCTGCGCCAGATAAACATATCCCTGTCTGATCAGTTCCGGCATGAACCGGTAAATAAATGTCAGCATCAGCGTACTGATATGCGCTCCGTCCACATCAGCATCCGTCATGATGATAATCTTGTGATAACGGAGTTTACTGATATCAAAATCCTCATGAATGCCCGTTCCGAATGCCGTGATCATGGCTTTGATCTCCGCATTGCTGTAGATACGGTCCAGACGTGCCTTTTCCACATTCAGGATCTTTCCGCGAAGCGGCAGGATCGCCTGCGTTGCCCGGCTTCTTGCTGTCTTGGCGGAACCGCCGGCCGAATCGCCCTCGACGATAAAAATCTCACAGTTCTTCGGATCCTTATCGGAACAGTCTGCCAGTTTTCCGGGAAGAGACATTCCTTCCAGAGCGGTTTTTCTTCTGGTCAGCTCTCTGGCTTTTCTCGCTGCCTCTCTCGCGCGTTGGGCCAGAAGAGATTTCTCACAGATCGTCTTCGCGACAGCCGGATTCTGCTCCAGATACCAGGTGAGCTGTTCACTTACCACACTGTCCACGGCGCCTCTCGCCTCACTGTTTCCCAGCTTCTGCTTCGTCTGCCCCTCAAACTGGGGTTCCGATATCTTTACACTTATGATTGCGGTCAGTCCCTCACGGATATCCTCTCCGGAAAGAGCTGCCTCGGTATCTTTCAGCAGTTTATTCGTTCTGGCATAGGTATTGAACGTCTTGGTCAGGGCATTTCTGAACCCTGCCATATGGGTACCGCCTTCCGGCGTTGTGATATTATTTACAAAACTGAAGGTAGACTCATTGTAGGAATCGTTGTGCTGCATGGCGACCTCTACATAGACGCCGTCCTTCTCTCCTTCACAGTAAATCACATCACTGTAGAGGGATTCCTTGCTCTTATTCAGATACTGAACAAATTCCTTAATGCCTCCCTCATAATGAAAGACATTTTTTCTTTCGGGGTCTGTTCTTCTGTCCACCAGTGTGATCTTCAGATTTTTGGTCAGAAAAGCCATCTCGCGAAGACGCTGTTTTAACACATCATAATCATAGACAGTCTCCTCAAAGATACTTCCGTCCGGTGAAAAAGTTACGATGGTCCCTGTCTGTTCCGGATCACAGTCACCCACGATCTTCAGATCATACATGGTATGTCCTTTTTCATAACGCTGCTGGTAAACATGGCCGTCTCTGTAAACCTGTACCTCCAGCCAGTTTGAAAGAGCATTGACGACCGAAGCGCCCACACCGTGCAGACCTCCGGATACCTTATAACCTCCTCCGCCGAACTTTCCGCCCGCATGCAGTACAGTAAATACGACCTCCACAGCTGGTTTTTTTGCCTTATGATTGATATCCACCGGGATTCCCCGTCCGTTATCTTTTACTGTGATCGTCTCATCCGCATTGATCGACACTTCAATCTCAGAACAGTAACCGGCCAGCGCCTCATCCACGGCATTATCAACGATCTCATATACCAGGTGATGCAGTCCTCTGGAAGATGTGCTTCCGATATACATACCCGGTCTCTTGCGGACTGCTTCCAGCCCTTCAAGGATCTGAATCTGATCTCCGCCGTATTCTGTACTCATTTCTGTAGTCATCTATTTCCTCCTAAATTTCTTATTCTTCAAAGCTTTTCGTCTCGCTCACATGTCCGTCCTTCACATAAAAGACCCGGTTGATGTGAAAACGGTTTTTCACGAATTCATCCAGTCCCGTACATGTGATCATTGTCTGTATACTATCCATGCTGTCCAGAAGAAACTTCTGTCTGCTGCTGTCAAGCTCAGACAGAACGTCATCCAGAAGCAGCACCGGCTTATCATGAATAATGTCCCTTACCAGCTCAATCTCCGCAAGCTTCAGGGATAAGGCAGATGTCCTCTGCTGTCCCTGCGACCCGTATTTTCTGATGTCTGTGCCGTTAACCAGAAAAGAAATATCATCTCTGTGCGGACCAACGGAAGTCATGCCGCTCTTTTTATCCTTCTGCAGCGCCTCCGTGACAGCCCTCATCAGATCACCGGTTTCACAGGAAGGTTCATAACAAAGCAGCATATTCTCTTTTTCCCCGGATATCTTTGCGTGAATCCCGGCCACGATTTCATTCAGCTCACGGACGAAGCGCATTCTTCTGTCAATGATCTTCGCCGCATAATGGACCAGCTGTTCATCCCATACCGGAAGTGTCTCCGACAGATCCGGCCTGAAATACAGATCCTTCAGCAGCTGATTTCTCTGACGAAGGATCTTATTGTATTTCGTCAGATCATCCAGGTAGATCCGGTCCAGCTGACAAAGCTCCATATCCAGAAAACGCCTGCGCTTCGAAGGACCGTCCTTGATGATATTGAGATCCTCCGGAGAAAAAAATACAATATTGATCAGACCGAAAAGATCTCCCGCGCGCCGGATGGGCACACGGTCCACGGCAATCCCTTTGGATCCCGCTTTTTTCAGATGAAGATCGATCTGATGCTCCGTCCCGTTCTTCAGAATCACGGTCCTTATATGCGCTTCCTCTTCTCCGAACCGGATCATCTCCCGGTCTTTGCTCCCCTTGTGGGATTTGGTAGTCGCGCTCAGGTACAGGGATTCCAGCACATTTGTTTTGCCCTGCGCATTATCGCCGTACAAAATATTTGTCCCGGCATCAAAAGATATGTTCAAATCATTATAATTACGAAAATTCTTTAGTTCCAGTGATTTTATGATCATTTTGCAATCTGAAAACTTTCTCCCTGAAAGGTAAACACATCACCTTCCGTCAATTTTCTTCCGCGGCGGGTATCCACCTCGCCATTCACTTCCACAAGACCATCCTGAATGACCATCTTCGCGTCTACCCCGCTTCCGACACAGCCGGCCAGCTTCATCGCCTGCCCGAGTTTTATAAAATCATCTTTGATATAAATTGTCTCCATACGCGTCCGCTCCTTACCGATTCACCGATGCCGGATTGAAGTTCACGGGAAGAATCAGGTAGATATAAGTCTCATCCTCATCCTTGATAAAACAGGGAGCCTTCGGATTGACCATATACAGAACGACTTCCTCATCGTCAATCACACGCAGAGCATCCATGAAGAACTTCGGGTTAAATCCAATGAGGATATCCTTTCCCTCTTTCTCGATTGCCAGATCCTCATCCATCGAACCGACTGCGGACTGGATCATAAGTTTCATCCCCGTATCTCCGATATCCATGATGATCGGCTTCTTGTCTCCCTCGCGAACGAGCAGCGTCGCACGGTCTATACACTCCAGGAACTCTCTTTTGTTGATTCTGACCCTGGTCTCATAGTCCGAAGAAAGCATCTGATCAATGCTGAAATATTTTCCTTCGATCAGTCTGGATACTACCTTCGTCTGATCGAACTCAAACAGCATCAGATTATCCGTGAAAAAGATGTTCACAGGATCTTCTGCTTCCCCGGTCAGGATCTTGCTGATTTCCTGCAGTGTCTTTCCGGGAACGATCAGTTTTCTCGGTTCGTAATTCTCCTTCAGCTCGATGTTGCGGATGGAAATCCGGTGTCCGTCCAGAGATACGACCCGAAGGGTATTCTCATTAATATCAAAAAGTTCACCTGTCATGAGCTTGTTATTCTCATTATCCGCAATGGAAAAAATCGTCTGGCGGATGACATCCTTCAGTGTAAACTGGGAAATCGTAATATGATCATTCTTTTCAATATAGGGAAGACCGGAAAAATCATCTCCTGCTCTTCCCGCGATATTGAATTTCGCTCTCTCACACGTGATGAGGGTATTCATATTCTGATCCGTTTCGATCGTAACGTCATTTTCCGGAAGCTTTCTTGCAATCTCAGAAAAGAACCTGGCGTCCAGAGCAATCATTCCCCTCTTGACAATCTCACCTTCAACAATCGTCTCGATTCCAAGCTCCATATCATTTGCGGTAAACTTTATCTCATTCGCGGAGGCATCGATCAGAATACATTTTAAAATATCCATGGTCGTATTCGTGGGTACAGCTTTCAGAACTGTATTAACACCTTTTAACAGATTAGCCTTTGAACAGATGATTTTCATAATGTGAATAAACTCCTTTCAGGTACAAGTCTGAGAAATCGATATAATAAATAAAATGTTTTTCTAAGTATTCTTATTAGGCGCTGTGCAAATGTTTATAACTGCCGGAAAGTCCCGAAAATAAATGCTTTCAGACATGGGATAAGCTGCAGGATGAATGTGGAAGCATTCAAGATAAGAGTTGGAAAAAGTTTTCCGGAAGGTGGATAATGAAGTTCAGGTGTGATGCCGGATACGGCAGCTCAAGATTTTCTGAAAGCAGTTTTTCACATCATCCACAATTTCATGAGAATATAAACATCTGAATCAACAGGATATCGGTTACTTATCAACGCAATTATCTTCCATGAACAACTTATAAACTTTTCGGAGTTGATAACATCGCTATCAGCTCATATTACCTGCCTATTATATAAGGAAGAAACTAGTTCGGATTGATCTTCTTCCGGATCGTTTCAACTGTCTGAGAAAATGTTTTATCGGAACTTATTTCGTCATTCACCTTCTTGATTCCATGCACAACGGTGGAGTGGTCTCTGCCTCCCAGAAGCTGTCCGATGGAATTCAGCGGCAGATCTGTCATATTCTTGCACAGATACATGGCAATCTGTCTCGGTTTGGCAATATCACTGCTTCTGGACTTCGACATGATCTGGTCCACAGAGATACCGAAATGCTCCGAGATCACTTCCACGATCAGCTGCGGAGTGATCTCACGCGGCTTATCCGGGGAAATGATATTCTGCAGCTCCTTGACAGCGACCTGCATGGTGATCTCCCGCTTTTCCAGGTTGGAAAAAGCAATGAGCTTATTCAGGGCCCCCTCCAGTTCCCGGATATTGGACTTGATGTTGATGGCAATATAGTTCAGAATCTCATCGTCCAGATCAAACCCTTCGATCTCTTCTTCTTTCTTGCGGAGAATAGCCATGCGGGTTTCGTAATCGGGCGATCCGATATCTGCCAGAAGTCCCCATTCGAACCGGGAGCGGATCCGTTCCTCCAGTGTCTCCATCTCCTTCGGCGGACGGTCACTGGAGATAATGATCTGTTTCTTGGCCACATGCAGTTCATTGAAGGTATGGAAAAACTCTTCCTGTGTGCTCTCTTTACCGATAATGAACTGAACATCATCGATGAGGAGCACATCAATACTTCTGTACTTCTCGCGGAACTTCGTCATGGCCGTGGTATTGCCGTTACGGATGGACTCGATCAGTTCATTCGTAAAAGTCTCGGAAGAAACATAAAGAACTCTGAGCTCCGGATGCACCTCCTGGATAAAGTGGGCAATCGAATGCATCAGGTGTGTCTTTCCAAGCCCCACGCCTCCGTAGATAAAAAGAGGATTATAATTTTCACCGGGCGCTTCGGCCACAGCGAGAGCCGCGGAGTGGGCAAACCGGTTATTATTTCCGACGACAAAGGTATCGAAGGTATAGTTCGGGTTCAAATTTGATTTCTCCGCTTCTTCTGTGGTGGCTGTTTTCCTGGGACGGTGCTTCACAATATTTTTGGTCTGGTCCGGTAAAATAAATTCGATCTCATAGTCCGTGCCGGTCACCTCCGCGATCGCAACCTTCAGCGGAAGGTAATACCGTTTGGTGATATAGGACAGTCCCATCTGTTCGTGTTCACTGGGCAGAAGGATATAGATCCGTCCGTTCTGGATCGAAAATATCCTGAGCGGTTTGAGCCAGGTGTTAAAAGAAACATCGGTGAGCTCATGCTCTTCTTTTACTTTCAGGAGTATCTCCTCCCATTTTTTTTCAACTTCTTCCATATATGATCTCCGTTCTTTTGTATATCAGAGCCGGTGGTATTATTTTAAAATAAGCGAAAGTCTCTTACTGTCTATAATACCTCAAATTTCCCTTATTTTCAATGATAAGTTAAATAATCGATACTGAGGATAAATACGTAAAAACGCGAATATGGGCCAAATAACGCTTATTTTTGGAAAATAATTAATTATGCTTGACTCTGTTATCTATTTTTGCTATTATCTGAAATGATGCAGTATAAGAAATGGAGGTGTATCTGAGATGAAAATGACTTATCAGCCGAAGAAAAGACAGAGATCCAAAGTGCATGGATTCAGAAAGAGAATGAGCACAGCAGGCGGAAGAAAAGTATTGGCTGCAAGAAGAGCAAAGGGAAGAAAGAAATTATCAGCTTAGGCCACATTTTTTAGTGGTCTTTCTTTTATGATGGAAAAGATATGATATTTTCAGAATCATTAAAGAAAAACAGGGATTTTCAGAAGGTTTACAGAAACGGGAAGTCCTATGCGAACAGACTGCTGGTCATGTATGTGATCCCGAATCCGTCCGGAAAAAACCGGCTTGGTATTTCCGTGAGCAAAAAAGTGGGGAACAGCGTGGTCAGACATCATGTTACGAGATTATTAAGAGAAAGCTACAGACTGCATGAAGAGATGTTCCATAGTGGTTGGGATATTGTAGTCGTCGCAAGAGCGGGTGCCAAAAATGCATCATATCATGAAATCAATTCTGCACTGCTGCACTTGGGAAATCTTCACAAAATAGTAGAATCGAAAAAAGACGGAACCTCAAGAGAGAGAGATGATTAAACAGGTATGAAAAAAGTACTCATATTTTTAATCAGGTTTTACCAGAAAGCGATATCTCCTGCCAAGATGACAAAATGCCCTTATTTTCCGTCGTGCTCCTGCTATGGACTGGAAGCCGTGCAAAAGTACGGGGCTTTCAAGGGAGGAGCGCTTGCGGCATGGAGAGTATTGCGCTGCAATCCTTTCTCAAAAGGCGGTTATGATCCGGTTCCGTGATAATAGGAGGATTATCAGAGAATGGAATTTTTATTCGTGCTGACACAGAGCAACAGCGGGATGTTCCGGGTGCTGGGTCCGATCGCAAAAGCGCTTGGCTATTTGATGAATGGGATCTATGTTCTTCTGAATAATGCGTTTAACATTCAGAATATTGCGTTGACAATCATCATCTTTACGATCGTTGTATATCTGTGTCTGCTTCCGCTTACCTATCAGCAGCAGAAGTTCTCAAAGATGTCACAGATCATGAATCCGGAGATTCAGGCTGTTCAGAAGAAGTATAAAAACAGAAGAGACTCCGTATCTGTGCAGGCGATGAATGAAGAGACGCAGGCAATTTACAGAAAATACGGCGTAAACCCGTCCGGAAGCTGTATTTTCATGGTGATCCAGCTGCTGATTCTGTTCCCCCTGTATCGTGTTATCTATAATGTTCCGGCATATGTAACCAGCGTAAAGGAGACCTTTACCGATGTGGTGAATAACATCATGGCTACGACCGGATATGAAAGTACGATGCAGAACTTCCTTACGACTGTTGCGGATAAGAACTCTGTATTCCGCGGTATCGCACTCAATTTTGACGGGGATGCAACGGCCACTGCGGATTCCATCATCGACGTGCTTTACAAATGTACGTCCGATAACTGGGCGCTTCTCGGAAAGACGTTCAGCGGATTTTCCGATGTGATCTCATCCACACAGTCTGCAGTTGAGCACTTCAATAACTTCCTGGGAGCAAGTATCGTATACTCTCCGAAGGTATTGATCTCTACCAGCTTCCATGAAGGACACTTTTTCCTGATTCTGATCGGTATCCTGATTCCGATCATTTCTGCCGCTACTCAGTTTTTGAATATCAGACTGATGCCGCAGCAGGCTTCCGCCGGCGGACAGCAGGAAGCCATGGCTTCACAGATGAAGATGATGAACTATTTCATGCCGATTTATTCCTTCTTCATCGTATTCTTCCTTCCGATCGGTGTCGGTATCTACTGGATCGCCGGTGCTCTGATCCGTGTCGTACAGCAGATCGTGATCAACAAACGTCTGGACAAGATTGACCTTGCCAAACTTGTGAAGGAAAATGAAGCGAAGAATGCCGCAAAAGAGAAAGCGCGGATTGAGAAAAAAGGCGTTTCCGGACAGACCATTTCCAATGCTGCAAGAATCAATGCCCGTCAGATTGACAATCAGAAGAGAAAAACCATGGCGGACAAGGCAAATGCTGCTTCTAAAAAATCCTCCGGCTACAGCAATGACGGAAAGAAGTTTAAAGAAGGAAGCATGGCGGCGAAAGCGAATAAGGTAAGAGAATATAACGAGAGAAATACAAAATAGTTACGGAGGTAATTGTCATGGAATTTATCGAAGTAAGCGCAAAGACGGTAGATGATGCAATTACAGAGGCTCTTGTAAAACTTGGCGCGACAAGCGACCAGATCGAGTATGAAGTAATTGAAAAAGGAAGCAGCGGGTTTTTGGGTTTCAACAGTAAACCTGCTGTGATCAAAGTTCGTAAAAAATATTGCCTTGAAGATCATATCAGAGAATTCCTCGGAAAGATTTTTTCAGCGATGAAAATGAATGTGGAAATCGATGTAAAAGCCGGCGAGGAAGAGAATGTCTTTGATGTGGAGCTGAAAGGGGATGAGATGAAGTATCTGATCGGCAAGCGTGGTCAGACACTGGATTCCCTGCAGTATCTGACAAATCTTGTTGTGAATAAGCAGAATGATGAATACATTCGTGTGAAGCTTGATACAGAAGATTACAGAAACCGCAGAAAAGAAACACTCGAGAATCTGGCAAGAAACATTGCGTACAAGGTGAAGCGCACAAAAAGAAATGTTGAGCTGGAGCCGATGAATCCTTTTGAGAGAAGAATTATCCATTCAGCTCTTCAGAATGACTCTTTTGTAACAACACACAGCGAGGGTGAAGAACCTTTCCGGCACGTTGTTGTCACATTAAAGAGAGAACCAAAAAAATACAGAAGATAGGTGACGGCAGAGGACGGTACTTTGCCGTCACCTGTTTTTTAGGGGACACAGGAGTAATGATATGAAAACGGATACAATAGCAGCAATCGCCACGGCCATGTCAAATTCCGGAATCGGTATTGTAAGAATCAGCGGGGAGGAAGCCTTTCTGATCGCCGACCGTATTTTCCGTCCGAAAAAAGGAGAAAAAAAGGTCTCTGAAATGGAATCGCATACCGTTCATTACGGATATATCATGGATGGAGAGGAAACCATTGATGAAGTACTTCTCCTGGTGATGAGGGCTCCGAAGACGTATACCTGTGAAGACGTAGTGGAAATCGACTGCCATGGCGGTATTCTTGTCATGAGAAGGCTCCTTGATACGGTGCTGAAGTACGGAGCGCGTCCAGCTGAGCCGGGAGAATTTACGAAACGTGCCTTCCTGAACGGACGTATCGATCTTTCTCAGGCGGAATCAGTCATAGATGTGATCAATGCCAAAAATGATCTCGCTCTGAAAAGCTCTGTCAGCCAGCTGAAAGGCTCTGTCCTGGAGAAGATCAGGGACATCCGTCAGACCTTGCTGCATGAGCTTGCGTTTATCGAGTCCGCGCTGGATGATCCGGAGCACTATTCTCTGGACGGATATACCGGTGAGCTGGAAGAAAAGATGGACGATATCCTGAACCGTACACAGAAGCTTCTGGATTCTGCCGATAACGGGAAGATGCTGAAGGAAGGGATCAATACGGTCATTGTCGGAAAGCCGAATGCGGGAAAATCATCCCTTCTGAATATTCTTGTCGGAGAAGACCGCGCCATCGTCACGGAGATTGCCGGTACGACGCGGGATATTCTGGAAGAACAGATCCAGATCGGAAGTGTCGGGCTGAACATCATCGATACGGCCGGAATACGCGATACAGAGGATGTTGTTGAAAAAATCGGCGTTTCACGTTCGAAGGAATACATGAACAAAGCGGACCTGGTCATCTATGTGGTCGACTCTTCTACGCAGCTGGATGAGAATGACAGAGAAATCATTTCTTCTATTCAGGACAAAAAAGCAATCGTTCTTTTGAATAAATCAGATCTGGAAATGAAGACGACGAAGGAACAGCTGGCTTCTGTCCTTGAAAAGCCCTGTCTGATTATTTCGGCAAAGGAACGCCGGGGGATCGAAGAACTGGAACAGCTGATTGAAGAAATGTTCTTCAGCGGAAAAATCTCTTTTAATGATGAAGTATATATCACCAATGCAAGGCAGAAAAACGCACTGGCGGAGGCGGTAAAAAGTCTTCAGATGGTGATCGGCAGCATCCGGGACGGAATGCCGGAGGATTTTCTCACGATCGATATGATGAGTGCGTATGATGAACTTGGCACCATTATCGGAGAGGTCGTCGGAGAAGATCTGGTAAATGAAATATTTTCAAAATTCTGCATGGGAAAATAACAGAGGAGTTGGATTATGCCTGTACTGACAGAAAACTATGATGTATGTGTGGTCGGAGCCGGCCATGCCGGGTGTGAAGCCGCACTGGCGTGTGCCCGCCTGGGTCTGGATACGATCATTTTTACAATCAATATAGAGAGTATCGCCATGATGCCCTGCAATCCGAATATCGGAGGGAGTTCCAAGGGACATCTTGTGCGGGAAATCGATGCTCTTGGCGGAGAGATGGGAGTCAATATCGACCATACCTTCATTCAGTCCAAAATGCTGAACCGTTCCAAAGGACCTGCGGTGCACTCGCTGCGGGCGCAGGCAGATAAAGGTGATTACAGCATGCGGATGAGGCGGGTGCTGCAGAGTACGGATCATCTGACTCTCCGGCAGGCAGAGGTCTCGGAGTTAATTATCGAAAATCAGGAAATAAAAGGCGTAAAGACGGTTTCAGGAGCAGAGTATTACTGTAAAGCGGTTGTTTTATGTACCGGTACCTATCTGAACGCCCGGTGTCTGTATGGTGATGTCGTCAACCATACAGGACCGAACGGTCTGCAGGCGGCCAATCATCTGACGGATTCCCTGATCCGGAACGGAGTGGAAATGTATCGCTTCAAGACGGGAACTCCTGCCAGAATCGACGGACGTTCCGTTGATTTTTCAAAAATGGAGGAACAGTTCGGGGATGATCGCATCGTTCCTTTCTCTTTTATGACAGATCCGGAAAGTGTTCAGATCGATCAGGTCAGCTGCTGGCTGACCTATACCAATGAAAAGACACATGAGATCATTCGGGACAATCTGGACCGTTCTCCTCTCTTTTCCGGAATGATTGAGGGAACCGGACCGCGCTACTGCCCTTCTATTGAGGATAAAGTGGTCAAATTTGCGGACAAAAACCGGCATCAGGTCTTTATCGAGCCGGAGGGGATCCACACAAACGAAATGTATATCGGCGGCATGTCAAGTTCTCTGCCCGAGGACGTCCAGTACGCCATGTACCGCACGGTGCCGGGACTGGAGCATGTAAAAATCGTAAGAAATGCCTACGCAATCGAGTATGACTGCATCAACCCCAGACAGCTCTCTCCTTCCCTGGAATTCAAATCCGTACGCGGACTGTTCAGCGGCGGCCAGTTCAACGGAAGCTCCGGATATGAAGAAGCCGCGGCACAGGGACTGATCGCGGGGCTGAATGCGGCCATGCAGATTCTCGGAAAGGAACCGGTCATCCTGGACCGGTCGGAATCCTATATCGGCGTACTGATCGACGATCTGGTGACCAAGGAAAATCATGAGCCTTACCGGATGATGACATCCAGGGCAGAATACAGATTGCTTTTACGTCAGGATAATGCGGATATACGGCTTACAAAAAAAGGATATGAAGCCGGACTGATCTCCAGAGAACGTTATGAACATGTAGAAGAAAAAATCAGACAGATCGAAGCAGAAATCAGCCGTGTGGAAAAAGTTCATCTGGGTGCCACAAAGGAAGTTCAGGAACTGCTTGCATCATGCGGCAGCCAGACACTCAACAGCGGTATTTCCCTGTGTGAGCTGATTCGCAGACCGGAACTGAACTATGATCTTCTGGCACCGGTCGATCATGAGCGCCCTGCTCTTTCGGATGAAGTCCGGGAGCAGGTAAATATCAATATCAAGTATGACGGATATATCAAAAGACAGATGAAGCAGGTCCGGCAGTTCAAGAAGCTGGAAAAGAAAAAGCTCCCCTCTGACTTTGATTATACGCAGATCAGCGGGCTCCGGATCGAGGCACAGCAGAAACTGAATCTGTACCAGCCGGTCTCCATCGGACAGGCGTCAAGAATCTCAGGCGTCTCTCCCGCTGATATCTCCGTACTGCTGGTCTATCTCGAAAGCAGAGCTCATGCATAAAACAAAAGAGGAGAAATACGATGGATTATAACTTGGAAAAATTCCGGCAGGGCCTGAAGGAGCTGCAAATAGAATTGTCAGAACAGCAGATACAGCAATTCCTCACATACTATGAAATGCTGATCGAAAAAAACAAAGTGATGAATCTGACCGCAATTACAGAGTTTGATGAAGTCATCGAAAAACATTTTCTGGACAGCCTCTGTCTGGTCAAAGCAGCTCCTGATCTCGCAGAGAAAAAAATGCTGGATCTGGGAACCGGAGCCGGTTTTCCGGGAATTCCTCTGAAAATTGCTTTTCCGGACCTGGAGATCGTCCTGATGGATTCTCTCAATAAAAGAATCTTATTCTTACAGGATGTGATCCGGGAACTGGGATTGAAAAAAATAACTGCCGTCCATGAACGCGCGGAAGAAATGGCCAGAAAAAAAGAATACAGACAGACATTTGATTTGTGTGTATCGAGGGCCGTTGCAAACCTCTCTTCACTATCCGAATACTGCCTTCCGTTCGTATCCGTCGGAGGTTCGTTCATTTCCTATAAATCAGCAGATGCTGATGAAGAAATAGAACAGGCAAAAAGAGCTGTCTTCCTTCTGGGAGGAAAAATCTCCGATATTATAAAATACAAAATTCCGGATTCAGAACTGGGAAGATCCTTAATCATCATCAGAAAAGACAGAGGAACGCCAAAAGAATATCCAAGAAAAGCAGGAATTCCTTCCAAAAAACCATTGTAAAAGGAATCCCTGCCCCAAGTCTCACGAAAGTGAGACTTTTTTCTTTAGATTATAGAAACTTGAAGTTTTTTATATAAACTTTTTGATCTGACTGATAAACTCAAGCGGACTTTCCAGTTGCGGCAGGAAATCAGTCTTTTCAACATAAGCTGCCTTGATGTGTCCGTTGATTTCCGTGTACTCATGAATGATCTCATGCATGTAAGGATGATTTTTTCCGCCAATGAGAAGAATCTCTTTATCCGTACTGGTCAGGGCGGGGATAATATTTATATTGGTATAATAACTTGCAATGCTGGCCAGCAGGTATTTTCCGCCGCCGGCATAATTCCTGGCAGCCTTATAGTAGGCTTTGATAAACTCATCACTGACTTTTGAACCATCATAATAGGATTCGTTCACCATTTTCGATACAATTTTGGGCCTGCACGTTACCAGATTGTAAATAAACGTTCCAAGGATCGGAGTCTCAATCACTCTCTTTAATATTTTATTCAACTCATCCGGCATTTTCTTCATATCATACACATCACACGGAGAAACACCCACAATCTTACCGATATATTCATCATTAATATGTGAAGCCATGAGCGCAAAGGAGAAAGAGTCCCCAGTGGCTATAATATCTGTCTTCTTACCAATGGCTTTTTTAATAAACTCGTTGATAAGCTGTACATACAGGAAATTGGTATACGTCAGGTTCGGTTTGTCAGAACGTCCGCATCCAAGAAGATCAATCGCATACACTTTGTGATTCTCTGCGAGCAGACGAACAACATTCTTCCATTCATAAGAGGAAGAAGAAACCGTCATATCGTGAATAAGAAGTATGGGAGAACCCTTTCCTGTTTTTGTATAATAGATATCCCCATATTTCCAGTTAAAGAATTTTCCGTTTTTGACAGGAAGGTCATCATTCCTTTCTGCTAAATAATCTATGATTCTATTAAAACAAAGCATTCCACCTGTAAAAGCAGCGCCTATCATCAGAAGTCTTTTAATGTGTTTGTTCATAATCGGTCTCCCTTTCCATAGGTTTATATTCCTTATTATAATCCAAACAGAAAAGTTATACAAATTAAATTTTTGTAACTAATAGGATTCTTTCAATGTTTCACGTGAAACATTCTGCGCTGAAAGATTAAAAATGTTTCACGTGAAACATTTTACTATGGATATTTGTATGAAAAGATGATATACTCTTTCGTATATCGAAAGGGAAGAAATGATATGGGAAGAATAATTGCAATTGCCAACCAAAAGGGAGGCGTGGGAAAAACAACGACAACGATCAATCTTTCTGCCTGTCTTGCTGAAATTGGCAAAAAGGTTCTTACAATTGACCTGGACCCGCAGGGAAATACGACAAGTGGTCTTGGCGTGGATAAAACGGAGCATGAGCATACGGTTTATGAATTGATGCTTGGAGAATGCTCTATTTCCGATGCTCTGATCCATACACAAATAGAAAATCTGGATCTCATTTGTTCCAATGTTAATCTGGCTGGCGCAGAGATTGAATTATTGAATATCAATGAGAGGGAATATGTCCTGAGAGATGAAGTCGATTATATCCGTGATGATTACGATTTTATCTTAATTGACTGTCCTCCCTCTCTCAATATGCTGACCGTAAATGCGATGACGACGGCAGATACTGTCCTGGTTCCGATTCAATGCGAATATTATGCGCTGGAGGGACTGAGTCAGCTGATGTATACAATCGATCTGGTACAGCAGAGACTGAATCCCGGTCTGAAAATGGAGGGCGTTGTTTTTACAATGTATGATGCCCGGACGAATTTGTCTCTTCAGGTAGTGGAAAATGTCAAAAACAACCTGGATACAAACATTTACAAGACAATCATTCCGAGAAATGTACGTCTGGCCGAGGCTCCGAGCCATGGATTGCCAATAAACCTGTATGATTCCAAATCTACAGGCGCGGAAAGCTACCGGCTGCTGGCTCAGGAGGTCATTGAAAGGGGAAAAGAACAGGATGGCGAGTAAAAAAGGAGGACTGGGGAAAGGATTGGATTCCCTGATTCCCTCCGGTGTAAACACAAAACAGTTAAATAAAGGAATTACAGCAGAAAAAGACGCGAAAGATTCTGTTGTTATGGTAAAACTCTCGAAGGTGGAGCCAAACAGAGAGCAGCCCAGAAAGAATTTTGATGAGGACGGGCTGAACGAACTTTCAGAATCCATTAAACAATATGGGATTATTCAGCCGCTGATCGTGCAGGAAAAGAACGGGTATTACGAAATCATAGCCGGCGAGAGACGCTGGCGGGCCGCAAAGATCGCAGGCCTGAAGGAAGTACCGGTGATCATCCGCAGCCTGTCTGATCAGGAAGTCATGGAAATCTCGCTGATCGAGAATATCCAGCGCGAGGATCTCAATCCAATCGAGGAAGCCCTGGCTTATAAGCGTCTTCTGGAAGAATTCCATCTGAAACAGGAGGAAGTGGCGAAACGCGTTTCCAAGAGCCGGACAACCATCACAAATTCCATGCGGCTTCTGAAACTCACGGAAGAAGTTCAGAAAATGGTCGTAGACGGGAAACTGACGACCGGCCATGCGCGTTGTCTGATACCGATCGAAAATCCGGATATACAAAAACAGGCGGCAGAGCAGATTGCGGAACACAATCTGAGCGTGCGCGAGGCGGAGAAACTTGTAAAACAGATACTGGCTCCAAAAAAGGGAAAAATCACAGCCCCGGCAGACATATCCAGAGAAGCCCTGTATGAAAATATTGCAGATCAGATGAAACAGATTCTTGGCACGAAAGTCGAAATCAGACAAAAAGACGCCAATAAAGGGAAAATCGAGATCGAATACTACTCACAGGACGAACTGGACCGGCTTCTGGGCCTGATGAAATCAATATCAGACGGGAGATGACTCCCGCCCTGATCTACGCAGGAAGCAGACAAGACTTTAGAAACGAGGGATGACAGTGGATTTTTTATTAAATTTCAATTTGAAAGAGCTTACGGGAATCAGTTCAGACATTCTGGTCCTGGGGCTTTGTATACTGATTCTGATTCTGGTCATTGTAATGATCCGGAACGGAATAAAGATGAGTAAACTGAGGAAAAGCTATAATCTGTTTATGGAGGGAAAGAACGGGCAGTCTCTTGAAAACATAATGGCTCACAGAGTCGAGCAGATGGACCGTCTGATTGCTTCCGATGAAAAAACACAGAAGAAAATACAGGAAGTCATGAGCCGCTATGATAACACATATCAGAAGGTCGGACTGGTAAAATACGACGCATTCAATGAAATGGGAGGAAAACTCTCCTTTTCTCTGGCTCTTCTTAACCGAAAGAACAGTGGATTTATCATTAACGCGATGCACAGCAGAGAAGGCTGTTTTACATATATAAAAGAAATCGTAAACGGCAACTCAATCATTATGCTTGCCGACGAAGAAAAAGAAGCTCTGGAGATGGCAATGAATGACCGGTAATAAATAATTCATCTCAGTGTGAGAAGCCCCTCACTTCTTAAGTGGCGGGTGATGACAAGCAATAAAGAGAAACAGAACAGATAGAAAAGGAGATTATATGATTCACAGTTTTCTGCGTTCCATAGGTTTTTCTGAAATTCGGGAAAATACAACTTTATATGACCTGTTGGAAACAGTCGTAAACAAGCCGGATCGCCACAGCATCATCAAAGATCCGGATGGCAATGAAATGGCCTGGTTTTGCAAATATATATGTTCAGACATGGGAATCTGTGTATTCGGAAACTTCGTCCATGGGGACGAATTCAGAATAGAGTATTATTATCCGTTTTTCAGTGGAAGCAGCATTACAACATCAGAGCCGGTCGAAGTAGAAAGGCATGCTGCTCAGATTTCCTTTGCCGGAATCTGCGATGATCTGAAAATCGGAGTCACCCTCATCTTCTACGTGCAAAACGTGATGGATGTCATCAATGAGCTGAAGCAGAACAGAAGGCCGGTCATTGCACAGAGCACCGTACTTTCCGGTCTTTCTTCAAATGGAAAAATCCTGCTTCCGGTAAAAAAGACCAAGAAAGAAATCGCAATCCGGGAAAAATCCATTCAGGAACGCAGGAATCTTCTTCAGCAGGCAAAAGAAGGAGACCATGCAGCCATTGAAAACCTGACATTAAATGAGATGGATACATACTCGGTAATATCCAGAAGACTGATGAAAGAAGACGTGCTTTCCATAGTGGAAACCAGCTTCATTCCATATGGAGTCGAGAGTGACCAGTACATGATCCTCGGAGAAATCCTGAACTTCTATAAAGCCAAAAACCAGTTGAGTCAGGAAGACGTCTGGGTATTGACCCTGTCCTGCAACGAACTGCAATTTGATGTCTGTATCAATGCAAAAGACCTCCTTGGGGAGCCGGAAGTCGGAAGAAGATTCCGCGGAAGAGTATGGTTAACGGGGTATCTGAATTTTAATTGATAAATCGAGCACTTTTTATCACAGCCGGGGCCGGGAAACGCTTTCAGCAGGGTGGACTCCAATTCCTGCACAAAGAGTGTTTCCCGCTTCATTGTAAAAATTGCCCCTTCTCAAATAACACTTTTTCGTGTATAATAGTTAGAGTTTTTAAGTTTCCTTAGTTCAACGGATAGAACGGGCGCCTCCTAAGCGTCTGATGTGGGTTCGATTCCCGCAGGAAACGTTATGGTCAAACAGATATTGATTGGCGATGAATTCGCCAGTCAACATCTGTTTTTGTTTAAAGTCAAGTTTTTTGCTATATTATGTTTTCCATAGCGGGAGAAAAGAAAAATGCTTAATGTTTTTTTTGGTGATATGCCGGAAGCTGTATATAATACATCTGTTTTTTTT
>CAMNOU010000028.1 GCA_946546945.1 uncultured Lachnospiraceae bacterium
CTGCGTACGACTTTTGACTCGCTTCAGGGGGACGCATTGGCTTCTGGGGCGACTTGCGTACGTCTTCTCTTCGAACATGTTCAGACGCATTCCCAACTTGCTTTCACTGCGTACGACTTTTGAAGGGCCCCGTGGGGACGCATCCCTCACTCGCTTTCACTGCGTACGACTTTTGAAGGGCCCTGAGGGGACACATCCCTCATTAGCTTTCGCTGCGTACGACTTTTGACTCGCTTCAGGGGGGACGCATTGGCTTCTGGGCGACTTGCGTACGTCTTCTCTTCGAACACGGTCAGACGCATCCCAACTTGCTTTCACTGCGTACGACTTTTGACTCACCTCATGGGTACGCATTGGCTTCTGAGGCTCCCTGCGTACGTCTTCTCTTCGAACATGTTCATACGCATTCCTCACTTGCTTTCCCTGCGTACGACTTTTGAAGATCCCTGAGGGGACGCGTTGGCTTCTGAGGTGCACTGCGTACCCCTTCTCTTCGAACATGTTCAGACGCATCCCTCACTTGCTTTCCCTGCGTACGACTTTTTACTCCTCTCAGGGAGACGCATTGTCTTCTGGGACGGTCTGCGTACGTCTTCTCTTCGAACATGTTCATACGCATTCCTCTCTTGCTTTCGCTGCGTATGACTTTTGCCTCCCCTGTACGTGCGATAAAGCTTGTTATTTATTTTTTCATATGCCACCACTCCTTCATTATGTTTTTCTGTTTCAGTCATGTGAATTCTTACGTGAATAAATTCAGAATGAAAGATGCTCAGATTCCAGATATTCCAGTCTCATTCAGATATGCGACTATTTATTGAGAATGTGTTTACTATACAGCAGTTTCTCTGTTTTCGCAAGGGGTATCTCAAAAAAAGTCCCCCGCGCATCAATCTCGATGCGCGGGGGACTTTAAGAAAGATCAAGTGCGCCTCGGGCGTACTTGTCGCGGCGCGCTTTTCCTCTTGCGCGCCTGCGATCCGCCGGAGGCTTCAAACTTCGTCGCGAGTTTGGACTCATGACGAAGAAGGATTGTTGATAAGCGCTTCCTCCCACGACTGAAGTCACAGGAATCCGCGCGACGAAGTTTTGAACATATTTAAATATATCTGTCTTCCTGTGCCATTTTTCTTACCATCCGGAAGGATATGACGAAGAGGATGATGACAAAGATGATGAATGCCCAGATGGAATGCCGATAGCCGGTGGCTGCGATGAAGTCATAGCAGCCGTGCAGGAATGCTGGGAGCAGGACTGCCAGGATACGGAAGCTTCCTGACTGAGCAAGGCGGCCTTCCCGCTCGGCTCTTTTGGCGAGTCCGTAGAAGGCGCCCATGAAGACACCGAAGCAGGCATGTCCGGGTACGGCTGTGATTGCGCGGATCAGGGCTGTGCCGAGGCCATTGGCAAGGACGTAGCCGATGTTTTCCCAGAGGGCGAATCCAAGGGATGTGAAGATGGCGTAGACCATGCCGTCGAACTGGCAGTTGAAGGCGGGATGACACCAGGTCCGCTTCTTTAGCATCAGGTATTTTGCTCCTTCTTCCGAGAAGGCGACGATGCCGAAGTACATGATGGCGTAATAAATGAGTGAGTTTGCGGGGACTGCTCTGCTGAGGATTGTCTCTCCTATGCCTTCGCAGACCATTGCAATCAGGGTGGACACAATGCCAAGGAAGACAAGGGAGACCAGAAGACCTACAGGTTCCCGTTCCAGGCGGTCGGCCTGGTATACCTTAAGCAGAAGGATGATTGCCGGCAGGATTGCGGCCACTATTAATATTCGGTTAAATCCAAGAAAATAAAACATATATTTCTCCTTAAAGATGTCAGTGCACAGCTGCTTATAAAAATTTAACGGCAGATGACTGAACGTCTGCCGTCAATTTTTACTTGCTCAGAAGCATGCGGTCGTTTACGAAGTCGTCGCCGCTGTCCTGTTTGAATTTTTCGAGAAGGTCGGATACCTTCAGGTTTTTCTTTTCTTCGCCGGATACGTCGTAGATGATCTTGCCGTCGCTCATCATGATCAGGCGGTTGCCGTATTTGATGGCGTCGTTCATGTTATGGGTGATCATCAGGGTGGTCAGGCTGTGTTCTTCGACGATGCGGTCGGTCAGCTCGAGGACTTTTGCCGCGGTTTTCGGGTCGAGCGCCGCGGTGTGCTCGTCGAGGAGCAGAAGTTCCGGCTTTTTCAGGGTGGCCATCAGAAGGGTGAGCGCCTGACGCTGTCCGCCGGAGAGAAGCCCGACGCGGGAGGTCATGCGGTCTTCGAGACCAAGGTCAAGCTGTTTTAAGAGCTCGCGGTACATGGTCTGTTCTTTTTTCGTGATGGACCAGCGGAAAAGGGAGTGTCCCTGCCCGCGGCGGTATGCCAGGGCGAGGTTTTCCTGGATTTCCATGTCGGCTGCTGTGCCGAACATCGGATCCTGGAATACACGGCCGAGAAATTTGGCGCGCCTGTATTCCGGCCAGCGGGAAATGTTGGTGTCGTTGAGCACGATTTTCCCTTTATCGATAGGGTAAACACCGGCGACCATGTTCAGCATGGTGGATTTTCCGGCGCCGTTTCCTCCGATGACGGTGACAAAATCGCCGTCGTTCAGGACGAGATTGATACCGCGAAGAGCTTTTTTCTCATTGATGGTGCCCTTGTTGAAGGTTTTTTCTACGTTGCTGATTGTCAGCATCAGTCCTCGCCTCCTTCCGAATATGCGTGTTTGACTCTCCACTTATCCAGAAGCACGGGTACGGCCAGGAAGATGGCAACGACGATCGCGGATAACAGCTTAAGGTCGTTGGAGTTCAGGCCCATCCAGAGGACGATCTGAAGCACCAGATAGTATATGATGGCACCGCCGGCCACTGCAAACAGCTTTAAGGCAAAGTTTTTGGCAACCTTGCTGAAGATGACTTCACCGATGATAACAGAGGCCAGGCCGATGACGATGGCTCCTCTTCCGGCGTTGACATCCGCAAATCCCTGATACTGCGCGTAGAGGGCACTGGAAAAAGCAACCAGTCCGTTGGAAATCATCAATCCGAGGATCTTGGACCATGTGATGTTGATTCCCTGAGCGCACGCCATTCTCTGGTTGGAGCCCGTCGCGCGGAGGGCGCAGCCGATCTCTGTCCCGAAGAAGGTGTATAAAAGGGCGATGAGCACGATCGTGATAATGATTACGATCAGAATTGTGTTTTTATAAAAGGGAACACCTTTGATGTATCGTAAGGACACCAGAAGGTTGTATTTGTCAACATTGATTGCCTGGTTTGCTTTCCCGCCCAATATTCGCAGGTTGATGGAATACAGACCAAGCTGTGTGAGGATACCGGCCAGGATTGCCGGGATTCCCATGATGGTGTGGAGGATGCCTGTCACAAGTCCCGCAAGCAGGCCTGCGATAAAGGCCACGCACAGCGAGACCACCACCGAGTGTCCGCTGAGCATCATCATAACGCAAACTGCGCCGCCGGTGCACATGGTTCCGTCGACGGTCAGATCTGCAATATCCAGTATTTTGTAAGTGATATAGACGCCAATCGCCATGATGCCCCAGATCAGTCCCTGGGCACATGCGCCCGGCATCGCGTTCAGCAATTTCAATATTTCCATAATTATCCCCGCAGCCGGCCCAAAAAAGATTCTGCCGGCCGTCCTTCTTTTCCCACTAATGAGGCGGGGAAATTTTCCACCGCCTCAATTTTTATCAGGAGCATCTCCTGCGTTCTCTTTCGTTTCAGAAAAGCTTACTCTTCTGTCATTGCCTCGTAATCATCCGGAACGGTGATGCCAAGCTTCTCGCAGCGGGAAGCGACATACTGTTTCGTAACATTCGGAGCGGTCTCGACCTCCATGGAGGATACGTCCGCACCGTTTACAAGGATTTCATATGCCTGAAGACCGGTCTGATATCCAAGGTCATAGTAGCTGATCGACAGGGTAGCAACACCGCATCCGAGGCAGATGCCTGCTTCGCCCGCAACGATTGGAGTCCCGGCGTCGAGACATACGTTGTCAATGACGGATGTGTTGGAAGCCGCTGTATTGTCAGTCGGAACATAAAGAACGTCACAGTCTGCAGCCGCGCTTGTCGCAACTGACGCGATATCGTTGGAATCTGCAAAGGTATAATCTGTAACGGTGTAGTTCATGCCTTCCAGGTTTTCTTTCATAACAGCAGCCTGATATGCGGAGTTCGGTTCTGCGGAGCAGTAGATGATCCCGACAGTCTTCGCATCCGGGAAGAGCTCGTTCAGCATGGCCGCCTGCTCATCAAGGGGAGCCAGGTCGCAGGTTCCGGAGATGTTGGTCCCGGTCACGCCGGTCCAGTCGTCCATATCAAGCGCTGTCGCGTAGTCTGTGATCGATGTTCCGAGAATCGGAATATCTGCGGTCGCTGCCGCTGCCGCCTGCAAAGAAGCTGTCGCATTTGCCATGATCAGATCCACATCGTCCGATACAAACCCGTTCACGATGGTCGCGCAGGTAGCGGAATCGCCCGCCGCGTTCTGAAGATCGAAGCTTACATGGTCCCCGCCGAGTTTCTCTGTCAGCGCATCCTCAAATCCCTGTGTCGCCGCATCGAGTGCCTCATGCTGAACCAGCTGGCAGATACCGATGCTGTAAACCTCATCGGTTCCCTCGGAGATGTCTGCAGCTTTTCCTGCTGTTTCGCCGGTTTCCCCTGCTGCTTCTGACGCATCTTTTGCTGCGTCAGCTGTGCCTGCAGTATTGTTGCTGCTATTTCCGCATGCTGTCATGGAGACTGCCAGAGCAGCGACTGCAAGAAGTGATACGATTTTTCTTTTCATGTCTTTCCTCCTGTTTGATTCATTGCTGAATTGTCCGAATCTTTTTTCACTATAATACCAACTCACTATTTCACTATAAAACTTTACCGTAAAAAAGCAAACTCGAATGCGTTTATTATAAAATACTCTGCTGCTATTGTAAAGAAAAATCGATAAATTTATGTCTTCAGATCCCGATTTCTTCTTCCTCCGGTCCCAGATGCCTGTACTCAGGCACTTCCGGCATCAGTTCCCAGGAGAGGATCTCAAGAATTTTCTGTAAGAACTGCTGCTCCTGATCGTTGAGCCGGTCTTCCAGCCTGTGAAGGACTTTATACAGATAGGAATTGCTGATGTTATAGTAATCAATATACTTCTGGGTGACAGCCAGATAATATTCACGCTTGTCCCGTTTGGAGCGGATCTTTCTGACATACCCCTTCTTAATCAGACTGTTGATCTTGTAGGCAGCATTCTGCGGAGAAATCTGGATAAATGCAGCAAACTCATTGACTGTTGGACGTCCCATGGAATAGATTACCTCCATGCAGAATGTTTCTACCGTGGTCAGGGTCGCCTCTCTGTTGCTGAAGGTTCCGAACACTTCCCTGTAAAAATGCAATTTAAATTTTGTGTAGACCTCTGCGAATGCTTCTACTACGCGGCTCATCTTATCCCTCCTGCAGATGTATTACATCCCTGCATAATAACAAAATACTAACGTCTATTATAGCATGTGTTTTCAAAAAAATAATCCCCAATTGCAGATTTCCCTGCAAATTTGGGGAATTTTTTTATTGGATCGCAAAGGAGAGTTCCGCTGTGGCAGCGATTTTGCCATCGACTCTCGCCTCTGCCTTTCCGATTCCGACAGGCCCTTTCCGGCCGATGATTTCACAGTGAAGTTCCAGAACATCGCCCGGAATCACCTGTTTTTTAAAGCGGGCTTTCTGTACGCCGCCGAAAAAAACCAGTTTCCCCCTGTTTGCTTCTTCGGTCAGAAGCGCTACTGCACCTGTCTGTGCCAGTGCCTCCAGAATGAGTACGCCCGGCATGACATGGGCGCCCGGAAAATGGCCGGTAAAATGCATCTCATTTGCCGAAACACATTTGATTCCGTCCGCATACTTCCCGGGTTCACAGGCTTTGATGCGGTCTACGAGAAGGAAAGGGTAACGGTGAGGAAGTATTTCCTCAATCTGATTTGAATTTAATTCCATGTTTGTCTCCTATACTGAAAAAGTGCAATCCTCGCTCCTGTGCGTATGGGTGCGGGATTCAGGCCGCGGAAGCCTCCGGTCAGGACTGGAACACCAGCGTTGCGTTGTGCCCGCCGAACCCGAAGGAGTTTGAAAGAGCACACCCGATGGAATAGGCATATCCTTTGTTGGGCACGATGTCCAGATCACAGTCTTCGTCGGGCACCTGATAGTGGATGGTGGGCGGCAGGAAGTTCTGTTCAATGGCTTTCACGGTAATGACTGCCTCGACGGCAGCGCTGGCTCCGAGGAGATGTCCGGTCATGGATTTGGTGGAACTGACCTTGAGCCGGGATGCCGCCTCCCCGAACACGGTTTTGATGGCTGCGGTCTCGCAGCGGTCATTTAAGGGGGTGGATGTACCGTGCGCATTGATATAGTCTACCTGCTCCGGGGCAATGCCTGCATCTTTCAGGGCTTCCTGCATACACAGGGCAGCGCCTTTTCCATCTTCCCGCGGCGCGGTAATATGATGCGCGTCGCTGCTGACGCCGTAGCCTGTGATTCGTCCATAGATATGGGCGCCTCTTTTTTTCGCATGCTCCAGTTCCTCCAGAACCAGTGCTCCGGCTCCCTCTCCCATGACAAATCCGCTTCTCTCTTTGTCAAAGGGAATGGATGCCCGGGCCGGATCGGTCTGCCGTGTCATTGCCTGCATGGATGTAAATCCACCCATGGAAAGCGGAGTGATCGCTGCTTCTGATCCGCCGCAGATCATGAGATCTCCGTATCCGTCGCGGATATGGCGGAAAGCATCGCCGATGGCATTGGCCGCGCTGGCACATGCCGTTACGACACAGCTCGACATGCCGTGCAGTCCGTAGCGGATCGCGATATGTCCGGCCGCCATATTGGAGATGGATTTCGGGATGAACAGAGGAGCCACCCGGTCAAAACCTTTCTCCTCTCCGCGCATCTGCTCTTCCTCGATGGTGCGGATACCGCCGATCCCGCTGGCCATAATGACGCCCCAGCGGGCGCGTTCTTCCCAGCTCTTTTCTTCGTCAGCCTCAGAAATACCGGCGTCCCGGCAGGCCTGGACAGCTGCTGCCATCGCATACTGGCTGTAGCGGTCCATTTTCCGTATTTCCTTTTTTTCCATATATAAGCTCAGGTCCAGATCTTTGACCTCGCCCGCCAGTGTGACCTTCCGGTCAGACGCGTCATAGCGGGTGATCGGCGCGATGCCGCACCGCGCATTCTTCACGGCTTCCCATACGGTTTCTGTGTCATTACCGATAGGAGACACGATCCCCAGTCCTGTGATTACTACCTCTCTTGCCATTGTCAGCTCCTCCTTTTTATACGGCCATGCCGCCGTCTATGCAAAGCACCTGGCCGGTGATATATCCGCTTGCCGGATCCGCGAAAAAGGAAACGGCGTTGGCAACATCCTCCGGTTCTCCCGCACGTTTGCACGGAATCGATGAGAGCATCTCTTCCCGTGCCTTCTCCGGCAGGGAACCTGTCATCTCGGTTGCGATCATTCCCGGAGCCACGGCGTTAACAGTCACATTTTTTGCTGCCAGCTCTTTTGCCAGCGATTTGGTCATCCCGATCACGCCTGCCTTGGCGGCCGCGTAGTTGACCTGCCCTGCATTGCCCCGCAGACCGACGATGCTGCTAAGATTAATGATGCGCCCGTATTTTTGCTTCAGCATGATCCTGGATGCCTTTTTCAGGCACAGGAAAACGCCCCGCAGATTGGTCTCGATGACTGCGTCAAAGTCTTCCGGCTTCATCCTGAGGATCAGGTTGTCTCTGGTAATACCTGCGTTGTTTACGAGGATATCGATCTTCCCTTCAAAAGCCATCGCCTGTTCAAACAGGCGGTCACAGTCTTCTTCTTTGGAAACATCTGCCTGAACACAGAGCGTTTTCACTCCATATGCTTCACACTGTGCGGCTGTTTCGCGGGCTGCCGCTTCATTCCCCGCATAATTGATGATAATATCGGCGCCTTCTTTTGCCAGATGGACGCAGACGGCTCTTCCGATGCCCCTGCTCCCTCCGGTGACGAGCGCCACCTGTTTTTCAAGACTCATCGCTGCCTCTCTTTCTATGATTCAAACATTATCTGCTGCACCGCATTTTCCAGGCTGGCGGCGTCTTCGACTGAATACACCGTGATTCCTTTTACGGTCTTTTTCACAAATCCGGCCAGGGTCTTCCCGGGTCCGATCTCGACGATGGTATCCACGCCCTGCTCTGCCAGATATTCAATGATCATCTTCATGCGCACCGGCGATTTGACCTGCTGCTCCAGCAGCTGCGGGATCGTCTCCCCTTCCTGCAGCGGAAGTGCGGTCGTGTTGAAGATAACCGGGAATTGCATTCTGCCGAATTCCATATTTTCAAAATACGTATGCAGACTGCGGGACGCGCTTTCCATAAAGGATGTGTGAAAAGCGCTGCTCACTTTCAGCTCTGCACACCGCTTAGCGCCGGCTGCCTTTGCCAGCTCCTCCGCTTTTTTCACCGCATTTCTTTCCCCTGCAATCACCGTCTGATTTGCTGTATTGTAGTTTGCCACTTCCACAATTCCTTCTGATGAAGCCTCCAAGACTGCTTCCTCAACTTTGGAGGCATCCAGTCCAAGGATCGCGCACATCAGGCATTCGTGCCCTTCGGCTGCCTGCTGCATGGCGCGTCCGCGAAAAGCTGTCAGCCGGATCAGGGTATCCGCATCAAAAACGCCTGCGCTGTAAAGCGCGCTGTATTCACCCAGGCTTAAGCCTGCGGCATACTCCGGAACAATCCCTCTCTGATACAGGATGTTGGTGACGCCGGCCGCAAAGGCGGCCATTGCCGGCTGGGTATATTGTGTTTCGGAAAGCTCTTCCATCGAGCCCTCGAACATCATTTTCTTTAAATCAAATCCGGGGTCTGCCCCGTCAATCACCTTGCGGAAGGCCGGATAGATCCCGTAGAGATCCTTTCCCATGCCCGCGCACTGGCTGCCCTGTCCCGCATAGAGAAAAGCAACGCGCCTGCCCGCAGGTGTTTTAGCCGCCGCACTGTTTTCTGCCGGGAGACCGTTTTCATCTCCTGCCAGATCGGCGAAGATTTCTTTTAACGGGCGGATGCTGTTTAACTGTCCGCAGACCTGACCGGCCATCAGGGAACCTTCTTTGACATTTCCGTCAAAGACGGCTTTTCTCAGAGAACCAAGCGTCAGCTGTTCCAGCTCCATCCGGTCTGCCAGTTCTTTTTCCAGCTTCAGATATTTCCGGCTCATGGGATTTTTGATTACACGGACCGGAGCATTCAGGCTGCGTCCGGTGACAACAGTGCTGTTGTCTTTGGCCTGGATCAGAGCCTGTTTATAGTTGTCATGAATCGGGCACTCCTCGCTCACCAGAAGGCAGGTTCCCAGCTGCGCGCCGATGGCGCCGAGATCATAGGCTGCCTTCAGCTGTCTGCGGTCCGCGATTCCTCCCGCCGCAATGACGGGCAGGTCAATGGCATCCACCATCTGCGGAACCAGGGTCATGGTGGTCATGTCTCCCACATGGCCGCCGCTTTCGCCGCCTTCCGCTATGATCGCATCGGCTCCGATGCGGACCATCCGCTTTGCCAGAGCAACGCTTGCGCAGACCGGAAAAACTGTGATTCCGGCTGCTTTCCATTTCTCCATGTATTTCCCGGGATCGCCCGCGCCGGTCGTGATCACCCGGATTCCTTCCTCGATCACAAGATCAGCCATCTGATCGATGTCGGGTGTCAGAAGCATCATGTTGACGCCGAACAATCCGTTTGTTTCTTTTTTTGCGATATGAATCTGCTCCTGAAGCGCATCCGCAGTCAGTCCGCCGGTGGCGATCAGCCCGAGGGCCCCGGCATTCGTAACTGCCGCCGCAAAGGAACCGGTCGCGATATTGGCCATTCCTCCCTGAATGAAAGGATAACGGATCCCAAGTATCTCATTTAAATATTTCATAATATAAAATCTCCAAATATGCTGTCTTGCTGTTGCATCAAAGTTTCCCAGGCAAAGAAGTGCCTGCTTTTCTTTTCTATATTTCTATATAGGCGGCGCCCCAGGTCAGGCCGCTGCCGAATCCTACCAGGAACAAACGGGTCCCGGAAGGAAGTTTTTTCTGTTCCATCAAATCTGCCAGGGCCAGCGGAATACTGGCTCCGGAGGTGTTGCCGTAATGATCCAGGTTGATGTAGAACTTCTCTTTGGGTAATTTTTCTTTTCGCTGCACATACTCGATGATCCGCCGGTTGGCCTGATGGCATACGATGTAGTCGATGTCTTCCGCCGCCACACCGGATTCCTTTTCCAGCAGCTCGATTCCCTCGGAGAGGATCCTGGTCGCGAACCGGAAAATCGCTTTTCCATCCATATGAATATATTGCTCCTCACGCATCAGTCCAGGGGTGTTCAGGGCACTCACATCGCCCTGAGAGCCGAGCCGGCAGATAAAACGCGCGGAGTCGGATGCTTTGATCACGGCAGCTGCCGCCCCGTCCCCGAACAGGATGCAGGTCGTACGGTCCTGCATATTCAGCATGCGCGTCAGCTGTTCCGCCCCGATAATCAGAGCGTACGGCCGGCTGGTGCTGCCATTTCCCATCATGGACGATGCCACGCTCAGCGCATAGATAAAGCCAGAGCAGGCGGCGTTCAGATCAAAGGCCGGGATATCTCCCGACAGGCCCAGACGGGTCTGCACCAGGCAGGCAGCCGATGGCGTCGCATAGTCCGCCGAAATCGTTGCTACGATGCAAAGCCCGATCTGTTCCGGCTTAACACCGGCATTGGTCAGGGCCTGCTTCGCCGCTTCCACACACAGATCCGCATGGGTTTCCTGTTCACTGAAGTAGCGTGTCACGATCCCCGTCCTGGTGCGGATCCATTCATCGCTGGTATCCACGTACGCAGTCAAATCTTCGTTTTTCACCTGCCTGGCGGGCAGGCTTTTGCCCATCCCCAATAGCTGTATTCCCTGCATAGGATGCTCCTTCTATTTCTCATTTTGCTTTCACGGGGGAAAAATCCCCCTCGATATAACGGTATTTTTCATATCTGGCCGCCACCAGTTCTTCCGGATCCATGCGCGACAGCCGGTTGACCTCTTTGACGATTTCTCTGCGCACGGCCTCGCAACCCAATGCCACATCTGTCTGGATCCCGCCTTCCGGCTCCGGAATCACCTGATTGATCAGCCCGTCATGGTATAATTCTTCCGCCGTCATTTTCATGACATCACAGGCTTCTTTTGCCCGGGAAGAATCCTTCCACAGAATGCTGGCAAATCCTTCGGGAGAAAGCACGGCATAGACCGCATTCTCCAGCATCAGGATGGAATCGCCCACACCGATGGCAAGGGCTCCTCCGCTGTTCCCCTCTCCGGTGACCACACAGATCACGGGCACCTTCAGGGTGCTCATCTGCGCCAGATTCTCGGCGATGGCAATGCTCTGTCCGTTTTCCTCAGCCTCCATCCCGGGATAGGCCCCCGGCGTATCGATGAAGGTAATGACCGGGCGGCCGAACTTTTCTGCCTGTTTCATCAGACGGAGGGCCTTCCGGTATCCTTCCGGCCCCGGCATTCCGAAGTTGTACCGGAGATTTTCTTCCAGGTTCCTGCCTTTGCGGTGTCCGATCACGGTGACCGGACGGTTTCCCAGCAGCGCAATCCCGCCAAGGATCGACGCGTCTTCTTTACCGAGCCGGTCTCCCGACAGCTCGATGAAGTCTGAAAAAATATGTTCTATATAATCTGTGATCTTCGGGCGCATGGCATCGCGCGCCAGAAGTACCCTCTCATAAGGGCTGATTTTTTTCTTCATTTGGTTTTGCCTCGCTTCTGTGTTTTTTACGGTGCATGCGAAGCAGCAGCCCGATCACATTCCGCATGTCTTTGCGCTCTACAATTTTATCTACAAATCCGTGTTCCATCTGGAACTCGGCGCGCTGAAATCCTTCCGGCAGCGACTGACCGATGGTCTGCTCAATCACCCGCGGCCCGGCAAATCCGATGAGGGCACGCGGTTCCGCCAGAATGATATCCCCCAGAGACGCGAAACTTGCGCTCACGCCGCCTGTCGTGGGATGCATCAGCACGGAAATGTACAGTCCCCCGTGATCCTGGAACCGCCGGATGGCTGCACTGGTCTTTGCCATCTGCATCAGAGAAAACATGCCCTCCTGCATCCGGGCTCCGCCGCTGGCGGAAAAGATGATCAGCGGCGTCTGTCTGCTGTCAGCCGCTTCAATCACGCGAACCAGTTTTTCCCCCACGGCCGTCCCCATGCTCCCCATGAAAAATCCGGTATCGAGCATGGCTGCGAAGGCTGTTCTGCCCTGGATTTTCCCATATCCGGCCACCAGAGCATCACTTAATGCGGTCTTTCGCTGTGTCTCCCTGTATTTTCTGGCATATCCCGGAAATGCAAGGGGATCTGCGCTCTGCAGATCTGCGTAGATTTCATGGAAGGTCTCCTCATCAAACAGCTCTTCCAGATTTCTCCTTACATTTACCGGATGTGTATTTTTTTCCCGCAGCCGCTGAAAGGACTGCATGGTTTTCCTTCTTAACGCAAAACTGTCCATCGTTTGCCTTTCTTTTTATTCTCAGTTCTCGCTGCGGCTCTCACGATCCCAATCCAGCAGTCCCTGTGTGTGACTTTCAATATAAGATGTGTCAAAATTGCCCATCATATAGTCCGGATTGAACATAATCAGCAGGAGAAAATCGATGTTGGTATCGATGCCCTCAATGATGGTCTCCTCCAGCGCCATGCGCATCCGCCTGATGGCTTCGAGCCTGCCGGGCGCATGGACAATGATCTTTGCCGCCATTGAATCGTACCACGGACTGATCCGGCACCCCTGATAAAGCGCGGATTCCACCCGCACCTGAAAGCCTCCCGGGAAATGAAGGAATTCCACGGTTCCGGGGGAGGGCGCAAAATTTTTGGCCGGGTTTTCCGCATTGATCCTGCATTCGATCGCGTGGCCCTCGATGTGAATGTCGCTCTGCTTTACGCTGAGCTTTAATCCTGCCGCTACGCGGATCTGCTCTTTGACGAGGTCAACCCCGGTGACCATTTCCGTCACCGGATGCTCGACCTGAATCCGGGTGTTCATCTCGATAAAATAAAAATGTCCGTCATGATCCAGCACAAATTCGACCGTCCCGGTACTGTAATACCCGACTGCAGAGGCCGCTCTGAGTGCCGCTTTTGCCATGGCGGAACGAAGCTTAGGGGTCAGACACTTGGCCGGCGCCTCCTCGATCAGCTTCTGATTGCGCCGCTGCATCGAGCAGTCGCGCTCTCCCAGATGGATGATATGTCCATGTTTATCACCAAGGATCTGAAACTCTATGTGATGCGGATTCAGGATCAGTTTTTCCAGATACATGGTTCCGTCGCCAAACGCGGACTGCGCCTCCGCCTGTGCGCTCTCAAAAGCTGTTTCTATCTCATCTGCGTCAAAAGCGGTCCGCATGCCGCGCCCTCCGCCGCCGGCAGATGCTTTTAAAAGTACCGGATAACCGATTTTTTCAGCAATCTGTTTTGCCTCTTCCGCACTCGCTACGATGCCGTCCGATCCCGGAACTACCGGCACGCCGCTTTTCCGCATCCGGCTTCTCGCTGCCTGCTTATCGCCCATATCACGGATCATCTGCGCGGAAGGACCGATGAATTCAATCCCGTTTTCCTGACACAGCTCCGCGAACTCCGCGTTTTCCGAAAGGAAGCCGAAGCCCGGGTGAATCGCTTCGCAGTGGTAGGCTTTTGCAGCCTGAACGATCGTCTCCGCCAGCAGATAGCTTTTCGCGGGGGCCGCCGGGCCAATGCATACCGCCTGTGTGCAGAGCTGTACCGGGATGGAATCCGCATCCTCCGAGGAATAGACCAGCACGGTCTCAATGCCCAGTTCCGTACAGCAGCGCATGATGCGAAGTGCAATCTCCCCGCGGTTTGCAATCATGATCCGCTTAAACATCCTGCTTTCCTCCAATGCGCATGAGCACGGTCTCGTACTGCGCAAATTCACTGTCTTCCAGAAGAATTTCCTGTACAACGCCGTCACAGGGGGCCGGCACCTCATTCATGATCTTCATCGCCTCAATCAGTCCGATGACATCGCCTTTCTTCACGCTCTGTCCGACCTGCACGTAGGGTTCCTCTCCCGGCGCGGATGCGCGGTAAAAGATTCCGGCCAGCGGGGCAAGAACGTCTGTCGAATCATCACGGGTTTCCGTGGTTTTCAGCTCTCCGGCCGATGCCGGATCACCGGTTTTTGCCGCTTCCTGTGAAACCGCAGGAGCTGCCGGAGCGGAAACCGCCTGTTCTGTGACTGCTGCTGTCTTCTGAGGGCTGTTTTTGCTAAGTTTCAGTTTGAACGCTTCCCATTTCAGATCCATCTGTGTGGCCTCAGATCTGGAAAAGCAATCTATCAGATGTTCAATCATCTGAACGTCTATTTCCATAAGAATCCCCTCTTTTTAATTCACATGCGTATCAATATATTTCACAATATCGCCGACCTTGGTCAGAGTCGCGGATACCTCTTCCGGGATCTCAATCTCATACGCTTCCTCGAGCGCCATGATCAGCTCAACCGCATCCAGGGAATCTGCCTCGAGATCCTTGATCAGATCTGCCTCCATCGTGATCGCGTCCGCGTCCAGGTTCAGTGTATCAACAATAATCTCTTTTACCTTGTCAAATGTCATTTTCATTCTCCTCCTGATTTTGCACGTTTCCTGTTGTGTGCTTCCTTGATTTCATAAAAATATTTGAGTAATTTTAATTATATTATTTTAATTAAATAAATTTAGTTAAAATTACTTTACTTATTTCGAGAAAAAGATTAAATCTTTTTAACTATTTTGTCAAGCCCTTTTTTGTATTTTCCGTAAAACATTTCCGATGCGGCTTGAAAGACCTGTTTTTTCCCCTGCTTCTGCCGCCCGGGATGTGCCGGATGTTTGTTGCAGACGTATAGCATAAGAAACAGGAACAGGTGTAAATTTCTAAAATCTGGGAATGCTTTTTAAAAAGAGAATATCAATACTGAGATTAAGAAAAGAGGTAAATGCCATGAAAATCCTATTCATTACACCGGCGAGCGCTCTGCGCCGTTTGGGCGCTTACCGTCTCGGAGGAAAACTCTATGGCCAAAGCAATTCCATCACTGGTCCGCTGATTTTAGGCGGAATTCTGAAACGAGCCGGCCATACTGTCGAACTGTACGAAGAATTAAACCAAACGGTTCACTATGAAAAACTGATTCCGTGGGCAGACATTCTGTGTCTGTCTGTCATGACTTGTACCGCGCCGCGGGCCTATGAACTAGCGGACCGCTTTCACAAAGAAGGACACGCGCGAGTTCTCATGGGAGGAATCCACGTCACGGCCATGCCGGAAGAGGCACTGCAGCATGCCGATCAGGTGATGACCGGCGAAAGCGAAAATACGATTCTTGATGTTGTGGAGGGAAGACGTAAGGAGAGAATTGTCAAAGGGGCTCCGGTCTGTGACCTGGACAGCGTCCCTTTTCCGGACTATTCCATCTTAAAGACCCCCTGTCAGGCAGCAAATATCCTGACGACCCGCGGATGTCCGTTCCGGTGTACATTCTGCAGTACGTCCAGAATGTTCGCGCCGTACCGGCAGCGCAGTGTGGACAATGTGATGAAAGAAATCCGCATGTACCACAGGCTGGGATTCCGCTATATGAATTTTGAAGACGACAATTTCACAGCCGACAAGGAACGGGCAAAGGAGATCTGCCGCAGAATAATCGCGGAACATCTGCAGTTCAAGGAGACATTTTTCTTCGGGCGGACAGATATCGCGCAGGACGAAGAGCTTTTGGAGCTTCTTTCAAAGGCGCACCTTACCCGCATCCTGATCGGCATCGAATCTCTGAATCAGGATGCTCTGAACGCCATTCACAAAGGGCAGAATATTGAAGACATTAAAAAGGCGGCAGAAGCCTGCCGCCGTCATAAGATCCGTGTGATCGCCAGTATTGTTCTGGGGCTTGATCAGGACACGAAAGAAGATATTCAGAAAACCCTGGAGTTTGCCTGCAGCATCGATGCTTACCAGCTGCAGCCCGCGATTCTGACGCCTTATCCGGGCACACCGGTCTACGAGGAACTCCTGTCGCAGCACCGCATCTTTGAACACAACTGGTCACAGTTCGATATGATGAACGCGACCTTCTACCCGCTCCATATGACGCCCTGGGAACTGCAAAATGAATTCTACGGCGCCGCCATGAAATTCTATACCTTCCGGTCTGCTTTCCGGATCGGAAAACTGTTTGGCCCGGAGTATTTCCTGCGCCGCTTCGGTCTGGCCATCTTTGCCCGGCTTGGCCCAATGGGCGCCCGGTTCTGTGCTGCATATATCAAGCGCAGTCCCTACTATGAACTGAAGCATCTGATGACAGAAGACGCTGCTCAGCCCTCTCACTGAGAAGGGCCGGCTACGGCCGGGCATTGAGCACTTTCTCGTCGCGTGTCAGTTTTTTGATCCAGGTATAATTTCTGAACTTCAGCCAGACCGGCAGACACTTGAACAGCTGGTCAGACTGAATGATCAGAACCAGAGGAACGATTGCCACATGCCACCAGTAGGCTCCCATAAAGGTCAGCGGCATCACGATCAGCCAGGTACAGATCATGTTCATCTTCATCGTAAAGGTCGCGTCTCCGCCTCCCTGTATGATCCCGAAGGAAACCGGCATCTGGTAAGCCATGCCGACCATGATCAGTGCCTGCAGCATGATCAGATTGTTCGCCAGCAGAAGCGCGTTATCATTCAGACTGTAAAGGCTCAGAAGCGGTGTTCTTAAGAAGAACAGCAATGCGCCCAGGATACATCCAAGAATGAACGTAAGAAGACTTAAGGTCCGGCCATACTGCTTGACCAGCTCCCTGCTGCCCTCGCCGATTGCTTTTCCGATCATTACACCCGAGCAGGAGGACATCGCCATGGTAACCACCTTCGCGTACTGGTAAAACGTGGAAGCCACGGAGTTTGCTGCCAGCGCGTCCGCGGACAGCCGTCCCAGGATCGCCGTCTGGACGGGAATCGAAATCCCCCAGACAACGGTGGCGCAGAAATTCGGCAGATAAATGCGAAAATAGTCCTTCCGCAGTACCTCGTTTTTCTCCAGCATCTCCTTCATATGGTCAAACAGGCCAAGAACCTTGTCTTTTTTGCAGTAAATCACAATGATCACAAATTCCACAATACGCGCAATCAGCGTACCAATCGCCGCGCCGCGGATACCCATGCGGGGCGCCCCGAAATGTCCGAAGATCAGCACCCAGTTGATTCCGCAGTTTATAATCAAGGAAACGATTGAAATATAGAAAGAAATCTTCACGATGCCGACGGCGCGGAGGGCTGCGTAAAATGTTGAAGAAATACAGTAGAGTCCAAAGGACCAGATTACGATCCTCATATACTGGCTTCCCTGCTCCACAATCGCCGCATCATTCGTAAAAATCCCGCAGATCAGATGCGGAATCGTCATTCCGGCCACAATCAGGCATACCGCAACGATCACGCTCAGTTTCAGCGCATAGCCTGTCAGACTCCGGATCGGGCTGATCCTCTTTTCCCCCCAATACTGCGCTGAAAGCGCCACCAGCGTATTCGCAACGGAAACCCCGAACTGCTGGATCAGGAAGAAAATCTGATTCACTGTGGCCGCTCCGGACAGAGCCTCCTGCCCGTAACGTCCCAACATGATGTTGTCTGCCATATTGACCGTATATCCAATCACATTCTGCAGCGCCACAAAGCCCAGCAGACTGATTAATGTCATATAAAATCCTCTGTCCCTGGAAAAAAAGGACAGCTTCTGTTCTGCTTCCATAATAACTCTTGTCCCTTCTAAAGCCAAAATTAATTGTAATTATAGTATTCCTTCCGTCAAAATGCAACAGAAAGGGCGGCAGAGAACCACTGTCATTTTCGATTGCACAGGATGATGCCCACACTCACAAGCACCAGCGCAGCAAGTGCCTGCCAGCCGAAGGTGTTGCCCTCATGCAGGATCAGTGCGGAGAACAGGACGCCGAAGATCTGTATCGTAAATTTGAAAATCGTAATCTTCGATACCGGATTGTATTTGAGCAGAAGCCCCCACAGCGAATACGCTCCGGCAGAAATGAATGCCATATATAAAATCAGCAGCCCGCCGGCCGCAGAGAATCCGGTCAGTTTCCCTCCCGTCACCGCACCGACTACAGTCAGGCATGCTCCGCCGACCATGAACTGATATCCGCTTAACATCACGGGATTCTCCTTCTGAGAAAACAGCTTGATGAATACCGTAGAAAATGAGGATGCCACAGATGCCAGAATCATGAATCCTTCTCCGATAAAGCTGTACTGCATATCCATCGCAGAGCCGTTGAAGTTCACAAGAATGATCCCGGCAAAACCGATGATGCACCCGAACGTTTTCCAGAATGTGAGGCGCTCGGTGCGAAACAAGAGGCAGGCAATCAAAAGAGAAAACAACACTCCCGTCCCCTGAAGGATCGACCCCTTCACACCAGTTGTATGCGCCAGTCCGACATAGAAAAGGACATACTGAAGCGATGTCTGAAAGACACTGAGCGTCAGGATCTTCGGCACTGCCCTCTTTGTCGGCAGTAAAATTCTTCTATTTAATATGCTTCCGATCAGAATAGCCAGGATTCCCGCAAAAAAGAAGCGGATCCCCGCAAACAAAATCTGTGAAGCAATGTCTGACGGGCCAATCTGAAACATCTGATATCCCGTCTTGATACAGGGAAATGCACTTCCCCACAGCGCCGTGCAGATCAAAGCAAGCGCCCAGACAATTCCTGTTTTCTGTAAAATATGTTTTTCCTGGTTCATTTCTTTCTATACCTTTTTCAGGTTCACCTCAGTGTGAGAGACCCCCACTGAGATAAACGCTCCGCGAGGATGCGCAAGTCAATTAGTTTCTTTTAATCATACCCCACTATGATAATCCCAAAAGGTATTTTTGTACAGAGTTTTTGTATCACAGAGAATCGCTATTTCCTGTATCAGAACAAAGTCCGCAAGCGGACTTCAGCTCCCCTTACCCCTCACTCATGAGGGGAGCGCAGCCTAAGCGGAGCGCTTTTTATGTCATGGAACTCGTAATTTCCATGACATAAAAAGAAGCTCTCTTTATAAGAGAGCTCCCATCATGTGAATGCTGTCACGAATATCCTGCACACCTTCGCGTACCAAAACATGCTACAGTTTTTTTATCTTTTCCATGTAATCTTTTAAAATCTCCATCCCTTCTTCCCGATCCACAACCTTCAGATCCATGAGAACCTGACGCATTTCGTCATCCCCTATTCCGGAAAGATCAGGAATAAAAAGCACTCCGCCTGTCATCCAGGCCTCCATTACCTTTCTATACAGCTGCACTGAAAAAAAATGGAGTAAATCGATGCCGACCGGATAGCTTTCTCCCTCTGCAGTGAGAACCATAACCCGATCCTTATTCCGCTTATCTAAGATACATCCAACACAGTTTCCAAAGAATTGCATAGGTACATTGTCATCGACGATAATGAAAGGCTTCATGATTTTTTCTCCTTCCGAAATGGTTTGTCTGATACCGGGAATCAACAAGCACCACCGTTCCTGCTTATGTCCATATGTTAGAACGGTTTCATCCTGAATAACACCATCTGATAACAGGATAATATTATACCGGATGGGAGCTGACGTTCAACTTGGCTAAGAAACAGAAATAATTTCACAGACTGACATTTTTTTGAAGACACGTTAACTAAGCTCCTGAGTACCTCGATTAAAGCTAACTCTTTCGAAAAAATGTGTCAGACTGGATAAATAAAATGATTTTATAGCCAAGTGCTCCTTCAAAAAACGTGGCCTATATCAAATGATACATCACTTTTTAGCCAATATCTCTTTTTTGCTTAATGACTGTCAGAGAATGGCTGCTTCATTTCCTCGCCGCCGCTGTCGATTTGCCACAGGGCCATCCCCTGGCTCGTAAACGTGCAGACATAATACTTTCCGTCCAGGCTTTTACAGAAAGGAAGAAGACCATTGTAAGTATGTCCTCCGTTTAATTGTTTTGACAGTTGTCTGACTTGTACGATTTCTCCCTCCCGGTACTCGAAGATACCTGAATTTGTTACGCTTGCGACTGTATCTCCCTGTGCCTGTATCGGCGGAAAGACTTCCCTATTGTTCTTTTCAACCATTACGCGGACAAAGTCCTGCAATCCGACCTCCGGCTCACATTCGTTCAAGGTGTTCACATCGATGCAGGTATAGATCTCATTTCCGTAAAGTAAGAATTGATTCTGCGTCAATAAGCATCCCATCGTCAGATTATAGGGCAATTCTTTTACTATTTCCTGCATATCCATATCATACAGAAGACATCCTGTTGTGCCAACGAGCGCCAGTGTATGCGCATTCACATATTTGATATTAAACAAATGATCCTGACTCCCCAGCAAAGCATATGCTTCGTCCATATTATATTCCTCACAGGAGTCCTCCTGAATGCAGTATACCCGATTCGTATACACATCATCCTCACTCGGATTACTTTCCCGAATGATAACAACTGCCTCGATTCCGTTTTCCCCTTCACGAAGATCACCGGCAATCAACTCAGCCTCATCATTTAACTCAGAAGGCTGAGACAGCATTTCTTCCCAGGTATCTGCCTCATCCGTGCTTTTCCAGACAATCACATGATGATCCGTAATCTGACCGTCGCAGTCGCTGTCCGTTAAGGCATATATTTCTCCATCCGTGCCTGACAGAAGGTCAAAATATACGGACTCCCCAAGATTTACAGTTGTTCCAAAACCCTTTACCTCTGTTTTGTTTGACTTTATGATCGCATGGTGTATGGCAACACCTGCAAATACCGAAGCAGCAGAAGCTATAATGACGATGGCGGCAATAGCTGCTGCGCTGAGATTACGCCGCGTGTACGAATTGCGCGGTTTTTCAGCATTTTCATTCACTTTATTTTCCTTAACCGCTTTCAGCAAATCCAACAAAATCTTCTGATCGGCAGCACCCGGCAAGATAATCTTGTCCATTTGGCTGCAGTATTTTTTCATATATTTTTCCATTACGCCATCCCTCCTTCCAACTTCGTTCTTAAATGCTTTCTGGCGCGCTCCATTCTGGATCGCACCGCAGAAGAACTTATTTGTAAAATATCAGCGATTTCTGCAGCAGAATAACCCTCATAATAATAAAGGAAAATTACCGTGCGCTCTTTTACAGAAAGCGACATGACCATACCCACCATATCCTGCGATTCCACTTCCTATGTACTTCTGCTTCCATCTTGAGTCATGTAATCCGTGATTTCTATCATTTCATGCCTCTTTTGATACTTCAGGCGGTTTTTGCATTCATTTGCCGTCACTGTCAGCAGCCATGCCCGTTCCTTTCCCATGAAAACAGATGTCTGATTCTCAATCATCTTTATAAACACATCATGGCAGACATCTTCAGCCTCAGCTGCGGAATGCAGATAAGTGTAGGCCAGCCGGTAAACCGAATTTTTGTGGTCGTTGTAAACCCGCGTAATATCCAACATAAAACCTCCTTTATTGTGTGTATTCATCTATATAACAATTATCAGCACGGGTTTGTCTCATACTGTCGAAATATTTTTACGAAAAAAATACCCTTTTGACAACACATGGTTGTACAAAGGGCATTATCTCTATCGGTCATGCTAATAACAGACAGCTGTAAATTGGCAGGCACCAATATTTAAGCATAACAGCTCGAATCAAAGAATGGTTTGTCCTCTACAAGCGGCAGCCGTGCCTTCAAAAGTTCCATGTCATCATCCGAAAATGGATGTTTTAAAATATCATCGATGTGCTCTACACCAAAACGAAAATGTTCAAAATTTCCCGGCGGAATCAAGACATCCGGGCCGAGAGAAAGCGAGTACTTTATGGCAGCAATCAGAACTTCGGTATCCTTATCAAGATAAAATGGTCTGCACCAGGACTTCGGATAGATTGAGTTATAACGGGTTTCATCATCCCATCCACATTCAATCATAGACTTGATGCCCAAAAGTCCCACTCCTTTTTCATCTGCGGCTTTGCAGATGCGATTTCCCATACCATGTGCAAGATTCATATGCCAGTTGACAGGAAACATAACCGTATCAAAATCATACCATTCCAGGGCTTTGACCGCAGCCTCCTCACAATGCACAGTCAAACCTACTTTTCTGGCAATTCCTTTTTCCTTCATTTCGCGGAGAAGTTCCATTACCCCGCCGGGAGCGAAAGCCTGCTCAAGCTGCTCCATGGAATCAATCGCATGCATCTGGTAGACATCAAAATAATCTGTGTGAAGCAGTTTTAAGGATTCCTGCAAATCCTGCTCCGCTCTTTTTCTATCCCGATATTTCGTTTTACACGCGAGATAGATGTTCTTTCGATGATCTTTAATGGAATTTCCCATCAGAAGCTGTGCATCCCCATATCCTGGTGCTATATCAAAATAATTAATTCCCTGATCCAATGCCCATGAAACATAGTAATCGGATTTCATCTGTCCATCGCCGGGAATTACAGCATCATCTACATGTTTTGATGAAACTATTCCGCCATATGCAATTGCAGATACTTCATAACCGGTGTTGCCTAATTTACGATACTTCATTGAAATCCCTCCTGGTCCTGTTCTTCCTTTAAGCATCTCCTCCGCAACAATAAAACGAAGTTTTTTTTCATTAATCGTATTTATTATATACAATTCTAGTTGTAAAGGCAAACTTTTCTTTGTTTATACCGGATAAACAACTTCGAATTCTTCACAAACTAATTTCAGCTTTTCGTTAAAAGGGTGATTTATCGTGCTAAGCTCGTTAGTAAAGAATTCTTTATGCACTTGTCTCCAATAATCCAAAGAACGATTGCCTTCACCCTCTTTGAAAGCATGCTGCTCTGAGACTTGATCATAGGTTGTGATATAAACTTTAGTAGTCTTGATGATACATACTGCATTTCCTTTTCCATCCTGTATTACGCTGTATTCTCCCGGTTTCGGCAATTCTTCCTGCTCCAACTCGTAAAAAATGTATGCTGAACATGTCGCAGTCTTTATTCCATTTTTCACTAAGTCAGCAAGCATGTCGGCATCACTGCCAAATGCCCATGATTCATATTCCCCCTTCAGCCCTGACTTTATCCACATTTCTTCTGCAGTCATCATAGAAATCCTCTCCTCTAAAACCAGTCATCCCGCAAAAAGTGTTTCTCTTTACAGTTCCAGGTATTTTGCACCGGATATCAAAGCAACGATACCGGATAATGGCAGTCTCAGCCAATCCAGCAACAGATAACCCTCTCCGCCGCACACAAGATCCGGACTGGGGCCGTATTCATCCGAAAAAATAGACATATTGTAAAATAAAATCACACTGACAATAAATACAAATATCGAGCATGCACATAAGGTTCCAAATACCAGCTTTTTCCGCCTCAGGTCTTTTTTAATATGAGTTACCTGCTCATTCTCATCCCGCTCATCTGCTAATAAGGTTTCCAACGGCACCTGAAGGGTATGACTCAGCACTACTGCTGTTCTTATATCCGGACAACTGCTTCCGTTCTCCCATTTTGACAGAGTCTGTCTGACGACACCCACACGTTCTGCAACCTCCGCCTGAGTCAGGCCTGCCTCTTCGCGATACTTTTTCAAATTATCTGCAAACATGATGTTCCTCCTTCGCAAGTAATTTACAAAAATCATATCGTTTATATCTTTCCATGGCAAGCAACAATATTTAACATCACAATTTCAGTATCTTCTGCTCCCATACTGCCGCTCATCCGTTACATCATACAAATCCAAACCATGATCTTGTATGTATCGCTTTTGATAATGATGATACAGATCTCTCTGTCTGTAAAAGTTCTCCCCCTCCAGATTTCCATACATTTCCATAGCGTATTCATAGGAATAATCGTCCGAGTCTATCGCTTTATAAACAGGGCGTATGAATCGCCCGCTTTCTTCGTATTCCAATTGAGTGATTGTTTTCCTGTCTTCATCTTCAAGGGTATATGTGTCGTTTTTCAGGCGATTGAGTTCACTGGCATAGTCCTCATCTGAGTATGTGCATTTCAAATACACTTCACATGTCGGATCGTCCCATGTATCCTGATAGGAAAAGTAGAACGTCGGCTCAGCCCCATTTTCAAAGGCACTGTCGGGGATTGGATTCGGGAAGGTAAAAAACCCCGTTTGAACGGTCCCCACTACTTCACTCGTATATTTTCGCATGGTTTCCTCATATTTGCTGACATCCCTGGTAACCTTGGGCGGTCCTCCCGTTAGGAAAAGAATCACAATAACGAAAAACAGTCCTGCAATCGCCATAATGCCGATACCAATTCCAATCAGAATTTTTCTTAAAATCTTTCCCATTTTATCCCTCATGCAAATATTCAAATTGCCAATTATTCACATGCTAACATCAATTTATACAGCCCGCCATCGAACACAATGCCATTGCCGGCTTCGTCTTTGTAAAACGAAACCTTTTCTGTTCCGGTCAACTTAAACCCGAGATAGGACAACAGCCTGACAGACGGTGTATTTTTCAAAGCAGTTCCTGCCAGAATGCAGGACGCTCCTTTAGCCTTCATTGCGTCAAGAAGGACGGAAATGCTCTCCCTTGCGTATCCTTTTTCTTGATAGGCCGAATGAAAGCAGTATCCGATTTCATAACCGACTTTTCTTTTATTAAATACAACATATCCAATAACCTTATCCTGATGGCAGACGGCAAAGAAAATGTGTTCATCGCTATCCGCAAAGGAAGCCCACTTTGCAATTCTACGAGAAACTGAATGATCATCTAAATCATTTGGCTTATCATATTTTGCATAAACGGAGTTTGCTGCATCTGCCCATATTGCCTGAATTGCTTTCCAATCATCAGCGCAGACTCGTCTGATTGAAAGCCGCTCTGTCTTTATCATAGAATCATCCTCAAGAACTGAAAATTGTTACTTTATGCCGCGAATAATCATCGTTACGGAAACAGCTGTATCCCACTGTTTGATACCAGCGCGATATAATCTGAGTCGTTCGTCATATTTATTGTTGACGGCGGATATTGCTTTACCCGCATGATCCGAATGGGCGGATCGTATTGCCTCCAGACTCGACTGCCGCCCTTCCTCTATCATGGCTTCCGCCATCTTGTTGGAATACTTCGCTTCGTCCGGCGTCAAATCAATGATGGCATAACCGGTAGTAACGTTCCTGAAAGCGTGCTTTTCCATTGACGCGGGAAGCTCAGCTTCGGACATTGGAAATTGACAGACGCCATACTTCTCCAGTTCATTTTCTGATTGTGAAAGACTATCCCAGAACTCTATTTCTTCAGTCGTCATCTCCAGACACGGCGCTGTACATTGAATTCCTTTTCTTGCGGATAGGCAAAGGCATACTCCGCCGGGTTTCAATACCCGCCTTTGCTCACCCCAAAAAGCATTCGGTTCAACATGTTCCTGGACGGTATTGGAAATCGCAACATCAAAAGAATCATCTTCAAACGGGAGATGTGTGGCGTCACCCTCAACAAAACTTACTCCCTCTATATGATTCTGTGCGAAAGATATAAAGTTGCTGTCCCTGTCAATCGCTGTAATCTTCGCTTTGGGATACCATCTGTGCAGCGCTTCGGCAAACGCCCCGGGACCACAGCCGATTTCCAGTATCCTCAGTTCCCTGCTGTGATCCAGATCAAACAGTTTCTCATATTGTGAAAAGAAAATATCATCAAATCTCAGTTTTCTGCTGAGGTACAGAGTCATAACGCCCTGCACGTGATCCGACCAAATGCTGTTCATGTGTTCCTCCGTGACATACTCCCACCACTTTCGCCCAGGCTAAGAAGTGGGGGCTTCTTGTTCGACGGCCCCAA
>CAMNOU010000029.1 GCA_946546945.1 uncultured Lachnospiraceae bacterium
TTCTAGCCCTCTAGAATTTACTCTTGCAAACTGGAATTAAAATATGCATTTAAGTCTGACTATATTATACCACAATTCCCACCCGGTTTCAAGAACAAATGTTCGAGTAAATAAATCTTATCATCTTACACAGATACAATCTCACTCCTGACATCTGACACGGAATAAGACCAATATCAGGAATGATATATCATAACAAAATATTGATAATAATGATAATAATTGCAATTCATCCCACCACCTGAAGAGGATGGGGGAATTCTTGCTAAGTTAGGTTAAATTGGGAACAATGGCAATCTTAAACAGTGCCTTAAAACTCATATAATTTCTGATCACAACAAAACAAATTGATTTGAATGATACTTTAAACATGATTCGAATCCTCCCTGTCTGTTCCAGTTAGTTTCAGGAACAGACTTTCCGTATCTTTTTCCTTATATTTATTTAACAAATGTTTGATTGTTCCTTCGGCTGATATCACGCCGGAGTGAATGATTGCTACCCGGTCCGCGAGAAAATCAATCTCATTCATATAATGAGAAGTGATAATGATGGAAACCCCCTGTTGTTTTAGTTCCTTCAGTTTATCCCAGATGATGTTGCGGGACTGAATGTCCAGGCCAACCGTAGGTTCATCCAGGATGATGATTTCCGGATTGTTCATGAGTGCCCGTGCAAGCACAACACGTCTTCGCATGCCGCCGGATAATTCACTGATCATCTGATCGGCATGCTCTGTAAGCTGCGTAAAGGCAAGCAGTTCGCCGGCCCGTCTGGAAAGTTCCTTTCTCCCGATTCCATAGCAGATTCCATGCGCAATCAGATTCTCGAAAACAGTCAGTGTTGTATCCAGCATATCTTCCTGCGCGACAATACCGAGTCTGGATTTCCCTTTATCCTTCAGAAATGTTATATTTTTTCCCAAAATAAAAATGCCCAGACATTCTCCGGATGACACAGAAAAACTGATGTCCTTTACGGCCTGGAAAGCTCCATATTGTTTGGACAGACGGTCCACTTTAAGTGTTTCCATAATTCGTTCACTCCCTTTCTCTGATTCTTGATTATACCTTTTTGGTTCTTTCTTTTTGTGCCGCGGCAAGCTTCAAACAACATCACGTATTGTAATATAATCTTTGTCAGAAACTCATCGATATGTGGAATTTTAGGAGGTTTTATGAATTCACCAGATGTAACAGCCATTCTTCGATTGTTATCGGATAAATCAAGAATTAGAATCCTGGACGTATTGCTGGACGGGCGGGCCTATTCGGTAAACGAGATTACTACTTTTACAAAAATAAAACAGCACACGGTAAGTTACCATTTGAAATTGCTGACAGAGGGAAATCTGACTGCGGTCAAACAGTATGGAAAGTTCAGATATTATTTCATTTCCGATACAATCACCCCGCAATTACTGGAAATTCTAAGCAGTTTTTCACCGGAGGAACCGACCCGAAGTCTGAATCAGTATGTCGCAAAAAAAGAATTAAAGCAGGCACGCACATGTTATGATCACATAGCGGGGGAACTGGGCGTGAAAATCAGAGGGTTTTTGACTTCTCGGAATATGTTGGCCGCGGATCAGGATCACTTGGACAGTTACGTTCTGACCGCTGAGGGGGAAAAATACTTTAAAGAGAATCTGAGCATTGACGTGGATGCTCTGAAAAAGAAAAAAAGAAAATTTTGTATCAACTGCCTGGATTGGAGTGAACGGAAAAATCATATTGCCGGATCGGTGGGCAAGGCGATTCTGGACTTTCTGGAACAGAATAAATATATAACGCGAAGTCCCGGATCCCGGGCAGTTAAGATTACAAATGCGGGGAGGGCTTTTCTAAAAAAGGAGTGGCACATCGTATTAAGCGGGGAGTGACCCGCCGCTGTTCTGCGTGCAAGGAGCGAGCTGTCCCGGGTCTTAGAAGGGAAAAGCAAGTGAAAAAGACCCAAAGCGGAGAAGAAGCCACCGTGGTTTTGGGTCTGTACGTGGGAAATCACCAAAAAGGACCCGAAGAAGGAGAGTGTCCCGGGTCTTTGAAGGGGAAAGCGAGTGAAAAAGACCCAAAGCGGAGAGGAAGCCACCGTGGTTTTGGGTCTGTACGTGGGAAATCACCAAAAAGGACCCGAAGAAGGAGAGTGTCCCGGGTCCTAGAAGGGAAAAGCAAGTGAAAAAGACCCAAAGCGGAGAAGGAGCAAATGCCGGTTTGGATCTTTTTCAAAAAATATCTTTTTATTCAAATGTAATCTTCTTCAGATCCGATGGAGGATGTATGATGGCAAAAAAAGTACCCGCAAGTTTAAAAGATCGTGAAAAAAGTTACTACAAATATTATGCACAGGATATTGCGGCGGCGCCGAAGGAAAAGTATGACATGATTTCGAAGGAGCCCTGCAATAATGCGGATGCCCTTCGTATTCAGGACCGCAATGACCTGTTCCTTCCCGGAGACCTGCCGGGCGAATTTGGCTGGTGGATGCTGGAGGATGGCACCGCGCTGATCGCAAACAAAACCTTTTTCCCGGGCCTGACCGGAGAAATGTTTGACTGGTGGTTCGCATGGCATCCGATCGACCGTCTGCGCTATGCATGCTGGGATAATGAGGATCATTATGATGTTTATCTGGATGATCCCGCGAGAGCGCTGGATATGAGTCTTTCCATGCGCGAGCGCCACTGGGGAAGCGTCCACAATATCTGGGAGGATATCGGACTCGGCGGACCGGGCCTGCTTCGGATTGCTTTTGAGAGACCCTCCGTGCTTGGCTATGACGAGAGCAAAGTAGATACGGAAGCCTGCAATGGTCTGGTATGCGCAAATGTTCAGATCATCGGCGATGACGAGACGCCGGACATCCCGGTAGTCATGACACACTTCTTAAGACCTGCTGAGGGCGGTTCCGTGCTGCGTTCCAGATTCTGGTTTGGATGGCAGATCATCGACGGAAAAGCGGTAAAATGTATCCCTGATGGTGTGAAAGTTCCGGAAGCCGGTCCGCTCTGCCTGCTGAATCATAATGTAAAAGAATTCGCGAATCTGGCAGCAATTCTGCCGGCAATCTATGAAGAGGAAAAAGATCACTGGGCATAAGAAGATGCCGCGTACGGAGTCGGAAACCGTACGCGGCAATATTTGTTTTTATCATTGTAAAAGTCTGCAATAAGGATGAGACGAAAACTCTCTGGAATACGTGGAATATGTGAAATAACATTACAGTACGAAGTTTGGAGCCCCCGTCAGATCGCATTTTCCTGGTGTTAGTACCGGAAAGGTATGATAAGGAAAAATTTGATGAGAGGTGACACATGGCAAAAATCGCATTGCTTGTTCCGAATGAAGATATGCTGGATGCTGCCCGCAGCGTGGTGAAGAGACGTCATTTTGACGTGGATTATATGAAGGTGATCCGGTCTGTCGATACCGTGAAGGAGGCACGCACTGCTGTGGAGGCAGGAGCTCATATTATCGTTGCCCGGGGATATCAGGCAAAACTGATTAAGGAATATACGAATATTCCGCTGGTGGAAATCCGTCTGCATGCCCAGGAAATCGGGCTTTTGCTGAAAAAAGCAAAGGCAATGATAAAAAAGGAAAAACCCACAATCGGACTGATCGTATTTCGAAATATGCTTTGCGACATGTCCCGCATGGAAGAACTTTTTGACGTGCAGCTTCAGATTGCATGGATTGACAAAATGGAGGATATCACGCAAAAGCTGGCCGGGTTTTCCGAAGAGAAGCCGGATCTGATTATCGGAGGAGAGGTGTGCTGCCGGGAGGCAGAGAAGATGGGGTATCCTGCACTTTTTTATGATTCTACGGAGGAGTCGATTGAAGATGCGCTGCAGTCGGCGAAGCAGATGGCCTTTGCGGTTGAGGCGGAAAAGCAGAATGCGGCACAGTTTGAAACGGTGCTTGATACCAATTTTAATGGCATCATAAAAGTGAACCGGGAAGGGAAAATCATTGTTGTTAACAGGCTGATTGAAAATCTGATCGGCAGGAATTCAGAAGATGTGATCGGACGTCTGGTCACGGAGGTTTTTCCGGAATTTGACATGACGGCGGTCAATACGATTCTGACGGGGAAGCGGGATGAATACGCGATTTCGGTATTGATCAGAAATCAGGTGTGGATGCTGATGATTGCACCGATCCAGTATGATGACCAGATTACGGGAGCGATCTTGTCTATGCACAGGGAAGATGGCCCGCAGATGCGCAGAGCCGAGAGCAGAAGAAGAGATATGTTTCTGCATGGTTTCTCTGCAAATGCTTCGTTTCAAAGTATCCGGACGGAGAATGAGCAGATGAAGGCGGTGCTGGAACAGGCACAGGAATATGCACTATCGGACAGCCCGGTTCTTCTGTACGCAGAGGAGGGAACGGAATATTATCTGATTGCAGAGGCAATTCATAATAACAGTGCCCGAAAGGCGGGGCCGTTTGTCAGTATTGATCTGACCGGTATGGATCAGGCGCAGCAGGTGGAGATCCTGTTCGGAGGTGATCCTGACACCGATGATTCCGGCAGCAGGAGAAAAGGGGCTTTGATCAACGCCAATCACGGCACGGTATTTTTAAAGGGGGCCGAGTACCTGACCCTGCGGACGCAGCAGCAGATCTGCCGGACACTGATCTCACACTCTTATACAAAGACAGATATTCAACCGATGAACAATCTGGATGTGCGCCTTATGATGTCTGCAAAAATGAATCTGAGGTATCTGGTTGAAAACGGGAATTTCAGCGATGAATTGTATTATCTGCTGCAGGGGCTGACGATTGATGTTCCGAATCTCAATCAGAGGCCGGAAGATCTGCTGTATTATCTTGATAAATTTGTGAAAGGATATGCCGGAAGGTACAGCCGGCATCTGATCATGACGGATGGGGCGGTTGAAAAGATCAAAATGCTCCGATGGAAAGGCAATCTGATTCAGCTGAATGCTTTTTGCGAGCGTCTCGTGATTACCTCGCAAAAAAGAGTCGTGGATGAGCTGCGCATCCAGAATCTCTACAGCGAGCTGTATCCGCATATCCGGGAGACGAACGGGGAAGAGAAGCTTGTCATCTATAAGTCGCCGGAGGCCGTCGAACTTGGCGATGTACTGGAGAAACATCACGGAAACCGGGAGCTGGCGGCAAAAGAACTTGGAATCAGCACCACAACTCTCTGGAGACGGATGAAAAAATATGGTATTGAGGCAAATTACAGATAAAGAACAGGGCACTGCCATGCTGTTGGGATTCGCCAGCAGCATGGCTTTTTTAGTCATGGAAAATTGTGATTCCTTTTAACTTAAAAAAATACCTCTGAATTTTGTGAAAGTACGACAATTTTTCAAATGTTGAAATGCAGGTTGCATTTTTACACTTTTTTTTGCGCGGAAAAGTGAATGAGCTATAAACATTTTATAAAAATGAAAGAAAAGGAAGAGAAACTGCAAGATTTCTTTCGGTATTTGAAAAAGTGTATTCTTGTGAAAAATTTGACGGGTGATATAGGGCATCCTGTCAATAGTTTTTTGCCTGAGAGGTTACTAAAATGTAACCAGCAAGAAATTTTTTTTCACAAACAGGAGGTAAACAAAAATGAAAATCGGATTTATTGGACTGGGTATTATGGGTAAGCCAATGAGCAAAAATCTGGTGAAGGCCGGATATGATCTCGTGGTGTTTGATCATGATGAGAAGAAGATGGATGAGGTGGCTGCGGAAGGAGCTGCGAAAGGCTCGTCGACGGCTGATGTGGCCGGACAGTGCGAGGTCATTATTACCATGCTTCCGAACTCTCCGCATGTTCGCTCTGTATGCCTGGGAGAGGGCGGGATCGCTGAAACGGCGAAAGCGGGAACCATTGTGATCGATATGAGTTCCATCGATCCGGTCGAGAGCAAGGCAATCGGGGCGGAGCTTTCGAAAAAGGGAATTGAGATGATGGATGCGCCGGTGAGCGGCGGGGAGCCGAAGGCAATCGACGGGACACTTTCTGTTATGGTGGGAGGTTCGAAGGAGAACTTTGATAAGTATTATGATCTTTTGATGACCATGGCAGGATCGGTTGTTTATGTTGGTGATCTGGGCTCCGGAAATGTGGCGAAGCTGGCGAACCAGGTTATCGTTGCACTGAACATCGCTGCTGTTTCGGAGGCACTGACACTGGCTGTCAAGAACGGTGCGGATCCGGAGCTGGTATATCAGGCTATCCGCGGCGGTCTTGCAGGATCAACGGTGCTGGATGCGAAGGCTCCGATGATGATGGCGCACAATTTCAAACCCGGATTCCGGATCGAACTTCACATCAAGGATCTGGCGAATGCGCTGAATGCAGCACATGCGACCAGCACGTCCCTGCCTCTGACTTCTCAGGTAATGGAAATCATGCAGGCATTGAAGAATGATGGATGCGCGGCGGAGGATCACAGCGCAATTGTCAGATATTATGAAAAAATCTCAAATGTTACGGTAGAGAAATAGATTAACAAGAGCAAAGAGAGGAAGAGACATGACAGAATCGACTAGAATGTTACTGGGATTGCTCATCGGTATCATCGTTATGATCTTACTGGTGTCGAAAACAAAAGTACATACATTCCTTGCGCTGCTGATTGCAGCCTCTGTTGCAGGTATCGTCGGAGGCATGCCTCTGGTGGACATCACACTGGAGGATGACTCCAAAATAACCGGACTGGTCACGGCCATCAAGGACGGATTTGGGAATACCCTGAAGAGTACCGGTATCATTATCGGTCTCGGCGTTATGATGGGAGGCATTCTGGAGAAATCCGGAGCGGCCGAGCGAATGGCGTACTCCTTTATCAAGGCAGTCGGGAAAAAGAAAGAAGAATGGGCGCTGGCTATCACTGGATGGTTCATCTCGATTCCGGTTTTCGCGGATTCCGCAATCGTTATTTTTGCCCCGCTTTGTAAAGCCATCTCTAAAGTAACCGGAAAATCTCTGATCGGTCTTGCGCTTGCCATGGCAGCCGGCCTGCAGCTGACCCACTGTCTGGTACCGCCGACGCCGGGACCGACGACCGCAGCCAGCATGCTGGGGGTGGATGTCGGACAGATGATCATGCTGGGGGCGATTGTTTCCGTTCCCATGCTGATTGTGGCGGTTTTATACTGCCAGTGGCTCGGTAAGAAAATCTATCAGGTTCCGACGGAAGACGGCGGCTTTGAGCGCAAAGAGTTCAAAAAAGAATATATCAAATCTATGGATGAACTGGACGAGCTGATCGGAGAAAAGAACCTTCCGGGACTGGGCGTTTCCATGGCGCCGATCGTTGTACCTCTGATTCTTATTCTCGCGAATACGATTCTCGGACTGGCGGGCATCAAATTTGCAGTGCTTTCCTTTATCGGCGATCCGATCATCGCACTGGCGATCGGCACCATTCTTGCCATCTACGGATTGATGGGAAGAAAAGAAAATAAAAAAGTTCTGAATGTCATGGACGATGCCATAAAGAGTACCGGTATTATCATGCTGATCACCGGTGCCGGCGGAGCGCTCGGAAATGTAATCAGCGTCAGCGGCATCGGAAATGCGCTTGGCGAGCTTGTTCTGGCATGGCCGATTCCGGCAATCATCATTCCGTTCATTATTGCCGCGCTGATGCGAATCGCACTTGGATCTGCGACCGTGGCAATTACGACAGCAGCGTCCCTTTCCGCTCCGCTGATGGGAGTTTTGAATGTGAGCCCGCTTCTGATGGCGATTTCCTGCTGTGTCGGAGCAATTTCGTTCTCCTATTTTAACGACAGCGGTTTCTGGGTATGGAACGGTATGTTCGGTGTATCGGAACTGAAAGATCAGCTTCGCTGTAAGACCGCGATTTCACTGATCATGTCTGGTGTCGGTGTCGTGGAACTTCTGATTATGGGCGTCTTTATGCACTGAGAAAGGGGACTGTATGATGGTACGCATTGAAAAAATGGAAGTATACCCGGTTGCGGGAAAAGACTGTATGGAATTGAACTTAAGCGGAGCACACGCACCGTTTTTTACAAGAAACATTGTGATTTTGCACGCGGATAACGGCGATATCGGTGTCGGCGAGGTTCCGGGAGGGAAAAAGATCACCGATGCGCTGGAAGAGGTCAGGCCGATCGTGGAGGGATCCAGTCTGGTATCTTACAAGAGCACGCTCCTTAAGGTAAAGAATTATCTGGAATCTAAGGGGGAAGAAGATGTGCGCGGGAATCAGACTTTTGATCTGCGTACGGGAGTACATGTGCTGACAGCAATCGAGACTCCCTGCCTGGATCTGATGGGAAAAATGCTCGGTGTTCCCGTATGTGAACTGCTTGGCGACGGACAGCAAAGAGATAAGGTGCGGATGCTCGGATATCTGTTCTTTGTCGGAGACCGTAAAAAAACGGATCTGCCGTATGATGAAGAACCGGACGCAGATTGTGAGTGGTACCGGATCCGCCATGAGGAGGCGCTGACGGCGGATAAAATTGTCGCTTTTGCAAAAGCGACACATGAAAAATACGGATTCGAAGACTTTAAGTTAAAGGGCGGCGTTCTTGCCGGGAATGAGGAGATGGATGTGATCCGGGAATTGAAAAAAGCGTTTCCGGATGCGCGGATCGATCTGGATCCGAACGGCGGATGGCTTCTGGAGGAAGCGGTCGAGTATGTAAAAGGCATGCAGGGAATCCTGACTTACTGTGAAGATCCCTGCGGGGCGGAGGGCGTGTATTCCGGAAGGGAAATCGTGAGCGAATTCCGCAGACGCACCGGCTTCCCGACCGCTACGAACATGATTGCCACAGACTGGAGAGAAGTGGGCCATTCCCTGGAATCCCAGGCGGTAGATATCATACTTGCCGATCCCCATTTCTGGACGATGAGCGGGTCTGTGCGTGTGGCGCAGATGTGCCACGATTTCGGATATACCTGGGGCTCTCATTCCAACAATCATTTTGATATTTCCCTGGCCATGTTCACACAGGTCGGAGCAGCAGCTCCCGGCCGTTACAATGCTCTGGACACACACTGGATCTGGCAGGAGGGCCTGGAGCGCCTGACCAAAGAGCCGCTTCAGATCGTGGACGGCTGTGTGGCTGTCCCGGACAAACCGGGTCTGGGAATTGAGGCGGACATGGAGCAGATTAAAAAGGCACATCAGTTGTATCTGGACAATTGTCTGGGCGGAAGGGATGATTCTGTTGTCATGCAGTACCTGATTCCGGGATGGAAATTTGATCCGAAGAAGCCCTGCCTGGTTCGTTAGAAGAAAGGAAGATCAGATGAATACAGATTTTATCAAAGGCGTTGTGGTGCCGATCCTGACTGCGATCGATGAAAATGAGCGAATCGATGAAGTGCGCATGAGACGCCATGTGGACTATGTCATTGAAGGCGGCGTACATGGCATCCTGGCATTTGGAAGCAACGGGGAATTTTATTCGATCGAAGAGGATGAGATGGAGCGCGGTCTGAAAATCATGCTGGATGAGGCTGCGGGAAGAGTCCCCGTGTATTTCGGAATCGGCGCCATCAGTACAAAAAAATGTGTCCGGCTTGCAAAAATGGCAGCGGCAAATCACGCTTCCGGCATCTCGGTTTTGCAGCCGATGTTCTTGAAGCCGACCCTGGAAGAACTATTTCTGCATTTCAAGGCGATTGCGGATGCGGTTCCTGATCTGCCCGTACTTCTCTATAATAATCCGGGGCGTGTCGGCTATACGATGTCCGCGGAACTGGTAGACCGGCTTGCCCATGAGGTCCCCAATATCGTGGGAATGAAAGACACCAGCGGAGACATCACACAGACGGCTGAATTTATACGCAGGACCAGAGATGCCGGATTTAAAGTGTTTGGCGGAAAGGATACGCTTTTGTATGCTTCGATGTGCCACGGCGCTGTCGGAGGAGTGTGCACGGCGGGGAACTTTATGCCGGAGCTGATCACGGATATTTATAATAAATACATTGCGGGAGATCTGAAGGGATCTCTGGAGGCACAGTTCAAACTGAATCCGGTCCGTCTGTCGATGGATGGCGCAAGTTTCCCGGTGGCGACAAAGGATATGGCAAACCTGCGGGGACTTGATGTGGGAGATCCCTACAAACCGAATCTGGCAACACCGGAAGGACCGGTTCTGGATAAAATCCGGACCGAGATGAAGAAAGCGGGACTGATCGAATGAAAGTGGTGATTGCGATCGATTCATTCAAGGGAAGTTTAAGTTCTCTGGAGGCCGGCTATGCAGCGGGGGAAGGTGTTCATCGCGCCGTGAAAGCCGATGTCGTGGTCAAACCCCTTGCCGACGGCGGAGAAGGAACGACCGAAGCCCTGATCGAGGGCCTGGGCGGAAGTTTTGTTGAGGTGAATGTGACCGGACCGCTCGGAACGAACACAACCGCCCGATACGGCATCATGAAGGATGGTGTCACCGCAGTGATTGAGATGGCGGAGGCGGCAGGAATCACGCTTGTGAAAAGGGAAGAACTGGACCCGCTGCGGGCAACGACGTATGGCGTGGGACAGATTATTGCGGATGCCATCAAACGCGGGTGCAGAAATTTTCTTGTCGGAATTGGCGGGAGCGCCACCACGGACGGCGGTGTCGGCATGCTGCAGGCGCTCGGCTATGAATTTCTGAACCGGGACGGAACGCAGGTGGGATTCGGGATCGGTAAACTGGATACGATTGAAGAGATCCGCGCAGAAAACCGGTTAGAAGAATTGAAAGACTGCCGTTTTCAGGTTGCCTGTGACGTCAAGAATCCACTGTGCAAAGACATGGGAGCTGTCTATGTCTTCGGCCCGCAAAAAGGAGTCCGGGATGAAGAAAAAGCGGATCTGGACAGGAAAATGCAGCATTACGCAGAGCGAACCAGGCTGTTCACCGGAAAAGATAACAGCATGGCGCAGGGAGCCGGAGCGGCGGGCGGTCTGGGATTTGCTTTCTTAAGCTATCTGGACCATGTGGAGCTGAAATCCGGAATTGATATCGTGATCCAGGCGATTGAGCTGGAAAAGGAAATCGCAGACGCAGATATCGTGATCACCGGAGAAGGAAGGCTGGATGGGCAGACGGCGATGGGAAAGGTGCCGGTCGGTGTCGCGCATCTCGCAAAGAAATACGGGAAAACAGTCGTCGCCTTTGCAGGAGGAGTGACGGAAGACGCCAGAAAGTGTAATGCGGAAGGAATCGATGCCTTTTTCCCGATTGTACAGGGGGTCACGACCCTGGAGGAGGCCATGCATAAGGAAACGGCGAAACATAACCTGGCGAATACGGCAGAACAGGTTTTTCGCCTGATTGATTCCGCGGCAGGAATTTGAACCCGGAGGGAAACGTTCAGGACTTCGCAGTGCGGATTCCCGGGGCGCACTTGATATTTACAGGGAGGTACCATGGGAAAAGAATGTATACGTATCAACGAAAAAGATAATACGGCAATTGCAATCCGTGATCTTCCTGCGGGTACAGAAGTATTGCCCGGCGTGGTGACACTCTGCGACATTCCGCAGGCGCATAAAATTGCGCTGGAAGATATCCCGGCGGGAGGAGAAGTGCGCCGTTACGGTGTGGTGCTCGGAACCATGAAAGAGGATATGCCTGCCGGCGGATGGATCAACGAGAGCAATCTGGAGATGGCGCCCGCGCCGGATCTGGACAGCCTGGAATTTGCGGCAGATCTTGTGACAGATCTGCCGAAACCTCCGGCGGTGTCCTGGGAGGGCTTCCGGAATCCTCTGGGAGGCCCCGGAGGCACCCGGAATATCCTCTGTATCCATACGACGGTGCAGTGCGTCATCGGGGTGGTGAATGCTGCGATTGCAAGAATCAGGGCTGAGCTGCTGCCGAAGTATCCGAATGTGGATGATGTGATCACGATCAATCATCAGTATGGATGCGGTGTGGCCATCGATGCGCCGGAAGCGAAAGTACCGCAGCGAATCATCCGCAATCTTGCGCTGCATCCCAACTTCGGAGGCGTCTTCATGCTGGTATCTCTCGGATGTGAGAAGTTTACGCCGGACAGGTTCTGTGAATGGTATCCGCAGTGGAACACTCCGGAAAATGTGATCGTACTGCAGGAGCACAGAGGGCAGGCAGCCGTCATGGACGCGATTCTTTCCATGGCAGAGAAAAAGCTTGCGATCCTGAACAGAAGAAAACGGGAAACTCTGCCGCTCTCAGACCTTCTGGTTGGCATGCAATGCGGAGGTTCCGATGCTTTTTCCGGGATAACAGCCAACCCTGCTGCCGGTTACGCAGCGGATCTGCTGGTCTCGGGCGGTGGGACGGTCATGTTTTCTGAAGTCACGGAAGTAAGAGATGGTGTACAGTTTATTGCCCGCCGCTGTGTCGATGAGAAGGTAGGACGCCGGCTGGCGGAGGAAATGAAATGGTATGACGATTATCTCCGGGCCGGCGGCGTAGACCGCGGGGCAAACACTACGCCCGGAAATAAAGCCGGGGGACTTTCGAACATCATAGAAAAATCGATGGGATCCATTGCTAAATCAGGGACATCTCCCATTGTGGAAGTTCTCTCGCCCGGAGAACGGCCATCGAAGCATGGAGAAATCTACGCTGCGACACCCGCATCAGATCTTTTTTGCGGGCCTGCCCAGCTGGCAAGCGGCATGGGACTGGAAGTCTTCATGACCGGGCGGGGAACGCCTTACGGGCTGGCGGCTGCTCCGGTGATCAAGGTCTGCTCCCGCACGGAAATGAAGGAGCAGTGGCCCGATATCATTGATTTTAACGCCGGTCCTGCGGCGGAAGGGGAAGCAACGATCGCTGAACTTGGCGAGGAATTGTTTTTCATGATCCTGGATGTTGCCAGCGGCAGAAAAAAACCGTATTCCGAACAATACGGCTGGACGAACGATCTTTGTATTTTCAATCCGGCTCCAATTACCTGAGATTCAAGTCTCGCGAGCGAGACTTGGCGCGGGATTCAGGCTCCCCAGTCTGAATCCCGGAAAATTTCCTGCAGAGTCATGGAAATAGCAGGAAACAACCGGAGAGTGATGAGCTCATCCGCGTTATAATCTTCATTGTTTCTGTCTTCGATCAGAAGATACGATTTTTCAAGGACATAGTGTCCGTTTTTGAGATAATAGATTTCCAGAGATTTTCCCCTTGGCTCAATGAGCCAGAATTCATCTACGCCGATGGCTGCATACTTATCCTTTTTTTCCCGGCGGTCACGCGTAGAAGAGGAAGGCGACAGGGTTTCCAGCACAAATCGGGGGACTCCTTTGTAGGTTCCGCTCTGCACAGCGTGAGGGTCGCAGACAATCATAACATCCGGAATCACCCACTCGTCCTCTGAAAGCATCAAATCGAGATTCTCAATAAAAACCTTGCAAAGGCTGTTTCTTAATCCGGCCTGAATAATAGAATAAATATTGCCGTTGATGATTCCGTGACTGACGCAGGCGGATGGAGACATGTCATAGGTGACCCCGTTGATTCTTTCAATTTTTCGATACCCTTCCATACCTGGCATAAGATACGCCTCCATGTTTTGTAATACAGTGTTTTCCATTTTCTACCTCCTCACAATCATTTGCAGGAGCACCTGTTTTCAGGGAGATCTCCTGCTTTTTCTAATTGGATCAAAAGCATGAATCTTCGCTGACAAAACAGATAAATAGAAAATCAGATAAAAAGAAACAACGCTTTTACGAATTATAGCATGATTCAGGAAAAGAAGTCAATATTCCAGTTTGCTTCATAGGAGAATTGTTATATACTGTTCTTAGTTATGGAGGAGCTAACCAATGAAGACATATTATCTGGCAATTGATCTCGGCGCATCCAGCGGCAGGCACATGCTCGGCACTTATGAAAACGGCAGAATCCGGCTGGAAGAGGTGTACCGTTTCCCGAATGGCATGAAGGAGCAGGATGGATCTCTGTGCTGGGATCTGGAAGGCCTTTTTCGGGAAATTAAGAAAGGCCTGAAAAGGTGCAGGCAGCTGGGGAGAATTCCTTCTTATATGGGGATTGATACCTGGGGCGTGGATTATGTGCTGCTGGACGGACAGGACCGGGTGCTCGGAAAGACTTACGGATACCGTGACGGGCGGACGGCCGGCATGGATGAGAAGGTTTATGAGCTGATTTCTGAGGAGGAGCTGTATGCGCGCACCGGGATTCAGAAACAGATCTTCAACACGGTTTATCAGCTGATGGCAGTGAAAGAACAGGAACCGCAGATGCTCAATGAGGCGGAACATTTGCTGATGATACCGGATTATTTTCATTTCCTTCTGACCGGGGTGCACCACACGGAGTATACCAATGCCACGACGACGCAGCTGGTCAGTCCGGCCACAAAGGACTGGGACAGGGAACTGATCGGCCGGCTGGGATTTCCGCAGAAGATTTTTGAAGAAATCCACAAACCGGGGACTTTTCTGGGACATTTTACACAGGAGATCATCGAAGAGGTCGGATTTGACTGTCAGGTCATCCTGCCGGCGACACATGATACCGGATCGGCGGTGGCCGCTATTCCGGCGCCGGAAGAAGAGGCGCTGTATATCAGTTCCGGTACATGGTCACTGATGGGTACGGAACTTCCGGAGGCGGATTGTTCAGAAGAGGGCAGGGCGCTGAATCTGACCAATGAGGGCGGAGTCGATTTCCGCTTCCGCTATCTGAAGAATATTATGGGACTCTGGATGATTCAGTCAGTGAAAAAAGAGCTGGAAAAGGACTGCTCTTTTTCCAGGCTCTGTGAGCAGGCTGCAAAACAGACCATACCGTCCATCGTGGACTGTAACGATGCGATGTTTCTGGCACCTGCCAGTATGACAGATGCAGTGCAGGCGTATTGTGAGAAAACCGGGCAGCAGGTGCCGCAGAACCAATGGGAGACGGCATCCGTAATTTACAACAGTCTGGCCCGGTGTTATGCAGACACAGCCGGACAGATTGAGAAGATGACAAAAAAATGCTATGATTGTATTTACATCGTTGGCGGCGGGTCGAAGGCAGAGTATTTAAATCAGGTGACTGCCAAAGCTGCGGGGCGTACCGTCTTTGCTGGGCCGGCCGAAGCGACGGCAATCGGCAATCTGCTGGTGCAGATGATCGGCAGCCGGAAGCTGAAAGATCTGAAGGAAGGCAGAAAATGTGTCAGAGATTCCTTTGATATAGAAACTTATCATGAGACAGGGAGGGTATCGTAACATGCTGGTAAATACAAAGGCGAGGATTGGTGTTTTTTCCATTGCGCTGGGGGCTTATCTGCCCCAGTTCCCGTCACTGGTGCCGGAATTTAAGGCACAGTATGAAGCTTTTAAAAGGACGATTCCGGACACGGTGGAGCTTGTGGACGGAGGGATTGTAACCACAAAGGAGCTGGCCCAGGCAGCCGGGGATAAGTTCCGGGCGGCGGATGTAGATCTGGTGATTCTGCAGCTTCTGACCTATGCGGCGTCCTATAACATGCTTCCGGCGGTCCGTGATCTGGATGTGCCGGTCGTGCTGGTGAACGTCCAGAAGAAAAAAGCGCCGGACTATGAACACACGGACACGGCTGTGTGGCTTGGGGAACTGTACGCCTGCGGCGCGGTCGGCGAGATGGCGGCGGATCTGGAGCGCGCGGGAAAACGTCATGCAGTCATCACAGGAGTTGTGGAAGGCGGGGATCCCGAGGTGCAGGCAGAGATTGAGAGCTGGTGCCGTGCAGCGCAGGTCAGACGCCGTTTCCGCGACACCAATCTGGCGCAGATCGGCAGACCATACCCCGGCATGATGGATATGTACATTGATGAGACGAACCTCTACAACCGGATGTTTCTGTACACCAAGCAATTTGACTGGGAGAAAATGTGGGCAATTGCGGATGATATCACCGATGAAGCCCTGATCAGGAAAAAAGCGCAGGAAATCCTGGATACCTTTGAGATAGAGGGCGGAGGTACGATCGAAAAGGTCCGGGAGATGGCGAGATATGTAGCCGCCTTTGAACAGTGGGTCAAAGAAGAACAGATTGCTTTTATCGCCTCCCATTATGACGGTTTTGCCAAAGGAAAGGCAGGTGTTCTGGACAGTATGCTGATCCCGGCATTTTCCATGCTGATCAAGCAGGGAGTGGCCTGCGCAGTCGAGGGGGACATCAAAGTCGCCATGGCGATGAGCATTTTAAAAACAATAGCCGGAACCGGACAGTTGTCGGAAATGTACTCCATCGACTTCGAGAAAGACATCTGCATCATCGGGCACAGCGGATCCGGCGATGCAGATATTTCCTCAAAAAAGCCCACCATGAAGATCGTTCCGGTTTTCCACGGGAAGACCGGCGGCGGATATCTAACGCAGTTTTATCCGCATCCCGGTCCGGTCACCTATCTTGCCATCACCCAGGACAGGGATGGCCATTTCAAGTTTGTGACGGCAGAGGGAGAAAATGAACCCGGCCCCATTTTTACCTTCGGTGACACCAATATGCGGACGCGTTTCGCGTGCGGGGCGAGAGAATTCTGCAATCGGTGGAGCGAGGCCGGACCGACGCATCACATGGCGGCGGCGTCAGGCAGGCATATCGATACGATCTTAAAAGTGGCAAAGATTTTCAACGTGCCGGTCGATGTTATCGTGAGATAAACGCTCCGCGAGGATGCGCAGGAATTCGGTTTAGAAGATGTCAGCTGACGCTGACCCGAATTCCGCGCCAAGTCTCGCGAGCGAGACTTGAAAAAAAAGAAACCGGCTTCAGAGAGGCGGTTTACGAACGGGAGGAATCAATCAAATGAAGTTTACTGATGCAGATTTTGTGCAGGGATTTATGCGCATGGCTAACGATGGATGGGAGCAGGGCTGGCATGAGAGAAACGGCGGCAATCTTTCCTATCGCGTGAAAGACGAAGAGGTGGAATCGGTCAGGGAAAATTTTGAGCCGAAGGAGTGGCAGCCGATCGGAACCTCCGTGCCCGGCCTCGCCCGGGAATATTTTCTGGTGACCGGAAGCGGCAAATTTTTCCGCAATGTCATCCTCAAGCCGGAAGATTCCCTGTGCATGATTGAAATCGATGAAGCCGGAGAAAATTACCGCATCGTCTGGGGACTCGTCAATGGCGGACGCCCTACCTCCGAGCTGCCGTCTCATCTGATGAATCACGAGGTGAAAAAGCAGGTGACGGATGGGAAATACCGTGTCATCTATCATGCGCATACGACCAATATCATTGCGCTGACCTTTGTGCTGCCGCTGACGGCGGAGGCCTTTACCCGAGAGCTGTGGGAGATGGCGACCGAGTGTCCGGTTGTCTTTCCGTCCGGGATCGGCGTGGTTCCCTGGATGGTGCCGGGCGGCAGAGAGATTGCAGTGGAGACCAGCAAACTGATGAAGGAATATGACGTCGCTGTGTGGGCGCATCATGGCATGTTCGCGGCGGGCGAAGATTTTGATCTGACCTTCGGACTGATGCATACCGTTGAAAAATCAGCGGAGATCCTTGTAAAGATGAGATCCATGCAGCCGCAGAAGCGCCAGACCATCACGCCGGAGCAATTCCGTGCGCTGGCCAGGGATTTCAATGTCTCGCTTCCGGAGAAATTTTTATTTGAGAAGTAAATTTGGCGATCAGCCGGAGGCTTCAAACTTCGTCGCGAGTTTGGACTCATGACGAAGAAGGATTGTTGATAAGCGCTTCCTCCCACGACTGAAGTCACAGGAATCCGCGCGACGAAGTTTTGAATGTTTCCGGCATTTTCTTACAGATATTTGTATCTGGCGTCCAATCCGGTCCCTTCCAGTTCAAAGCTTGCGTAAGGGCAGATATTGGGATCGGTGATTACCCGGTAAAGATTGTACAGCGTGGGGAGAAATACTTCCCAGTTCCCGGTTTCTTCCGCGGCATGGGCTGCCCAGATCAGGCCGGAGTCTTCATACTGGTCTCCTTCTTCGTGGAGCGGGATTGCCGATGACATGCCCACAACGCCGGCTTCACTTGCCTGCCACTGATGCACACGGTACGCTTCTTTTCTGGAATTCTCCGGATCGTACGTTTCTTCCTTTCCCTCCAGGTTAAATCCGACGGCAATAATCGCATGGTCGTACTTTAACACCCTTCGAATGTGCTCCGGTGACTTCTGCGGATCATCCAGCCTTATGTAAGGGGTAATCAGCTTTCCATCATTCCACTTCTGCGGCGCACGGTGGATAGAGCCAATTGGCCCCGACTCACGGGGATCAATCATCCATGATAAACCAATGTGCTGATTCGGGTGCCACAGGTTATCACATTTTTCCATATTGCACCAGAACCAGTTCAGCATTTTCGGTGTTACGCCTTCGAGTTCCCATTCCAAGTGTGTTCCAAAAGAATCTTGTCTGGTTTCTTTTAACATAGATTTTCTCCTCCTGCTTCTGTAATAATATTCTATTATAAACAATAATTCGATTTTGTGAAATGATGAATCATGGGTCTTTTTCTTAGAAATAGAGATTTTTCCTGATTTGTCTCAAAAAAGACGTTCAAGTCTCGTTCGCGAGACTTGGCGCGGAATTCGAGTCAGCGTCAGCTGACATCTTCCAAACCGAATTCCTGCGCATCCTCGCGGAGCGTTTATCTCAGTGGGGGTCTCTCACACTGAGATGACGGATCCGGTGTCTGCCGGCTTGCGTATTCCTATATTCTTTTATATAATAACAGCATGACCCGGTTCCGGGAGGAGTGCAGTTTGCAAAAACTGTATCGGCGGTGTCTAAGCTCACTTAAAGATTATTCTTAGAAACACGCGCCGGCCGGGTCAAAAATACAGGGAAGAGTTAGAACTAAATAAGTGCATTTATGTTTACCTAACTACAATTCTGAATAAATGACTTATCGGAGAAATGTTATGAATGTACAGGTTTTGGGAGGAGTGCTGATTCCTTTTGCGGGAACAAGTCTTGGCGCCGCGATGGTGTTTTTTCTTCGCCGGCAGATTTCGAACAGTTTGCAGAAAATTCTTACCGGGTTCGCTGCCGGTGTGATGGTCGCGGCTTCTTTTTTCAGCCTGCTGCTTCCGGCGCTGGAGGACGCTGCAGACATGGGGCGGCTTTCCTTTCTTCCCGCAGCAGTCGGGTTCCTGATTGGAATGGGATTTTTGTTGCTTTTGGATATCATCACGCCCCATATACATATGAATGATCAGACAGAGGGGCCGAAGGTCGGGCTGAAGAGGACGACCAAGCTGATCCTGGCCGTGACACTTCACAATATTCCGGAGGGTATGGCTGTCGGCGTCGTGTACGCCGCGTGGATCGCAGGAGAAAATGGAATCAGCCGGGCGGCTGCGCTGGCCCTGGCACTTGGGATCGCTATCCAGAACTTCCCGGAGGGAGCAATCGTCTCCATGCCTCTGAGGGCAGAGGGCATGCCGAAGGGAAAAACCTTCTGGTACGGAGTTCTCTCCGGCGCAGTGGAGCCAGTCGCAGCGCTGGTGACAATTGCTGCGGCAAGTTCCGTAGTGACTGTTCTGCCGTATCTGCTCTCATTTGCAGCGGGAGCCATGATTTATGTGGTCGTAGAGGAACTGATCCCGGAAATGTCGGAGGGCCAGCATTCCAATGCGGGAACAATCGCCTTTGCCATCGGCTTTGTGCTGATGATGATCCTGGATGTGACACTGGGGTAGGAAAGATTAGTTCGGGATTCGTTTGTAAGAACGATAATAAACTTGAAGGATAATAGAATTTCCGGATGCCAAAGTAAACAGGAAGAGTTTTCAAAGGAGGGATCAGCATGAAGTATATGGTTAATTATGATTGTATCGGATGCGGCCTTTGTGAAGGAGCCTGTCCGGAGGTATTTTCCATGACAGATGACGGGGTCGCGGTGGCGATTGAAACAGATGTCCCCGAGGAATTGCTTGCAAGCGCCGAAGAGGCAAAGAACGGATGCCCGGTTCTGGCGATTGAAGAAGTAAAACCCGGAAGTTGATGTCCTCTCCGCTAGAAAGTGCGGCCTCCGCAGCAAGCTATTACAGACTGCTGCGGAGGCTTTCATTATGTCATAGGAAAGCGCTCCTGCTCGCACGCGAAGAAGAAAAAAGTGTGGCGCGTCCGACAGAAAGCATTCAAAAAGTGGACGCAAAGAAGAAAAATGTGGGATGCGTTTGACAGAAAGCATTCAAAAAGTGGACGCGAAGAAGAAAAATGTGGGATGCGTCTGACAAGTTGCATTCAAAAAGTGGACGCAAAACAGAAAAGAGTGGGACGCGTCCGACAGGAAGCTTTCAGAAAGTGGACGCGAAGAGGAAAAGAGTGGGATGCGTCCGACAGAAAGCTTTCAAAAAGGGGACGCGAAGAGGAAAAGAGTGGGATGCGTCCGACAGGAAGCTTTCAGAAAGTGGACGCAAAGAAGAAAAATGTGGGATGCGTCTGACAGAAAGCATTCAAAAAGTGGACGCGAAGAAGAAAAGAGTGGGATGCGTCTGACAAGTTGCTTTCAAAAAGTGGACGCGAAGCAGAAAAGAGTGGGACGCGTCTGACAAGTTGCATTCAAAAGGTGGACGCGGAGCAGAAAAGAGTGGGATGCGTCTGACTTGATGCAGGAAAAATTCATAGAACATATGTTTGTAATACACGCCTGAATATGATACAATAGATACAATACCATTATGGCAATGAAAGTGCAGTGAAAGCGGCAGTGAAAGGGAGAGGAGGAGTCTGAGGTGGAATTATCGGAGCTGACCGTTTATGCCAGTGAGAAATATCATATTGAGGAACAGCACAAATGGACAGATTTCCCGGGCTTCTCTGTGCTTTGTCACCCGGAGAGCGGCAAATGGATCGCGCTTTTGATGCGTCAGTGGGATACGGATACAGGGACCTTCATTGAGCGGTGTGACCTGAAGTGCGGGATTCAGTGTCTGAGAGAGTATGACAAATCCTATCTGTCTTTTCCGGCCCGAATGAAAGGGTCAAAGTGGATTGGTGCAGCTTTTGACGACCGGACGGAACCGGAGGTGATTTTTTATCTTTTTGACCGGGCGTTTGCCGGGGAAGAACCGCATGGAGCGACGATCATTCTGGAGTCAAAGCCTGTTTTTCAGGATACGAAGATTCCGTTTCCGGACAGCGCTCATGTGCCGCAGCGGGAAGTGATTCCGGAGAAGATGCGTCAGATGCGGAGGATGTTTGAGTATGGCAGGGTATCGTTGGATGCAAAGGCATGGAACTTTTACCGGCAGGGCATTTTTATGAAGGATTATGAGGATGATGTGCCCTGGACAGTGGATTTTGTGTGTTATTTTCCGACTTATCATGATCTGACGACCCGGCAGCTTCGGAGTTATTTTACCTGGCGGACACGTGTGCGCAGGGGAGACTATCGGCCGGTTACACTTTCCGCAGCTTACATTTATCTCTATGAGCTTCTGAATGGGATCGGGGTGTCTTCGGCTGAGGAGAGTCTGGAAAAGATGAAGGATTTTGAGAAAGAGTTTCTTGATAAGGGATTCGGGGATGACCGGATGCGTCAGAATCTGCGGCGCTGGATGCTGGAGTTTGCTGTGGTAGAGAATCTGCCTTCTCAGATTGCCGCTCAGAGCGCGGATGTTCAGCTGATAGAGAGAGACAGGGCGCTTATGTTTCTGAAGAATCCGGAGGAACATTCGGATGAAGAAGTTTTTTTGGCGCTGTGCCAGTTTGACAGAAAAAAGACGGAAAAGTCGCCGGTTGTTGCCAAAGACCCGGAGAGGGGCAGACATTTATTCTGTGAAGCCTGGCGCCGGGCTGCAAAGAATGCACGTTTTCAGGGGCTGGATCTTTTTTCTCAGTGTTTTGGGAAGCCTTCGAGGCGTAGATGGTATCCGTTTTCCAATGCGGTTTACTATTGGAGAGAGAACGGAGAGAATAGAGAGTATTGTCTGAATGAGGTGAGGACCTATTTGTGTCGCGGCGGGGTCTGGCAGATGGAGGCTTATGAAAAACTTTCTTTTGACAGAAGTATATTTCAGGGCTTTATGCACGAAGCGGATTTGCTTCTGCGGCGTTATCTGAAAACAGGACGCTATTTGCGGGAAAAACCGGAGGACGCCTGGGCCCGGCCGTATATTCAGTTTGTGATTGAAGCGGACAGAGAGGCTCTGATTGAGGCATCCCGGCCGAAGATTACGATCGATCTGTCCGGGCTTGAACAGATACGGAAGGATGCTCTGATTACACAGAACAGCCTGCTGGCGGCGGAAGAGACTGTCTGGCAGGAGCAGCTGTCAGACCAGCCGTCTGACGCAGATGAGGAATCGGGGCAGACCGATGCCGCCAGGGAACTGCAGAAGATCGATGCAAACAGGGAACTGCAGGAGACCGATGCAAACAGAGAACCGGAGGAGCCGCTGCCGGACATCCGGCTGGATGCCGTGCATATCCGGATTCTGAAAACCATTTTACAGGGAGATTCTGCAGCCGGCATTATCCGGGAAAACCATTTGATGCCGTCGATTGCGGCGGATACGATTAACGAGGCGTTGTTTGATGAAATCGGAGATACGGTTTTATTCTGTGAGGATGACGAGCTTTTCCTGGTGGAAGACTATACAGAAGATTTAATACAGTTGTTTGGAGGAATGATGCATGAGTGAGAATAAGAAAGTGCCAAAGAGGATTTCACAGACGGTGCTGAATTCTCTGAAGGGCGGCGTGGTGCCGCGGATCGGCCTGCCTTATATCGCGGTGGGACGCAAGAGCGAGATCGAGGCTCTTCTGCACGATGTGGATATTATTTCCGAGGGAGGCGCATCCTTCCGGTTTATCGTCGGCCGTTACGGTTCCGGGAAAAGCTTTTTGCTGCAGACGATCCGCAATTATGTGATGGATCGCGGATTTATTGTGGCGGATGCTGATCTTTCACCGGAGCGCCGCCTGCAGGGGACGCGCGGTCAGGGCCTGGCAACTTACCGGGAACTGATCGGCAATCTCTCGACGAAGACGAAGCCGGAGGGAGGAGCGCTGACGCTCGTGCTGGACCGCTGGATCAGCGCCGTACAGACGGAGGCCGCGAAGGAAACCGGATTGATGCCGGGAGATCCTGCCCTGGAAGAGGTGACGGACCGCAAGATATACGAGGTAACTGCCTCTGTCAGCGAGCTGGTGCACGGGTTTGAATTTGCAAAATTGCTTTCTGCCTATTACCGCGCGTATGTGGAAGCGGATGATGACAGGAAGGCGAAGGTCGTGCGCTGGTTCCGCGGAGAATACACCCAGAAGAGAGAGGCCAGAGAAGAGCTGGGCGTCAATATCATTATCACCGATGATGACTGGTATGATTATCTGAAGCTTTTCGCTGTTTTTTTCCGTCTGGCAGGGTATGCGGGCATGATGATTATGATTGATGAGCTGGTCAATCTCTATAAGATTCCCAATACCATCAGCCGCCAGTACAATTATGAGAAGATGCTGACCATGTACAATGACACGCTTCAGGGGAAAGCCAGGTATCTGGGGATCATCATGAGCTCGACGCCCCAGGCGCTGGAGGATAAGCGCCGGGGGATCTACAGCTATGAGGCGCTGCGTTCCCGGCTCGCGGAAGGACGCTTTTCAAGGCCGGGCGCCAGGGATCTGCTTGCGCCTGTGATCCGCCTGGAGCCGCTGACCGCGGAGGAGATGCTGGTGTTGTGTGAAAAGCTGGCAGACATGCATGCCGGACTTTACGGATATGAGCGAAGGGTGACCACAGAGGATCTGGCCGGCTTCATCCGAATGGAATACGGACGGATCGGGGCGGATCAGAATATCACCCCCCGTGAGGTGATCCGGGATTTTATTGAACTGCTGGATCTGCTGTATCAGAATCCGCAGATGAGCATTGCGGATCTTATGGAATCTGACGCTTTTTCCTATACCGAATCGGAAGCTGTTTCCAATCAGACAGAGACAGGATTTGCGGAGTTTACGATATGAATGTATTTGAACGCTATGCGCCTTTTATTCAGGACTATATATACCGCAGCGGCTGGCAAAGCCTCCGGGGCGTACAGAATGCGGCCGGGAGTGCTGTTTTCGGAACAGATGAAAATGTGCTTCTGACGGCTTCGACGGCTTCGGGGAAGACGGAAGCTGCCTTTTTCCCGATCCTGACCCTTCTGGAGGAAAACCCGTCAGCTACCGTGGGGGTGCTGTATATTGCGCCGCTCAAGGCTTTGATCAATGACCAGTTCGGAAGATTGAATGAGCTGTGTGAAGAAGCGGGGATCCCGGTCAGCCGCTGGCACGGCGATGTAGCGCAGACCAGCAAGAGAAAGCTCCTCCGAAAGCCTTCCGGTATTCTGCAGATCACGCCGGAGTCTCTGGAGTCTCTGATGATCAACAAACACATGGAGATTCCATCACTCTTTGGCGATCTGCGCTTTATCGTGATCGATGAGATCCATTCTCTTCTGCGGGGAGACCGCGGCCTGCAGACCTTCTGCCTGATTGAACGGCTCTGTAAGCTGGCGGGCTGTCATCCGCGCAGAATCGGACTGTCTGCCACCATCGGGAACCCGAAGGATGCGGGAGCATTTCTGTCAGCCGGAAGCGGCCGGGGATGTGTGATCCCGGAATTTGAGGGAGAAAAGGAAATCTGGCGGCTCAGCATGGAGCACTTCTACAACACTGCGCCGCAGGCCGATGAAGGAAAGCTGATTCCGGCTGACGCTGTCATTCCGCCTGCCGAACCGCCCACGGATGAGGCTCCGAAGGCGGCCGACCCCGGAATGGGCTATATCTTTGAGCACACCAGAGGGAAAAAGTGCCTGGTCTTTACAAATTCCCGGGAGGAATGTGAGGCAGTCTGCCAGAATCTCCGGCAGTACTGTGAGGCAATGCATGAGCCGGACCGTTTTCTGATTCATCACGGGAATCTTTCTGCATCCTACCGGGAGAGTGCCGAGGAAGAGATGAAGGACGAGGATTCGCTGATGTCGG
>CAMNOU010000030.1 GCA_946546945.1 uncultured Lachnospiraceae bacterium
TTAGTACGACTGGGCAGTTACAAGCCCATGACCTTTAGGTCGTGGGTAGTTGACACACAGAAACACACTCTTTTTACGCCTCAACAAAATAACCGCTCTCTGGGATCTCGATTTGGAGAATCCCAAAGAACGGTTTTATCTGCTATATTCTTTTATCAGCAGGAATATGCCGGGTCGCTGCCTGTGGACCGGACGCAGCCGGACACGAATTCCTGATATTCACAAACACATCAGTGAATTTACTCGAATACAGGATGCGGAATCGTCTCAACATCAATATTGTCATTACGATTCTCTTTGATATACGGCATCAGACTTACCGTAGCGCGAATCCGCATCTGATAAGTTCCCGGATTGCCCCAGAGTACTTCCACTTTCTGTCCTTCTACCGCATATTCCTCCGCGATAGTACAAATAGAGATCATCTCTCTTGTCTTTGCGGACAGCATACGATCAGAAGACACACCAATCAGCTTCTCACCATCATAAATAGCATCCATATGGATGGTGCTGCAGTTATTTCTATAATCAAAATCTCCAACCATGTCCATATAATCTACACGCTTATCAGGATCCATCACCGCAGCCTGCACTTTCAGAATATCTTCCTTGTTCCAGATCAGATGTGCTGCTGTATTGTGAGGGCCTTCTGCCTCAGCCATCAAAGCGGCCTTGCCCGGGAAATCATGATTGAAACGAACCAGATTACCCCAGCCGCAATCATATGGGCTGTGATACTGCAATTCGCTGTCCCGCGGCAGACTGCCGGACAGGATAAACGAATCTCCCGGAATTTCAAAACGAATATTAAAATGCTCTGCCAGCTGGAAAATGGAACCTTCACAGTGTTGATTTACGTAAGCGAGACGGCCAATCTCCTGAATGCCGTAAGCAGCACCGATGTCCAGTAGTTTCGCATAAACCATGTGGGCGTCCGCCACATTTCCATGAATCTCATATGCTAATGTACCAGCCATGCCCGTACGAAGGATTCTAACATTTTTTCCTTCGATCTGCGCTTCTGTAGTATACATAAATTTCAGATCATGGATATCTTTACGAATTGTCTGCTCAACAATCTCCAGAGAGCGTTTCCCGCAAAGCTGAAAAATAAAATACCCTTCTCTCAGATTTACACATTCAATCCGGAACGGATTTCCCATCTGCATATTCAGGAAGTTTGGATCCACAATATTAAATGCCAGATAATCTTCTGCACCAACACGAAGCGTTATACCATCGGTCAACACCTTGCCGCCATCATCACAAAAAATCGTATGGCGCGCTTTGCCTATCGGAAACTGACGGAATGTATTTACAGTGGAGCATTCCAGCATCTTCAGAAAATCATTCCCATGCACTTTGTATACGTTAAAGGGATTCAATCCCACATGCAGTGAACAGGTGTCGTAATATGCCATCTCTTCCACATCCCAGCGGTCAAAGGCAAATGGATGGAGCTGCCATGTGCCGTCCGAATCCGGTATCCATGCACTTTCGGGACATACAAACAATTTATTTCTGGGAATCATATCAGGGATCAATGGCGTAAGTTTCACGTTAGGTGTCTGATTTTTACTCATAGTCTGCTTCCTCCTTTTTTACATCAGACTTTTGCTATTATAAACATAGCATTTGTTATTCATTTTTGTTATAATGTTGTTGTATTTGTTATGCGCTTTTCGTATAACCATAAGAGGAATTCCATGCGACTTCAATATATGAAAGAACTCACCGCCATCTATGAGCAAGGCAACTTTTCCAAAGCCGCCAAAAGCCTTTTTATTACGCAGCCTGCACTGAGCCGCCATATTGCAGACATGGAAAAACAATTAGGCATAACACTGCTCGAACGTGATAAACATAGTGTATCCTTTACTGAAGCAGGACTGAAAGTATATAAAAGTTTTCGACGTATTCTCCAAATCTATGAGCATATGCAGGAAGAACTCTCTTCCTACCAATCCGACATTGCAGGTACATTACGTCTGGGAATGCTGTACTACACGATCCGGCAGGACTTTGGTCCAGTACTCTCCCGCTTAACTGCAGACTATCCCCATATCGAAATCAAGCAGATCTCCTGTCAGCCTCAGGATGTCTATCACGCATTGGAAACCGACCGCATTGACATCGGTGTATTGGGCTCTGCCGACTATCCTGACAGCAGTTTTCTCAAGATGCAGGAATTTTCCAGCAGCACCCTTGATATCATGATGTCGTCCCATCATCCACTGGCGAAAAAGGCCTCACTGACATTTAAAGACATTCACGATGAAATCTTCATTCAGCTCAGCGATGATCCTTATAGCAATTGCTCCTACAATGAGGCATTAAAAAAATGTGGATTCGAATGTATCAAGACTATTCTGACACCTAACATCGATACGGTTCCCTTTGTGTTACAGAATACCAATGCCATATATCTCAAAGCTTCTCAGTTTATTGTGTCGGGATACGAAAATGTGCTTGTAACACGTCCGCTGGATGAAAAAAATCTTCTGGTCCACAAAGCATATGTCTACCGGGAGGATAACCAGAATCCTCTGATTCCTCTCTTTTTGGAATATGCAGCAAAATTTAATACCGATTTATAATCACCAATCATTCTGCATTGCATATTCCGGTTAAACAGCAACCATAACTGAATTTGAGAAACAATATTAACAACGATACGGGCCACTTCCCGCACACCTATTTGGTATTCAAAGTTGCAGTGGTAAACTTTTTTGGTCAAACCTTTCATTTTGTCATCCTTTCCGGCAGTTAAATCCTGCCTGTTTTCTTGTTGTCACACCGTCTGAAACCTCCTTTCCGCAGACGGATCTCTTCAAAAAAGGCATGAAAAAAGTAGCTGCAATGATTGCTCATTACATGCTGCCATTTTCAATACCTATGTTTGAAGAAAGGGAGATGAAGCGAAACAGTTTTCTTCTGTTCCGTCACCATAACCCTGTCATATGGAAAGGTGCATTCACGGTGCTATCCGATGATATGCGGTGTTAATTGGTGCTGGGCGGGGATGGGTGTGATCACACTTTTTCAGCCTATTTATTCAACTTCCCATTTTGCATCTTTTAACAATTCTCTTCCAACACCGATCAAATCTGCCGCTCCCGCTTCTAACAACGCTTTTGCGTCATCCAATGTCTTTACCCCGCCTGTCAAAAGAACAGGAATCTTGACTGCATTTTTAATAGCCATGGACATCTCACGGAAATATCCGGGCTCCTCATGACCTTTCAGGATATAACGACACATGCCACCTGAAACATCGATCAGGTTTACCCCCTCTTCTTCCAGTACTCTAGCTGCATATACGCTGTCTTCAATCGTACTGCCACCATCCATATAATCACATCCGCCCAGTCTGACAGCGATCGTATAATCTTCGCCAACCTCATCCCTTACTGCACGGATTACTTCCCTATGGATCCGGAGTCGATTATCCAGACTTCCGCCATATTCATCTGTTCTTTTGTTCGTTAACGGAGAATAAAACTGGTTTAAAAGATACGCATGCGCTGAGTGGATTTCCACACCATCATACCCTGCATTTTTTGCTCTTCCGGCTGCAGCGGCAAAATCACATACTACTTTTTTGATCTCTTCTTTTGACAAAACTTTTGGTTCAATCCCATCTCCCATAACAGGAACAGTCGGAAGGATCACATTGCTCGCAGACACCGCTTTCATACCTGTTGCTGATGTCAAAGCGGCGCTTCCGGCATGATTTAACTGTGCCATGACCGCTACACCTTTTTTATGGATTTCTTCTGTCAGAAGGGATAAGCCTTCTATATCGTCATTCGAAGAAACAGACAACTGTTTCTCTTTTGCTTTTCCTTGAAGGCTAATGTAGCTGTGCTCTGTAATGATCATACCAACATTTCCATTGGCCGCACGTTCACTGTAATATCGGATCATCTTTTCTGTGACTTTTCCATCACTTGTACTCTGATATGTGGCAATCGGAGGCATTACAATTCTGCTTCCGAGATCAATCTTTCCGATCCTGATTCTGTCCTGTGTCATGATTCACCTCCAAAATGCTATTGAAACCTGTACCTGTACTTTTCTTTCCCAACAGTCGTTTGTTCCGAATGACCTGAGCAAAGAATTGTTTCTTCGGGCAAGGAAAACGCCTTTTCTACGATGCTTCTTCTAAGTTCCGTGCCATTGCCACCCGGATACTGGGTATTCCCGATACTCCCTTTAAAGATTGTATCACCAACAAAAGCAACCGTATCCTTTGCAGAATAGAATATCACAGAATCCGTTGTGTGTCCCGGCGAATAGATAACATCAAGGTATGTCTCCGGATTCCCTGAAAGCAGAATCCTGTCTTTATCATCCAGATATTCTATATTCTCAATCACAATGTTTTGTCCGCAATATGCTGACAGATTCATACGTGTGTCCAAAAGATATTCATCCGATCTTCTGTGAGCCATCACTGGAATATTTAACGTTTTTCGCAGATATTCCACTGCTCCTGTATGATCGAAATGCCCGTGCGTTAAAAGGACCTTTTCTATCACCCAACCATTTTTATGAATTAAATTCAAGAGTTCTTCTCCCTGTGCTCCTGGATCGATCACAAAACCATGCTTCGTTTTATCATCAATATAGAAAAAATTGTTTTCTTCGAAGTATCCTTTTACAGTAACCTCTACGACCATAATCTATCCCATCCTGCATCCGTCAGGCCCGCACATCGGCGCATTTTGTGTCTGCTTTTCAACGCTGGTCTCTGCTTCCTTCTGTTCCTTCAACACTTCTTTGATTGCCGCTTCCAGCCCTTCTACTGACTGCGCTCCCGAGATCCCATACTTGCCGATGGCAAAAAACGGAACTGCATGGATGCCGTACCTTGCTGCCTCCCTCTCATCGAGGGTTACTTCATCCTGATATTGATCCGTTTCCAGAACCTCCCTGATTTCGTCTGCTTCAAGCCCGCATTCTTCTCCGATCCGAATCAGTAGATCTCTGTCTGCAAGCTCTTTATTATCTGTAAAATATGCAGCAAAAAGTCGTTCAATCACTCTCTCCGTCAGCTTCTGATCCCCTTTTGCTGCCGCCAGCTTCGTCAGGCGATGTGCATCCATCGTATTCGTAAAAAGCGTCGTGGCATATCGAAAATCCAATCCTTCTTCTCTTCCCATTTTTGAAATATGCTCAATAGAACGTGCCGCATGCTCCATAGACAATCCATACTTAGCAGCAAACCTTGTCTGCGTATCTTCTGCAGCATGCCTACCCGCTGCCGGATCCAGTTGGAATGCCTTCATCTCTATCTCAATGTCTTCTCCTCCGGGTATATTGGCAATTGCCTTTTTTAACCTTTCCTCTCCAATATAACAATACGGGCATGCATAATCCGACCAATATGTAATCTTCATTATAAAATCTCCTTTCATCTTGAATTAGAACGTGTTCTATTATCTTATGCTTGCAATTATATAGAACACGTTCTATAATGTCAAGAAGAAATAAAACACGTTTTATTGTTTAGCCGTTAAGATTTGCATAAAAAGGAGAATAACCATGGCCGGAAAATGTGGACGCCCTGCAAAGAATAAAAACAATAATGATAGTAAACAGGCAATCATCAACGCAACCATCGCCTTGATCAAAGAATCCGGTTCCGATTCCATCACGGTAAGAAAGGTTTGTGAAAAGGCCGGCCTTTCCATCGGCACTTTTTATCATTATTTCAGAGATAAAGATGATCTGATGATGTATTTTTTGCGAGAGACATCCTTTGAAAAGATCGATCTGCAGACTGTTATATCTGATGTTGCCGGCCGGATCAGCGAATTATATATGTGTCTGGTAAATCGTTATATTGAGCTTGGACTGGATTTTATGAAGAGCTTCTATTCGACTGGAAACAAGTCTCTTTCTGCTTATATGGGAGAAAAAGACGGCGCATTTGAAGCAGGAACCGTTATGGCCAGATGTGAAATGGAACTCCATGCTGCGTCTAAGGCCGGATACCTGAAATCATCCGCTGACATCCACTGTCTCAGCATGGATATCTGTACGATTGTAAAAGGCTGTGTGTTCGAATGGTGTTTGAATAATGCTAAGATGGATGTCCATACCACACTTTACCGGATCATAAAGAATTACCTTTTTCCATACACTTCAGCGTAGAGATAGAACTACAAAAGGATCATCCTTTCAGATGATCCTTTGACGATGTTCTATTAGCAAGAAACCTCTCAACCCAGAAAGAAGCGGGTTTCCGAAGTGCCTGAATAGTCTCTAAGTCCTCTCTGTTTTCAAGCTTTGCATTTCGTATATCAATATCATTTTGCATATTCAGAAAATACTTCTCAGACAATCCAAAATAGATTCCCAGGCGAATTGGAAAGTATAAAAGCCCAGATTTGAGTATACCACAAAATGATTATATTATCGATGCCTTTCCCGAATTGTACCTGCCAGGCAAAAGCAAAAGAAGCTGCCGCACATCTGTGCAGCAGCCCCTTCTGCGGCTTTTAAAATCTACTTTTCAAAATGGTCAGGTTTCTTATTTTCTGATTGTACAATGTCAAATCGAAAGGCTAATTGAACAAAATACTCTTCTTATGCATTGATTTCCTGTACTTCTGCTTCCGGAAGTTTACAAACCGGTTTTCCAAGCGGCAGCGGTTTTCCTCCTGCGAAGGCCAGCATGGCTGAAATGACACTGTAGAATCCAACAATCCCATCGATCAGAAGTGCCCATGCGCCAAGATAATTCAGAGCTGCCGGTGCAAGTCCGGCTCCGGTCAGGCCATATGCCAGGACGCCGACACCGCCGGAGATGAAGGCAATTAGATCTGTCTTCGGCGCATAGCGCATTGGCGGGATCATGCACAGCAGGAAGATGCCGGCTACGATAAAGGCAACCCCGCAGATCTGATAACAGAAGCTGATTCCCTGCTCTCCCACAAAGGTCATCACCACGTGGGTGGCTCCGCCGATGCCTCCGAATACGGTAGCAAAGATCATAAATGTATTGCCTCCGAAGGAATTTCCGTTTCTTAACAGGATCACACCGCCGATCGTATAAGATGCGAAAACTGCCAGCTGCAGAACACCGATCGCCAGAACTGCTCCATCTGTAAAAAGGCCCATCGTGTTAGCCCAGAAGCAGTAACAAAGAGTTGCAAAGATTGTTGTCAGCACAGGTGTCGGATCACCAAAAGGTGGAATCTGTTTTACATTTACATTTGTATCGTTATTCATAAGGAATCTCCTTTATCTATTCTTTCTTGATGCGCATACATCCTGCGCTGATTGGTTCCGCTCTCCGGCCCCCTGTTCCGGGACCGGAGATTCCTCCTGTGATTCTGAAAAAAGGTATCTTTTCAGATTACACGATTGCGATCGGGCGGATAAACATGCCTGTGCCGCCCTTCATCTTGTTCGGAGCCACCATGAAGCAGAACTCATAAACCTTATCCTTTGCCAGCTCATCCAGCTGTACAGCCTCCATGAAATGTACGCCCTGCTGAGTCAGGCAATAGTGATGTACCGGATGGCAATGTCCGGGATAAGACATCGTGCCGTCTGCGTTGTTCATCTCAAATGCCACCATGTCATCACCGAGCAGAACTGCACCGTGGCCTTCGATCAGGCAGCGGGCTGCTTCTAATGTCATACCTGCGCCCGGGCAGTTGTCAAGCTGCGGCCAGCGCTCTCCGCACCGTAACAGTACGCAGTCATTCTTGCGGAGTTCTACGCCTTCCCACTCAGCACATTTTTCTACGTCCTCTGCCGTGATGCCATAGTTAGGTTCAACATGGTCGAGGCCTTTGTATCCTGCAATGTCCAGCAGTACGCCGCGCAGCATCATCGGCGGAATTGTCGGAGAATCTGTCTTTAACGGACCGTAATCTCCCCAGTGCTCAGATACGTTAAAGCCATTATACCAATGTGCGTCTTCTCCGGTTGTGATATGACAGAAACCATCGATATGGGTTCCGCAGTGAAGCGGAGCAATCAGCATCTCGGTATTGGCATCGGTCATGTATTTGTTGTTGGCATCTGCGAGCCATCCGCCTTCTTTGTGCCATGCGTATGCAGCCGGGTAATCAGAGTTTTTGCTCATGTTTCTGCGTCCCATCGGAGATGCGTAGGTCAGCATTTCAAATCCGCAGTGGCCGTCCCAGACCGGCATTCCGTGGAAGCGGATCGTCTCCAAGTCATAGATCTTACCCTGCTTAATGTAAGTGGCAGCTTCAAGGATATTTGCAGGTGTTACTTCGTTTAATGCACCGATTTCATCGTCTGCACCCCATTTTCCCCATACATTATTTGTTAACCATGAATCGTCTCTGTATTTGCTGTAATCTGCCATTTTTATCTCCTTTTTACTTCCTGATTTTTCATATTGATTACTCGGAATTTCAATGATCTCCATATTTACAACAGTCTCTTTTAAACAGTCCGTACATCTTTTTGTAAAGCCTGTTCCCCAGTCGGCTTTCTTTCCTGTTTAAGCCAGTCCCAGAATCTGTCTTGCTTCTGCCGGTGTTGCCACTTCGCAGCCAAACTCTTCGATCACTCTTCTCGCACGGGCGATCAGCTGCATATTGCTCTCAGCAAGCTGTCCCTTTCCATACATAACGTTGTCTTCCATACCTACACGGATATGTCCGCCTGCAGCGATCGCGGAATACATGACTTCCATTGCACCATGTCCGACACCGAAAGCGCTCCAGGTTGAACCCGGGATAGTCTTCTCAAGCGTATTTCGCATAAAGACCAGATTCTCGATCGTTGCAGTAATACCGCCTGCGCATCCCATACAGAACTGGAAATGAAGCGGAGCTTTCAGAATCCCCTTTTTCAGATAGTAAGCTGCGTCATAGATCATACCCGGATCAAAGACTTCGATTTCCGGCTTCACGCCGTCTTCCTGCATTGCATAACCCATTTTCTCCAGGAACTTCGGATTGTTATTGAAAATCCCCATATACATCCAGTTCATTGTACCACAATCGAAGCTTGCCATCTCCGGTTTTAAGGTACGGAACGGAGCCATACGGTCATCTTCCGAGTTCGCGATACCTCCCGCTGCCGTCAGATTTGTGATGATGTCGCAGTCCGGATGATTCTCTTTCAGCAGATCCAGAACCTTTTTAAAGGTCTCAACCTTCATGGAGTCATTGTCCTCTTCATCTCTGACATGAATGTGAGCTACGGATGCGCCCAGCTTCCAGCACTGATAGATTTCCTCTGCGATCTCTTCCGGCTGAGTCGGAACGTTCGGATTGTTGGTCTTCTTCGGCCATGCGCCTGTGGTTGCTACGGTGATGATTCTTTTGTTCTTTAATGTGTTGTTTTCCATGAGATTTTCCCTTTCTTATTTCATTTCCTGAATGCTTTTCTGTTTATTAAGATTATTCTTTTTTATATTGACCCGGACAAAAAACCTTTCTCCTGCCTTACATCTTTGTGTCAGGACACGGAATAGCTTTTTCTTTCTATACTTTTATCCCTTTGATGGATGCAGGTTTACTTCATATAATACCGGCATGCTTTCAGCTGTGTGATTAGACGTTTATTGAAGTCCTCTAAAGCCTTCGCTTTTGTTTCCTCCGGATAGTCATAAAATCCTTTTCCTGTCTTAATGCCGAAATGCCCTTCTTCGACCAGTTTTTTCATCGTTTCACTCGGCTCTTTGTTTGCTGCAAGATCCGGGAAGAAGTTTCCCTCTGCTGCGTACCAGACATCCAGGCCTCCCATATCCGCACATTCAAGCATTCCTGTTGTCGCGTTTCTGAAGCACGGTCCGAACATCAGCGCCCGGTCTACATCCTCCGCTTCGGCAATCCCCTGATCGATCAGATAGAAGGCTTCCCTTGCCTGTGCATGCAGCAGCCGGTTTGCCACCATTCCTGTCACATCCTTTAAGACCTTTACCGGTGCTTTTTCACATCTTAAAAAGAGGTCGCGGACTTCGTTGAAATCTTCTTCCGACATATTTCCGAAAAAGGAAAGCTCGATGATCGGAATCAGATGAGCCGGATTGTAGCAGTGCGCGATCAAAATCTTTGCTTTGCGCTCTTCGGAAATTTTTTCAGCCATGTCCCAGAGCTTTAAGCTGGATGTGTTGCTTGCCAGGATCGTGTCCGGCCGGCAGATCTGATCGAGCTGTTCCAGCAGATCCTGTTTCAGTTCCAGGATTTCCGGCAGTGCTTCGATTACGAAGTCTACATCCTTTACAGCCGGTTCCAGATCCTTATAAAGTGTGATATTGTCAAGCGTCTCTTCGATTTTTGATTCCGGAAAGTATCCTTCCGCTACCATAATCTCCAGCTCGCCTTTGATCCGGTCCTTAACCGTTTTCCGGACCTGTTCGAACGATTCGTATAGATTTACCGGTATGCCATGGCTGGCAATATTATTTGCGATTGAATGTCCCATTGTTCCTGCGCCAAGTACTGCTACTGTCTTGATCATGCTTTTTTCTCACTTTCCTGAGCGGCACATATCTGATGTTTTAATATGTGTATTAATTACGTAATGTATTTGACTTGTTTGTCTTTACGCCCTTATATAGTGCAAGCAGCGTGCCAGAATTTCTAAATTAAGCCAAAAAATTTTTAAATTTGCTCAAAGCCCCTGAAAATACTGGGATTCTATTTTTTTCAGCCAGATTTTGCGAGCAGGAAGATGCAGCATACAGAAAAAGAATATGTGAAATTATGTAGTAAATATTTACATGTGCGAAAAAATTTGCTACACTTTTTAACAGGATATGAAAGCAGCCTTTTTCGCTGTTTATGCCGCTATCTGAAAGCAGCTGGACGGGCGCTCATATGAAAGACCGCCTGTTCACTATTTATACCGTCACCTGAAAAACGACGGATGGAGATCCGTATGGGAAAAGAATCAATATCTGAAAAAATTCAGAACCTGATAATGCTGGCAATCGATACCATACCCAATTTCATTATCATCGATAAACAAAGCAGGGTTACTTATATCAATGAAAGCTACTGTGAACTGCTCGGTGTCCGGCAGACGGATGCACTTGGCAGACCGGTCGCAGAAGTCGTCCCGGGAACAAAGCTGACCGAGATCGTTGAGACCGGCCGTATGGATCTGGGCGCGATCATGACCTTTTACCATCACAAAACACAGAAGTCAATCACCCTGGCCTGCTCCAGGGTTCCACTGACAGAAAACGGTCAGATAGTCGGCGCGGTCGGGCTGACCACATTAAACGACATGACAGAGCTTCCGAAGCTGCTGGAAGAAGTAACCCGCCTGCAGAAAAAAAACCGGCAATATAAACAGGAACTGGCACGGCTGACCCGCCGGGATGCTCCCCTGGGAAAAATCATCGGATCATCCCCTGCGATCGAATCAGTGAAAAATACCATTCGCGATTATGCGAATTCCAGCCTCACCATCCTGATCACCGGTGAAACCGGGGTGGGCAAGGAGGTTTTTGCCACTGCTGTCCACGAAATGAGTCCCCGCAAAAAGGAACCTTTCATCCGGATCAACTGCGCGGCGATTCCTCACGATCTGCTGGAATCCGAGTTGTTCGGCTACGAAGACGGTGCATTTACCGGTGCCCGGGCGAAAGGGAAAAAAGGGCGGATTGAGGCTGCCAACCACGGCACCCTTCTGCTGGATGAAATCGGTGAGATGTCTATGGATCTGCAGTCTAAGCTGCTGCGTGTCCTGCAGGAACAGGAAATTGAACGGATCGGAGGAACCAAACCAATCAAGATCGATGTCCGTCTGGTATGCAGCACCAATCGGAACATCCTGGACCTGATTCGCGAAAAAAAGTTCCGCGCCGATCTCTATTACCGGATCAATACGGTCGAGATCGAGATCCCGCCCCTGCGGGAACGCAAGGGAGATATCGCCGGCCTGTGTGAGCATTTTATCCGGCAGATCAACCTGGATTCCGAAATTCACACACGTGGGATCTCAGAAGAAGTCCTGCATCTTTTTCACAGCTATGACTGGCCGGGGAATGTCCGGGAACTGAAGCATGTGGTTGAACGACTCGCTTTTATCAATCCGGAATCTATGATCACCATAGAAGACTGTGACTTTTTCCGAAAACGGATTGCAGATGCGCACTCCGATCGTCAGCCTTCCGTTCAGGCAGTGACCGGATCTGCTTCACTCGCTCTGTCATCTGACACTGATTCCGACACAGATAATCATTCGGTTCTCAGACACACAGAGGCATTACCCGGGTCTGCACATTCCATTCGGAAGCTGAAGGAACAGACAGAGATCAACGCCATCCTGGCTGCACTGACCGAATCCGGAGGAAACAAAGCAAAAGCATCACGCATCCTCGGAATCGATCGTTCTCTGCTGTATTACAAGCTGAAAAAATACCACCTGGAATGAAATAGTCCGCAACTGGCTGATATCACAATCATAATCCGACAGTTTTATCGATATAAATTAGAATGAATGACCATGCCGGTGCGTCTCTGAACAAGCGATTAAGCACCACATAAATCAAAATTGCTAATCCTATGGCAAGAAACGCCTCCACTCCGCTTTCACCTTCTCCTAATACGGTTCAACATCAATCACATCAGCTTCTTTTCTTGCAACAATTCTTCTGTTTGCAATGACACCTAAAATGATTATGACCAGGTCATCAACTGGACCCGGAAATGCATCGATCGGTGAGATTGCATAAGCCAGTACACCAAGAATGATCAATACTTGCTTCATCCGGCGGATAAGTACTATGAAAGATATTCGTCGTGCTGGTGAACATGTCGCAGGATTAAAAAAGAACCGACATATACCAAACGGGAAAACTATTTGGGGCGTATATAAGGGCGTCCGTGAATACGGGATTGTGATCAATGCGGATGAGAGTGTGCGGATTGAAACCTTTACAGAGTTAAAGCGTCTGGTATATGATAAACTAAATGCATAATAACGACTGGAGATGCCAAACATGAACATGCGTGAAATTGAAGAAGACATTATTCAGGATCTAAATGATCTGGAGGATACGATCAGCCAGTATACCTTTCTGATCACCTGTGCGAAGGAATGTCTTCCGCTGCCGGAGGAATACAGAACAGACGAGTATCTGGTGAAAGACTGCCAGGTAAATACCTGGATGTTCACAGGAATCAAGAACGATCAGACATTCTTTCTTGCGGATAGCGAATCGCTGATCGTAAAAGGCGGACCGGCCCTGCTGCAGGAAATCTATCAGGACAGGACTTTGAAAGAAGTCAGAGAATACTGGTGCCATCTTCTGGAGCATGATGTGTTTGCAAAACACTTTTCATCGACACAGCTAAAGGGGGTTCAGGCGATCGTGAAGAAAGCGGGGCAGATATGATCTCGGAAAAAATAGATATCTTTTTAGATGTTGGACAGGAACTGAATTTTTCTACTGTTGCAAAGAAACGTTATACGACGCAGCCGACAATCAGCCGTCAGATCGCAGATCTGGAGGCAGAGTGGGGCGTGCGTCTTTTTACGCGTTCTAATAAAGGGCTTCGGTTGACCCCGGAAGGCGCGATCATGCTCAATTGCTGCAAAAAGATCAGTCAGCAGATGGATGTGGCTTTAAAACAGATTGAAGAGATCAAAGTCAGCAAGCGGGACAGACTGCGTCTGGGGTTTCTGACCGATATGAATGCGGAAGAGTTTTTTATGCCGGCAATCTGTGTATTCGCAAAAGATCAACCAGGGCTGGATGTTTCTCTGGATTACGGATCGTTTGGTGACCTTCGTGTAGGTTTGAAAAACAATCAGCTCGATATTATCTTTACATATGATTTTGAAGTGCAGAACATCAAAGATGAAGTGGTCGTGGATTATGTGATGGAGGTCAGTCCATGCCTGGCGATCTCTTCGGAACATCCGCTTTATGAAAAGTCGGATCTGTCGGTCAGAGATCTGGAAAATGAAGTCTTTTTTATTCCGGAAGAATCGGATTCGCCCGGAAGGGAAAAAGATTTGAAATATGTTCTTCGTGCAAATAAGGTTGCGGACGGGAATATCCGCTTTGCACCGAATCAGGAATCCGTACTTTTGCAGGTGCGGCTGGGCCGCGGTGTAGCGCTGATCGATTCGGGCGCTGCACAGATTCATCAGTACGGGCTTCGGACGATCCCTCTGGGAGACGGGGAAAAGTTTGGACGTCTGGCACTGGTGGCTGTCTGGAAGAAAGAAAACCTGAATCCGTTCCTTCCGATGTTTATGGAACGGCTGAACACATCAGTTGACAAATAATAGTAAAAGGGACTGTCGGGAAATAGACAGCTGACAAAAAGGATCCGGAGCAGAGCTCCAATCGCGAAACCAATACCAAAACCATAAGAAACTGTCCCGCTGACATCTTTTCGTGTCAGCGGGACAGTTTCTATTCATCCGAGATTATCGCATTGGCAGATATCCCCGGTATTGTTTCAGGTTATCGGATGTCGGCATATCAGTCAAAAACAAGCTTGCAAATTCATATTGCGGACGTACAAAAGGGAATTGTTCCTGTTTTGCCCACACCGGTTTTTCCAGATCAGCCATTTGTTCCACGGCACATTGATACCATTCATCCGGTCCGTCAAACCATATCTCCACACAGCGGTCCATATGGCAGTTGTTGATTTCTTTGATGACTTTGCTGGTCATGATCCGTGTCACCTGCGGCATCGCCGCAAATCTGGGAAATACGGTTTCCATCATCCAACGGTCGCCTTCTTCTTTTGAGACTCCCTCCGGATAGGAAATGAGAAATTGCCAGCGGTAATTCGGTCCGTCAATCATAGACCGGCCTTTGCCTTTCAGATCTTCTTCCCAGAATATGGGGAGGAAAGCCATGATAAAAGGAGGACAGCCATTGTCTCCGCCTGAGCTTCGCGCTGTTTCTCCGTCTGCCAGATTCTCCTGCTGATCTGTTGTTTCCGGGATGACTCCCTGCCAGATCATTACCTCCGGAGGGAAGTATTCATTCAGCGAATTCACCAGGCTTTCCTGTGAGAGCGGGTCTACCATCCAGTAGTGCTCTGTCAGCTGCATCCGATAAGTGCCGAAACGTTCTCCTTCCCGGGGGACCGGAAGCGCATTGTAAAAACAGTATTTGGTTACCCAGGGTTCGAATTTTGCTATGCTTTCGGGAACATGGTAATAGTAGAGCCAGTGCTGGAGTTTATGACGGTATTGTTCTCTGATGCAATCTACGTAGATTAGACTTCTGAGCGGTCGATATGTAATCTCTCCCATTTATGATCTCTCCTTTTCATTTACTGTTAGTATAATATTGATGCTTTTCATGAAATGTCTATGCCTATTGCTCCGGATTTCTGCATAGCAGTGATCTGCTCGTCTGTGTAACCGAGATCTTTTAAGACTTCCGTTGTATTGCGTCCCATCGCGCCTGTCTTGTCAAACGGTTTTCGCTCAAACCCCGACAGCTCAAACGGCGGGCGCGGAATGGAAGTGACGACATCATCCGGGTAAGCGACTTTGTCAAAGGCATCCATGGCGAGGGCCTGTGGATCTTTGTAGGTGTTTTTAAAATGCCCTCCTATTTCATGGGGAATATCATGTTCGGTTAAGATCTGTTCCCATTCTGCGGAAGTATGCTTGTGGAATTCATCCTGCATTTTTCGGGTCACGGCAGGAATCTTGCCTGACTTCGTCATGGTCTCTAATGTAGCGAGATCCGGATCGGTATTCAGTTCCGGGAAATGGAAGAGATCAACGAACAGCTGTCGGTCGCGAATATAATCATTTTGCATACACGCCATATATTCTCCATCGCTGCACTCGTAATAATCAGACATCGGGTTGCCCGGCAGGAAGCGTTCCACCGGATACTGTTTGCCATACTGCGGCTGTGCATTGATAATGCTGACTGCGTTGCACCAGATGCCGGATTGCAGAAGAGAGGTGGTCACCATACAGCCCTTCCCTGTTTTCTGGCGTCCGATCACAGCCATCAGGATCGCGGCCGTGAATTCAGAGGCAGTCGCGATATCCCCCATGGCAAAAGAAGGCCGTAAGGGGAAGGAGCCGGGGGTCGTCATATCCATGGAACCTCCGGTCCGCATCCAGAAAGCGGTGCTGTCATAACCTGGACGATTGGTCTCTGCTCCTTTGAGTCCGAATCCGGAAAAATGGGCATAGATCAGATCCGGATACCGGTCTTTGATGGAGTTGTAGTCGATGTTCATGCGTTCCAGTGACTGCATCCGCACATTTGATAGGAAAATGTCCGCCTGAGAAAGGAGCTGACGAAAAATCTCCATGCCTTCTTTCGTCTTCATATTGACCGTGATGATCTTCTTTCCGCTGTTGCACAGGTCAAATAACGGATTGTGATCATCCGCTACGGGAAGTGTGTGCCACACGCCTGTCATCCGGAGAAGATCCCCGGAGGGGGCTTCCACTTTGATGACTTCTGCGCCGTAGTCAGACAGCAGCCGTGCGGTAATCGGCGTAGCGACCACGGAGGCCAGTTCTACGACTTTGAGACCCTCTAAGGGAAGATTCTGGTTCATATTCGGACACCTCGCTTTTCTATTTTATGGTCTGATTATTTATGGTCTGGTTACCGGAATGGCAGACTCATATTGTTTCACCATCGCTTTGTATTCCGGAGTTCTGGCTTTTGCGCCAACTTCTTTTTCATTCTTCTGAATATCATCGGAGTGTATAAACTGACCGCTGAGGGTATCATGGGCATGCTTTAACTGCTCTTTGGGGAATTCAAAATGATAGCCGTTTTCGTTGTAGAGCAGTTTTCCTCTCATACCACACTGACCGCAGATTGCTGTATTGGTTCCCTCGATATAAAAATTGCGGGAATGACAGTGCGGACAGATTCCGTCCTCGCCCTGCCAGGTGGCAGACGCAGTATCTTTTGCAGCTTTTGCCAGATTGACGCCTACCTGATGGGCTTTTGATACTTTTTCCTTGTCCAGAAGGATGCCAAGTGACCACATGAAGATTTCCGCGTCGATCATTTTCCACATGGGAGTCAGGCAATGAAGGGTAAAGTCGCAGCGCACCTGTGTCGCCCAGTCAGAACCTCCGATTGCCATGTATGAGATGCATTTATCCTGCATATATCTGGGGTCTACACGAGTACCGCCGTTTTCTTCGGCAATTTTATCCGCAACCATGTTGTTCGTACGTCCCATGCGGGGGCCGAAGCGATCCATGATAGTATGGAACAGCCCCATGGCACATTTTTCAAAAATTGGAACAGATATTACGATACCGTCTGCGTCCAACATCTTGTCCAGCAGCCACTGGAAATCATCCTTAATAATGCAGCGATTTCCTTTGCCGGAGAACAGGCTCATGACACAGGCCTTACATCCGGTACAGTGCTTGATGTCCAGATCCAAAAGCCGTATAAATTCTACCTCAGCACCTTGCTCCTGTGCGCCAAGAAGAGCTTCTCTGCACATACAGTCATTCGCGCCATTTTTCGAACCGCCTGAAATACCTAAAATCTTCATCTTTGAGTCCTCCTGATCACTTGCTTCTTATAATGGATAAGATATGTTTTATATGAATATTATAGGAGAACGGAGCAAAAGATGTAAAATTCCTCTTTTCAATGTGGTCATGAGCTTTATACATGTCGTGCCTGTATAATATGCATGGTTAATGCTGCGTATTCGTGATGAGTCTGTTCAACATAGCGATAGCGGGATTATAATTTGTCTTGCTCCAGGCGATCACAAACCGCGCGTCGGGAATCTCTTTTACGCGGAAGGTAGAGACATTCGGGCTGTAGAAACAAGTATGATATTCATTATATCCGGCGATTCCTCTGCCCATCTCCAGATACAGGCTCTGTGTCTGTATATCATCCACATAGATCATGTGGGGCTCAAAACCGGCCTTTCTGCAGTTGGAGATTAATAATTCGGTGATGGCGCTGTCCTTTGTATAGATAAAGGTATCATTGCGAAGTTCGCTGATCGCAATATCCTCTCTGCCGGCAAACGGATGATCCTTTGATGCGATCATATAGGTGGGAAGCCAGAAGAGTTCGCTGTAGATGATTTCAGGATCGTTCTGCGCCTGCAGTTCCAGCATGATGGCGACATCCAGCTGTTGTTGGCGGAGTTTTTTTAACAAACCGTGCTCCGTGTCCCGGAAAAACTGAAGCTCAATATTCGGATATTTTGCGGAGAATTGGTCCAGTATTTCTTTCACCTGGCTGCCAAGCAGCTGCCCGTCCAGAAATCCGATCTTTAGATTGCCATCGATCCCTTTTCGGATCTTTTCAACCTCGATATTCATTTTTTCATAAGCGGAATAAATACGCGTCAGATGCTGATAGACCGTACTTCCTTCTGCAGTCAGACGCAGCTTCTTCCTTTTGTCTCTTATTAAAAGTGTTACTCCCAGCTCATTCTCCATGGCTAGAATACTGCGGCTTAAGGCAGATTGCGTCATGTTCAGCTTTTCTGCTGCTTCGGTCATGTTCAGGTATTTTACGGTGGTCAGGAAATAACTCATCTGTTGTGTTGTCATATGATACGCTCTACTGCTTTGAGAATTCTATAGTCAAGTCCAAATTTGTGTGTAAATTGCCTTCAGGTATAACTGTTGATAACTATGCCGCCAAGAGAGCAGCCTGTTCTTTCTTCGGAGCTTTGTCAGCGATGTTCTTTGAAAAGTGAAACTGACACCGCTGCCACGGAACATCCGGAAACACTTCCCTGGCGGCATTGATAATGCCATCGTGAGCATCGGAAGTGATCATCATGAGACCGCACAGGCCGCGCTGTTTCAGCCCTGTCAGGAAATCTTTCCACGTCTCACGTGACTCATTCCGGTAGGCCGAGAAACCAAGGATTTCGCGCTTTCCATCGTCATTGGTACCATAGGCAATCATCAGCGCTTTCGAGACAACTCGACCGTCCTCACGTACCTTGAAGTACGTGGCATCGACTGTGAGGAACGGATCATTTCCTTCGATTGGCCGGTTCCGGAAAGCAGCGACTTCCTTGTCGAGATCCTTGCAGACATCGGAAACGGCGGATTTAGAGACCGATGTGCCACAGAGCGTTTTTACGACCCTTGCGACTTTTCTTGTGGATACACCGCTCACGACCATTTCCGCCATGGTCGTGACCAGAGCAGCCTCGCTACGGGAGTAGTTTTCAAAGACCATCGTGTGGAATGGCTGGTTCCTGTGCCTCGGTACGTTCAACGTTATCGTTCCGATCCGCGTTTTGAGATCTCTGGTTCGGAAACCGTTCCTCGAGTCTGTACGGCTCTCTGAACGCTCATACGGCGCCGCCTGGAGCTGTTCCTGAGATTCGGCCTTGAGAACCGAATTCAGGCTTTCCTGAAGAAGAGTACGGAAAGCGTCCTCCCGGTCGGCAGAAAGTAATTGTAGAATTTCCTCCTGATTCAATGTAATATTGAGTTGAGCCATTGGTTCTCCTTTCGGTACTATGCTGAATGTCGCGATTCTCATTATACCTGAAGGCTGAGCCATTGGCTCTTTTGAATTATTGAATTTACAATATCTTAAGAATCTGCTTCAGCCCCTCCTTCTGTTCTTTCGTAAAATGCCGAACAAAGGATTCTGTCTGCAAAAGTGCGCAATGATAGCTTTCCACCTCTGCTTTTGTACGGTCTTCATATATTTCCTGCAGTAATGCAAGCGCTCCTTTTACAAGTAATGCCTCACTGTCCGCATACAGTCTGCACCGGTCATCTTCCCAGCGCAGAGTCACCCAGGTGTTGACCTGACATTCTTTGATCAGATGCTCTGCCGTGCGGTATTCTTCCGGAAAAGCAGTACATTCGTCTGCACAGGCAATAAGATAACTGTACTGGCTGATCGAATCGTTCAATTCTTCCAGATCATTTAAGATATCCTGCTCAATCTCTCTCATTGTCATAGGCTGCTTCTCCTCTTTCGTCCCATTTTCTTTGGTTCCTTCACAAACTGAATGATCTGTCCGCAGACCTCAATGACGCGTTTCATCTCTTCTGTCGTGTTATATGGCGCGACAGAAAACCGGACCGCATGCTCTGTCCCCAATGCCTGCAGATAGATCATGGCGCAGTGATGTCCGCTGCGGACGGCAATTCCATACTGATCCAGAAAGCGGCAGAAATCAAAGGCATGCATGCCATCAACACAAAATGAGAAAGATCCCTTCCGATCCTCTGTTTCTCCCAGAACATGAATTTCCGGGATTTCACGCAGTCCCTGCTCCAGGATACGCATACAGACTTTCTCTGCGCTCATATGTCCTTCCTGCTCCGTCCAATATTGCAAAGCCGCCTCCAGACCGATGACTCCCGCATAATTGGGGGTTCCCGGTTCAAACACAGACGGTCCCTGCAATAATTCGATCCGGTCTTTATAGACCGCTCTCACCGTGCCACCGCCAAATCGCACAGGCGCAAACTGCTCCATCCATTTGCGCTTCATATACAGGACACCTGTTCCGGTCGGGCCACCCAGCTTATGCCCGGAAAAACAATAAAAGTCGGGCTGCAATACCGACAGATCCGTCGGACAATGGACGATACCCTGCGCTCCGTCTACCAGCACCAATGCCGGGCTGTGCGCCCGGATATAGGTGATCATTTGAGCGACAGGAGTTTCGATCCCTGTCACGTTGGAAAGCTGTGTAAATGCAGCAAATCTGGTTTTTTCACTGACCATTTCCTGAAACTGCTCAAAATTCAGCTGACCGTTTTCCCTGACAGGCACGATCTTCAGATGAAGATTCATCCGCTCTGACAGTTTCATCCAGGGAATATAGTTCCCATGATGCTCCATCTCTGTCACCAGGATCTCATCCCCGGGATGCAGGAACTGATCTGCCATCTCCGCCACGATATTGATCGCATCCGTGGTCCCTGATGTAAAAATGATCTCATCCGGATCTTCCACATGCAAAAACTTTGCTGCCGTTTTGCGGGCATGCTCATAGCTTTCTGTTGCCCGCTCACTTAAGGTGTGGATTCCTCTGTGGACATTGGCGTTCTCTTCCAGATAAAACTTTCGCATTCTGTCCTGCACGGGCAGCGGCATCTGCATCGTCGCCGCATTATCCAGATAGATCAGCGGCTGGTGATTGATTTGTCCCTTAAGAATAGGGAAATCATCCCTCAGTGCTCTCATTTTCTCCTCCGTCAGATCGAGTCAGTTTCGTGTACACCAGTTGCTTGAGCTGTGTGAACGTCTCCACCACTACGCTCTCTTCTGCCTGAATGTTCAGTCCGTAATCCCGGTTGACTGCCAGAAAAAACAGAACCTTCTTATTCATGGCCGTCGTGGCTCCGCCGCATTTCGATGCAAGTTCCGCCGCATCCAGCATTCCCTTTAGCAGATGCGCCGCCTTGTCAGCAGACAGCTGACAGATTTCATAAAAATTATCTGTGACCAGCTCCTCCTTTGACAGCATGAATTTATCACACATATACTCCGTGAACTTTGCGTCAAAGAATTCATACGTCAATGGATTCTGTACTAAAACTGCATCTGCACATTGCTGTGCGGAATGCTTTAATTTTAGAATCTGATTTTTGATATCTTTTCTCATAATCGGTTTCTCTCTGAAAGGAAGCGGGCTGCTGCGTATTTGCAGCAGCCACGGTAAAAGGTATTAAGGAAATATAGAATTAAGCAACAACAACTTCCAGTCCCATGATTTCTCCAAAACGTTTCACGTCTTCTACATGATCACCGAATACGGTCGGCATATGAAGCCCAAACTGTGCCTGCTTACGGAAGTAATCCAGCTTATCCTCTACGGAGAAGTAGATACCTTCTGTACAACCGGTTGAATCATAACCGAATCCGCCTACGACCGTACCTTTTGCAACCATGATCTTGGTGCATTCCGGATTGAAGCGCATCAGGGTGATGGTCTCTCCCTTTGCCTGGTTGAAATCTACACGCATCGTTGCGCCAAAGCCGCTTGCCGTGAACGGGCGAAGTGCATATTCCATCGGTTCCGCATCAAATCCGTGCATCTTTGAGTTCGGCGTTGCATGTCCTGTGTAGTAGATGTTCGGATCGGAATCCATCTCCGGAATGTAGCTGATTCCTGCGTATTCGCCTTCAACCTTTCCGTCATGGTATACGCAAGGCTGTGTATTTGCCATATACGGTGCTTTGTTCGTTAATGTAGCCAGTGCTGCGATCGAATACAGGCCGATCAGGTCATATTCACACGCTGACGGAATACCCATTTCATTTAAGATCGTATGGTTGAAGCAGAATGTAAACTGTTCCTGATTCATTCTTCTAGTCGCACACAGATCCGGACACGGAATGGTAAATGCATTACACTGGAAGTGCTCCATCAGCTTTCTTGCCAGAACAGATGCCTTTGCGGAATTAACCACATATTTTCTGTCCATGTCGTTTTCTTTGGCATTGGAGATATAATGCTCAACGATCTTTTCTACTTCGACCATGTCCTCATCTGTCAGGTTATATACGTCACGTCCCGGCAGAGTGTGGTTCTGATCATTCTCGTTCAGATGCATCATATCCAGGAATTCATGTGCGCTGAAATAATTGTAGCGAACGCCAAGCATCTTGGTTGCGCCATCGTTGCAGACAGTATCGAGTCCGCCGAGAGAATCTGTTGAGTTATATCTTGTTGCTGCAAGGATTCTCATATTACGCAGCGCTTTTTTCGCTCTCAGCGCTTTTAACAGACGCATCGCATCCGGGAAGTCGAGCATGTCATATACTTCTTCGTATCCGCGCGCCCGAAGTGTAGATGCGAGTACTGTCGATGCAAACATTCCTTCACCTGCAACCGGAACATGATACTTCATCGCAAATTCCTTCGCGATCTTCTCACATCTCATACCGGTAAAGATATAGAGGTCTGTTTCTGCTCTGTGCTCTGCCATCCTTGCTTCATCCTCATCCGTGATAAAGAATTCATCTGACATTTTGATGTAGATCGGATCCATCAGATTGATCCCCGGCAGCTGGCTCAATGCTCCGCCGTATCCGCCGGACCACGCTTTGAAGATCTCACCCTGGTTCATCAGGTCGAATTCCTTTGTCAGGCATTCTTTCGGTCCGAATCGGCACGGTCCTTCATATACATATTCATGGATCAGTGCCACGTAAACAAGCTGCACATTCAGTTT
>CAMNOU010000031.1 GCA_946546945.1 uncultured Lachnospiraceae bacterium
ATATTGTGAAGACCGATTATTATGGCAGCGTCTTTTATGATGCAGAGTGGAGACCGGACGATGAGAATTGTGGAACAACGGTTCCTTATTGGTATGCATTGATGGAACCGGTGCACGGCAGAAGAAACAAGCCCGAAGATTTCAAAGAAGTGAACAAAGTCCTGTTTCCGAACGGTACAGATACACTTGATATATATGAATGGACAACAGACTGGTCGGATTATTTTGATGCCGGACATGAATGGTATGGCGCATGCTGCTGGAGCGTTTATGATAAGACCATGAACAGATATGCAGTAATGCTCGTATCAGCAACAGATTGAAAACTTCCGGTTTGTGAGGGAAAGGAAAATGGAATACATAACTATAAAAGAAGCGGTTCCAGCTGATGCTGAAAAGTTGATTACTTATACTAAAATTATAGGTGGTGAAACTGACAATTTGACTTATGGAGCAGAGGGAATGAATATTTCTGTTGAGCAAGAAGAAAGCTTCCTGAAAAATATACAGAATGATGAGCATAGTGTTTTCTATTGTGTATGGAAAGGCTCTAATATAGTGGGAACTGCTAATTTAAGCGGAATGCCTCGAAGAATGTCGCATAGAGCGGAACTTGGAATATCTGTTGTAAAATCTGAGTGGAATAAAGGGATAGGTGCAGAGCTAATGCAGCATACTATTGATTATGCAAAAGAGCATGGAATTGAAATTATCAACTTGGAAGTTCGCAGTGACAATACAGCGGCTATCCATTTATATGAAAAGTATGGATATAAAAAGACAGGAACAATACCTGCTTTTTTCAAGATTGAAAACGAATATGTTGATTTTGATATTATGAGTTTGGATTTGAGGTAACTCAGGATTTGGAGGGAGAATAAATGATTGGTTTGATAGTTGCTCGTTCCAAGAACAATGTTATTGGAAAAAACGGAGAAATACCGTGGAAGATTCAGGGAGAGCAGAAACAATTGTTGTTTCAAAAACCAAACAGTTTGAGAGAAAAAGCCGGTATAAACGTCCGCAACAAGTGATTATACCCATTATACCCATTACAGAAATACAGTATAAGGGTATAATGGGTATAACAAATTGCAGAGAAGGAACTAATCCATGCAGATAGACAACATATACAACCAGATTGCGGAAATGGCGGCTGTCTGCGTTATGGAGAACTGGCCTTCCAATTGGGAGCAAAACTTGGAGGAGGGAAATAAAATGTTCAAGGCAGAAATGATCGCCCCATGCGGGCTGGATTGCAACATATGTGCGCAGGCATTGATCGAAGAAGATTCTTGTCAGGGCTGCAACGGACCGAATGACCATAAGCCTGAGTTTTGTGCGAAGTACTGTGGAATCATTCTTTGCAGGAAGCGAAAAGAGAACGGGTACCGGTACTGTGATGAATGTCCGGATTATCCCTGCGAAGACGTCATGGAAAAGGAAAACCGCTATACATCACAGTATCCGCACCGGGAGTCGCCTCTGGAGAATCTGCGGATGATCAGGAATGACGGGATGGACGCGTTCCTGGAACATGAGAGGAAGCAGTGGACCTGCCCGCACTGCGGCAGACCGTTTTCGGTTCATGACAGGAATTGTCCGCATTGCGGAAAAAGAACTTGTGTCTGAAATACGCGGAAGAATGATGAGAAATGCTCTATGATGAGTCACAGGTATGGTGATAAATATCTGAATGTTGAGGATTATCTAAAATCGTTACACTAAATACTATTGACAACAGGTGTGCGCCATGCTCATCATTCAGGCATTTGTCCAGATCAGATAATTTGCGAATGCTGTCGAATAGTGTTCGTGCAGACATCTTGAAAAATCTGACAACATTCCATGGAAGAGGGCTTCATAAATTTTTCTATGTGTTAACAGTTCATTTTCACGCCAATTACTTGAACGAAACATTACGGAAGAATAATTGGCATACTGGTTGCTGTACTTTTCAAAGCTTTGTTTCAAACGACTGTTTGCAACGTCTTTCATAATTAAAGTGTGAAAACTGTTATCCAGAGAATAGCGGTCAAATATACTCAAAGAAGGGTCATTAATACTGTTTCCCATTTTGGCTAGTGTCGCCAGAATACTTCGGAGACTGTCCTGAGAGAACATTCGCTGAGATTTCAGTGATGCCACCTGAAGGTATTCTAACATTTCATATATTTCACGAAGATCATCCGGTGTGGTGGGGGGAACGATGATCTTTTTTTCATGTTCCATAACAAGCATACCATCGGCTACAAGCTGCACTACCGCATTGTGTACTGGCGGCCGGCTTACACCAAAATGAGAACACAGTTCCCGTTCACTTAATACAGATCCGGGAGCGAAGTCCTGATGGATGAGAGCCTCTTTTAATAGATGATATGTGATGGCCTGTTTACTCATTCCGCCGGTATCTGCAATTGTCCTGGCATCTTCTTTTACGCGCATGGAAACCTCCAATAATAATGAAATCAATTTAGTATACCATAGAAATTCATTAATTGTAATATGAATATTTGCTTAAACAACCCGAGAATAAAGCCTGTATTTTTTTATCCGCATGATTTTAAGATTCCTATATGGCAATGTTAGATAATCGGCGAACGTAAAAATTAGTATTTTTGTACAAATTTATCTAATGAGTTCATATTCTGTTGATAATTGGTATACCAGATATTATAATAACACATAGAACATGCATACACAACAAAAAGAATTCATTTTCTTTTTTCTTGATTTCAAAAAAGAAGATGTCAGGGAGTGCCCGAGATGCATATTTTGATGTTGATTTTGGCGATAATTATTTATTTAGTGATATTGCTGATGATTGGAATATACACAAAAAAATGGGTCCGAGATCCGGCAGATTATATGCTTGCAAGCCGGGAATTTGGAATTGCTGCGAATGTCCTGGAACTTTGTGCGATTGCGCTGGCAGGCAGTCTGATGACGTTTTTGCCATCATTGGTGATACAGTATGGCTTACGTACAGCACTGATAAGATATGTGGTTGTATTGGGCTGCGGTTATATCATATATGGCCTGCTATTCGGAAAGCTTGCCAGAGACAGTGGGGCACAGACTGTAGCAGAGTATCTGGAACTACGCTTTGATTATAAAGTCCGTATGGTAGTTGCAGTGACATCTTCTTTCGCCATGCTGGGTATTTCGGCGAACAATGTGCTCGCGATCACGAATGTGATCAATAGGCTCACTGGCATTCCGCAAATGTTCATTGCTTCTGTCTGTTTTGTGATCATTATTTTGTTTTCTGTGATGGGAGGCTTCTGGGGGATTACGATAACGGATATGATCCAGCTATTGATTGGAGTAGCAGCCCTCTTCGGTCTGATCTTTTTTTTGATGCATCAGTATGGCGGCTGGCCTTTTTTGATGCAGCATTTTCCTTCTTCAAATTTATGGACGACCGGAACGAATGGAGAAAGCATGAGGTTTTTTGCAGTCCGGTATCCGAGCGGAATTACGATGCTTCTCAATTTTATGGTGTTCTTGTTATGGGGAAATAACTATTACTTTTTGCGCTTAAATACATGCAGAAATGGACACACGGCAAGGATATCGTATGTAATAGCAGGTGCTATTGGTATTCCGGTTCTTCTGGCCCCGGTCTGTCTGCTCGGCGCATATGCTGCCGCGATTTATCCGGAACATTTCTGGGGACGGCATATGATAGATGGTTCTTCTGCATTGTCGCTTTTGATCGGGCATGTTCCGGCATCTTTGAAAATACTTATGATTGTAGGTTTTTTTGCTGTGACGGTATCGACAGCATCCACTGCTTTGATCGGAGTGACATCTACTGTTTCCCGGGATATATGGCGAAGAAGATATCGTCCGGATTTATCTGCGTCGGAGGAATTAAAGGTTCAGAAACGGCTTATGTTTTTTGTAGCACTGATAGGATGGCTTATTTGTTTTTATCAGGGAGGGACTATCCGGCTGTTTGGCCTGGTTACATCCTGGCTCGGCCCGGTGGCTGTTCTTATGCTGATGGCAGCATTGTGTCCATGGTTCACTAATAGCGGAGCATTATGCGGCGATATTGCGGGAGTCATCATATTGATATCATCTTCGGCTGTGCAGATGATGGGGATACATAGTTTCTTTTCCCGTATCCACAGCAGCATATTAGGAATCGTCACTACTTTATGTGTGGGGACAGTTGTATCCTTGTTTACCAGATCTAATTATTACGGGAAATTGGGCTGGAGATGCGATCCGGGAAAGGGAATCCGGCAGAAAATCCGCCTGAGCTTTTTTGATACAACTGTACTGGGAATGATCCGATATGGAACGGTGACGATGGCGGATATCACAGACTACTTCGGGTGCGACTCGCGTATGACGAAAGCATCCGTGGAGGCTTTGGATAAAGGAGGTTATATTAAGCGGGATCGGGATGTGTTCTCCGGCTTCTTTCGCTTACAGATCACAGAGAAAGGAAAAGATGTACTCGGTGAACTGACGGGAAGTGCATCTAGGCTTGAGAAAGTCGGGTTAAGTGTCGAACAGTTCCTTTTGCTTAGATGTGTTGCTGATCCGCAAATGGATATTGAGCAATATAAAGAAGCCAGGGGGTATGGTTCCTTAAAATTGACAGCTCTTGTTTCTATCCTTGAACTGAGAGGATATATCCGACAGCACGGTTTTATTAAGCGAAAGATTAGCATAACAGAAAATGGAAAATCGATAGTCAGCGCATTTGGCGATGTATCCGAATAAAGGGTGCATCGCTTTTTGTGTAATTTGTTAAAAATGTCTTGACGGATGGGGTTATATATGCTATTTTTAGTTCAAGATGTTTAGAATAAGCGTCTAAAATACTTAAACTGGCATACCACAAGAGGGGATGAAAGGAGAAGACATGAAAAAAAGAATCAGATTTACGGCATTGGTTGCGGCAACAGCTATGACGGTCGGACTGCTTGCGGGCTGCGGGGGCGCACAGAATAGTTCCCCGACTGCAGGAACAGCAGATGAAAAGGCAGACAGCACACCGGCTGCTTCAGGTGAAACATACAACTGGCAGGTCGGGAATGTTCTGGCAGCTGACCAGCCATGGGACATGGGACTTCAGAAATTTGCGGAACTTTTGAATGAGTATTCAGATGGTCGAATGACGTTGACTGTACAAAGCGGAGGGTCTTTGGGATCTGAGATTGAGATGCTTGAGGCCGTGCAGATGGGTACATTGGATTTCTCCATCCTTTCTACACCTTCTATGTCCGGCTTCGCAACCTCACTCAATTATTTTGATTTACCCTATCTGTTCCATTCTACGGATTCTGCATGGGCAGTTATGGATGAATGGCTTGCTGAGGACAGAATGGAAGCCTTAGAGGCGGAAGGCGCTGGTTTCCATGGCCTTGGTTTCTACGATAACGGCGAGTATATGATTGCGGGAAATATAAAAATTGAACATCCTGCAGATGCTGAAGGACAGAGAATTCGCGCTCATTCCTCACAGCTTCAGTGCGATACGCTTGCAGCACTGGGAGCAAATCCGCTTAGTGTGGCATGGGGAGATATCTATACTTCACTTCAGCAGGGAACAATCGATGCTGTGTCAGGAACGACACTCACCAACATGTACGGTGGTAAGTTCTACGAGCAGACAGACTATATTACTATGACCAAGCAACATTTTATCCCGGCTCCGGTAGTCATGAATGAGGATTTGTGGCAGTCACTTTCAGATGAGGACAAAGAGATTGTAACAAAAGCATTCAATGAATCTGTGACATATCAGCGGGAAGAAGCGAAGAAATACGCTGCTGATGCAAAACAGGTCATGGAAGATGCCGGTGTAGAGTTTATTGAGATTGATGCTGCTGAATTTGCAGATGCTACAAAGTCTGTTTATGACAGCTGGGTCGGAAAAGACGGGATCGAGCAGGATATGATTGACAAGATTCAGGCTTCAGATGCTGAAAAATAGGATATTTGCTTACTGTTTCGAAGTTTAGAACATATCGTTCATGTATTTGTGCCGGATGGACTATGACTATATATGTTCATCCGGCATTGTTTTAATCAAGTACGCCTCGGGCGTACTTGCCGCGGCGCGCTTTCCACTTGCGCGCCTGCGATCCGCCGGAGGCTTCAATCTTCAGCGCAGGTATGAAACCCATGCTGAAGAAGAAAATGTTAATTTGGCGCATTCCTCTCACGACTGAAGTCACGGGAATCCTGCGCTGAATATGGAAAGGACAGACATAGATGAAGGGATTGAAAAAAACGGAAAAAATGGTCGGTAATATAGAAGACTGGCTCGTAATAGTTACCTTTACAGCAATGATTGTTGTGGTCATGGCGATTGTCCTGTGCAGGTATGTGTTCCATATCCGCTTTACATCGGGTGAGGAGATTGCCCGCTATCTGATGATATGGTGCGGCTATGCAGGTGCGGCCCTTGGATTCCGGACGCATGCACATGTTGGAGTAGTTGTTTTTGCGGAAATGTTCCCAAAAGCATGGCAGCCGTTCATTATCAAAATCCGACATATTTTGAGTACGGTTGTAGTAATTGTATTGCTTTGGGTCAGCATTATGTGTTTTAACCAGTTTGCTTCGAGCGGAAAACTTACGACTGCGACACACATACCGACGGCAGCTGTATATGTCATCATACCGATTGCAATGGCTTTGGGTATTTTACATACAGCGATAGATATAGTGAAGGATTACCATAAAGATGAAACGAGTGATTTGGAGGTGACTGACTGATGGCTGGAATGGTAGGTCTTGTATTGTTTGTAGTATTTATCGTGTTATTGGTCATTGGCGCGCCGATTGGACTGGCTTTAGCTGCAGGAGGTGTATCGGCACTTCTGGTCTCCGGGGATGTTAATCCGCTTGTTGTCGGACAGCGAATGTTTGGTTCTCTGGACAGCTTCACGATTATGGCAATCCCGCTTTTCATGCTGTCAGGAAATCTGATGTCAAGCGGGGGAATTTCAAAACGGCTGACTGATTTTTGTGATGCGATCCTCGGATGGCTTCCCGGTGGATTAGGAGTGGTATCGATATTTGCATGCATGTTATTTGGAGCACTTTCCGGTTCTCCGACAGCGACATGTGCAGCGATTGGAAGTATCATGGTTCCTTCCATGATAGAAGCAGGCTATGATAAAAAATTCGCATTAAGTACAGTAGCGGTTGCAGGTGTACTCGGATGTATCATCCCTCCGTCTACCGTAATGATCTCCTATTCTTCTGTAACTGATGCTTCCGTTGGAAGTATGTTCATGGGAGGCATCATCCCGGGTATTCTGATGGGAATTGCCATGATGATCGTAGCGGTCCGGTATGGATTGAGGCACAAAGAGATAAAGCGGACTCCATTTTCTTTAAGGAATCTTCTTAAGAAGTTTGTACGTGCGATTGGTGCTCTTCTTATGCCGATTATTATTCTGGGCGGTATTTATGGAGGTATTTTTACTCCGACAGAAGCGGCCGGCGTTGCCTGCGCATATGGTCTGATTGTTGGTATCTTTATCTATAAGGAACTGAACCCGAAGGAATTAAAGAAGGCATTTGTCGGATCCGGGTCAACTACCGGAATGGTATTGTTTATCATGGCATGTGCGGCAATCTTTGGATATGTACTTACCAGATATCAGCTCACAAATGCGATTGCCAATTTCATCATCACTATTTGTGGTAATAAATATATCTTCCTGCTTCTGGTCAACATTCTTCTTCTGGTTGTGGGATGCTTTATGGAGACAACGGCGGCGATTCTTATTCTTGCCCCGATTCTTTCAACCGTGCTTGGTATTTTCGGCATAGACCCGGTGCACTTCGGAGTGATCATGTGCATCAACCTTGCAATCGGCTGTGCAACTCCTCCGCTTGGATTAAATCTCTATGTTGCCTCCGGAATTACAAGGGACCGCGTAGAAGTTGTAGTAAACAAACATACCATGGTTTATATTATCGTTAGCATTGCCGTTCTTATGCTGATTACATATGTACCAAACATCGTAATGGTGATTCCGAATTCGATGTTAGGATAGTAATACCAAATATCATTAATAGCAGATAAGGAGAGAGAAAATCATGTTTGAATTAACAGGAAAAGTAGCGATTATCACAGGCGCTGCAGCTGGTCTGGGACAGGCAATCGCAGTTGCGTATGCAAAGCAGGGCGCAAAGGTTGTGCCGGCTGATCTGCCTGGTGTGCCCATGGACGAGACAGAGGAGATGCTGAAGAAAGTGAATGCAGATGATTATCTGATTCATGAGCTTGATGTAACGAAGAAAGCTTCCATCGATGCTTTGATCGCTGATGTGAAGGAAAAATACGGCCGGATCGATATCCTGGCGAGCAACGCAGGTATCAATAAACAGATGCCGTTTGAAGAGGTATCTGAGGAGACATGGGATGCGATTATCAATGTGAACTTAAAGGGATCCTTCCTTATGACCCAGGCTGTTTCTACAGTGATGAAAGAGCAGAAGGCCGGGCGTATCATCTTTACAAGTTCTCAGGCCGGGATTGTTGCCCGCTCCGGCAATGAGCCTTACAGCGCATCCAAGGGCGGTATCATTGCGATGACCAGAGCTCTGGCTTATGACCTGGCACCTTACGGGATTACAGTAAATACAGTCGCTCCGTGCTTCGCGAGAACCAAGTTGAGTGAGAAGCGTCTGGCCGATCCGGACTTTTACAAGATGGTCATCGATATGATTCCCATGGGCCGTGTGGTAGAACCGTCTGAGGTAGGCGCAGCATTTACATTCATCGCATCGGATGAGGCTGCAATGATTACCGGCCAGACACTCGTGATTGATGGCGGATGGACGATGTGGTAAAAAGAATGTTATGAAATCATGAAAAAATGATTTTATGGGTACGAAGAAAGCCTTATTATTCCCGGAGTGATTTGTAATAGATTCCGAATTCTTCCATCGCTTTGATGATCGGCCGCATGGACTCTCCGAGCTCGCTTAAGGCGTACTCTACACGAGGAGGGACTTCCGGATATGCTGTCCTGGTAATGAGCCCGTCTTCTTCCATGGAGCGGAGGGTGTCTGTCAGGACTTTCTGGCTGATGCCGTCCAGATCTTTCCTGAGTTCATTGAAACGCCAGGGGCGGCTAAAAATGTTTCGGAGAATCAGCAGCTTCCATTTGCTGCCAATCAGTTGTACAGTGGTTGCGACCGGGCAATCCGGCAGTTCTTCTCTTGTCCTCATGGGGGCTCCTTTCTGTAGAGACTAAATAATCAAATGCGCATCATGCGAGACTTGCCGCGGAGTGTTTTCCGCGGCTATTTTTTTCCCCTAATATAACACGAATAGAACGGATGGTCGATAGGTTACATTTTTATAACCATGTAATAAAAAGGTGCGTACTTGTCCGCAGAGTGCCGTTTTGATACATTTGAAACACAGAAGGCAATAGTGCTGACTGGATTCTACTTTATGAAGGAGGTAACACTATGGCATTATCTAACATCGCCGGATGGGCAGAACAGGATCAGAAGGCAGCTGCATGCGGTACCGCGTGTGGTGCAGGAGACAAACCGGAAGAGACTCCGGCGGCCTGCGGAGCGGCAGACAAGCCCGAAGAAAAACCGGCAGCGTGCGGAAGCGCATGCGGAGCATCTGACAAATAAGCTGACTGGCGACAGGCACTTTTTCTATTTGTCACAGTAATCCTCCGGCCCCTGCGGCCGGAGGACTTTGATATACACGGAGGACCACGGTATGAAGCCGTTTTTTTCTTTTCAATGGCATATCACGGATGAATGCGACCAGCGGTGTAAGCATTGTTACATCTTTTCCGCAGGCGATCACATATGCCTGAAGTCTATGACCTGGGAGGAGATGCAGGAGACTTTCTATAACTGTCTGGATTTTTGCGAGGTCTACGACAGGACACCCTACTTTTACCTCACTGGCGGCGACCCGATTCTCCATCCTGATTTCTGGCGTCTGCTGGAGCTTTTCCATGAACATGATGTAAAGTTCACGATCATGGGAAATCCCTTTCATTTAAATGACCAGATCTGCCGGGAGATGAAATGGTACGGCTGCGAGAAGTACCAGCTATCTTTGGATGGTTTGCGTGAGACCCATGACTGGTTTCGCAAGCCCGGTTCCTTTGATTGCACACTGGAGAAGATCGGCTGCATCAATCGCGCCGGGATCCGCAGTGTCATTATGACCACAGTTTCGAAACAGAACCGGATGGAAGTACCCGGGATCATCGACGAGGTCGTAAAGGCAGGGGCGAATGTATTCGCTTTTTCACGCTATGTGCCGAGCGGCGGTGAACTCGACACTTCCATGACCGGACAGGAATACCGTGAGCTCCTGGGCGTCTGCGATCAGAAGTTCAAAGAGTATGAGGAGGAAGGCTGCCAGACTTACTTTAACAAGAAAGATCACCTCTGGACACTTTATGAATATGAGAACGGGACATTCAAGATACCGGAGAGTGCAAAGGAAGGTATGATCTACGGCGGCTGCAACTGCGGGAACTGCCATCTGACAATCCTTCCCACCGGAGAGATTTATGCCTGCCGGCGCGTGGCTGAAAGCAAGGTGGGGAATGTCTTCGAGGACCGGATCGCGGATGTCTGGATCACTTCCATGGAAGACTACCGGGACTATGAAAAGTTCAGCAAATGTTCCCGCTGTAAGCTTCTTGCCTGGTGCAGGGGATGTCCTGCGGTGGCAAAAGGTACGAACGGAGATTTTTACGCGGACGATCCGCAGTGCTGGGCGAGCGAAGAAAGCGGCCTGATCAAGCCGAGAACAGAAATTGGAGCCGAAGAGAACAAAACAAAGCCGGAATCAAACCGGAAAACAGCATGAGGAATAACGGATGGATGTATTGACATGTTTAAAGAAACTGGGCTATGTGGGAGTTCTGGACTTCGCTACTGTGGATGAGGACGGAGCGCCCCAGGTCAGAAATATCAGCGCCATACATTTTGAAGGGACAGACATTTATTTCCTGACCGCGAGGGGCAAGTCCTTTGCCCGGCAGCTTTATGCCGACGGACGGGTGCAGATCCTGGGGTATACGAAATTCAAGGAGACGATCCGGGTATCGGGCAAGGCTGTGGAAGTGCCTGCTGACGAGCAACTGAAATGGAGAAATGTTCTTTATGAAGAGCAGCCCTACCTGGAAAATGTTTATCCCGGCGAGACGAAGAACATCGACACGATGTTTGTGATCAGAGACTACACGATTGAATATTTCTGCCTGAGCACAAGACCGATCACCAGGGAATATTTTACGGTCGGAAACGCACACCTGAAGCCAAAGGGCTATCTCATCACGGATGCGTGTATCGGCTGCGGGACCTGTCAGACAGTATGTCCCCAGTCCGTGATCAGTGAAGGGACGCCCTTTACAATCGACCAGAACCATTGCCTGCAGTGCGGGAACTGCTATGAAAACTGTCCCGTACAGGCAATAGAAAGGCTATAAATAATGAAAAAGACAATGAAAGCCGTTTTGCTGGAAAAACCGACGCAGGGCAAAGATGTCATTCTGACAGATACGGCAGTCCCTGCAGTAAAACCAGGATGGGTACTGGTCAAGGTCCGCGCGTTCGGAATGAATCATTCCGAGCAGATCCTCAGGGAGTTTGAGATCGAGAACAGCTACATTCAAAAACCGATCATCCCCGGCGTTGAGTGCGTCGGTGAGATCGTGGACCCGTCGGATACGGAACTGAAAACCGGACAGAAGACAGTTGCCCTGATGGGCGGCATGGGAAGGAGTTTCAACGGAAGCTATGCAGAGTATGCACTTCTTCCGGCACATCATGTCTTTCCGGTGGAATCGGATCTTTCATGGAGTGAAATGGCGGCTGTTCCGGAAACATATTATACAGCCTGGGGCTCCCTTTTCCAGTGTCTCCGACTGAAACCGGAGGATAAGTTCCTGATACGTGGCGCCACCTGTGCCCTTGGCTATGCTGCGATCCAGCTGGCAAAAGCGCTGGGCTGTACAGTCGTCGGAACGACTCATCGGGAATCCAGGCTGGAACTTTTAAAAAATGCCGGATGCGATGAATGCATTCTCGATGAGGGAAGCCTCCGCGGAAAGGTTTCCGGAATCACAAAAGTCCTGGAACTCATCGGAATCAGGACAGTGAAAGACACGATGATGAGCGTGGAGCAGGGAGCAATTGTCTGCAATACAGGAGTCCTTGGGAAGGTCTACGAGTGGAATCATTTCGATCCCATCAAGGATATCCCGAACGGAGTATACCTCACCGGTTTTTACAGTAATTACCCGACGCAGCAGGTCATGCAGGAAATCTTCCGCTTCATGGACAAACATCAGCTGAAGCCCCTGATCGGAGCAGAATATCGCTTTACAGATATTCGCGAAGCCTGCATGGCTCTGGATGCGGGAAAGATCAACGGGAAGATCGTTGTAACGCTTTGAAACTCGTCTTAATGGAATACAATTATTACACAGCCGGAGACTGAACGGCAATCAGTCCCCGGCTATTTTTTTTCTTTTTTTCCTGTAAATGTACATGCAGGCGAAGGGCTTGAAGAAATAACTGTCGTATTTTCGCGAATTGCTGCAGAAACTAAATTATGTAGTAAATTACTCCATAAATGTAATCTTGTAGCTTTTCATTTACAAATACCTGTGGCATAGTAAGGTCAGGATAAGAAAAAGAAGACCAATGAAGGAACTGGCAGAGGTGGATCCGCACGCAAAGACAATCCAGCTGCTCTCGGCTAATCCGCTCTGCATGAGTTACGATAAGCTGGCGCCGATTCTGGAAATGATCAACAAGTACCTGCCGGAGATGGAATATATCTACGGCGCGGGCAGAGTGACTGACATTCGCAATAAGACCGTTGAACAGCTGAAGAGCCTGAAAGATATGGGCCTCCGGGAAATCTCCCTCGGTGTGGAGAGCGGTGATGACTGGACGCTGGATCGTGTGAACAAAGGTTATCATGCGGAAGATATCTTCGAACAGTGCGGGAAACTTACCGAAGCCGGCATTGACTTCTGGATGACCTTCCTAAATGGCGTTGCAGGAAAAGAACACAGCATAGATCACGCCATCCATTCGGCTGAAGTTTTCAGCAAATGTGATCCTATGCTGGTCGGGACAGGCGGACTGACGCTGTTTCCGGTAAGAACCTTACCGGCCCGGATTTTCTGAAGAGAAAAGAGTCCATCATCGCGGCTCTTGACCATGAGATCCGTCATGGGAATATGGACAGGCTTGCAGCGATCCGAAGAAGCAAGAGGACACTGTAATGAAAATGGGTTTGGGGCAGAGAGGTTTCCTTTGAGTGGGAAACCTCTCTGCCCCGCCGCCGATACCTTATGCGCAGATCAGATCGTGATTCACAATCTTCATTATCCCACCACTTTACCGTTTCGAATCTGATATCTCTTTCCGTTATACCTCACGTTACCGCTATAATTAAATCTGACTTTGCCGCCTTCGAGATACCAGCTTCCGTTTTCGTTGCTTGCAATGCCTGTAAAGCCAAAGTTTACCTTGCCGTTCACGATACGCCACCAGCCGTTCTTGTTTTTGGCAATTCCGGTGTAGTTAAAGTTGACCTTTCCCTTTCGGATGTACCACCAGCCGTTTTCGTTCTTTTCGACGCTGTTGCAGTTGAAGTCGACTTTGCCGTTCACAATGCGCCACCAGCCGTTCTTGTTTTTGGCAATTCCGGTGTAGTTAAAGTTGACCTTTCCCTTTCGGATATACCACCAGCCGTTTTCGTTCTTTTCGACGCTGTTGCAGTTGAAATCGACTTTGCCGTTTACAATGCGCCACCAGCCGTTCTGATTTCTCGCAATTCCGGTATAGGAAAAATCGACTTTCCCGTTTCGGATATACCACCAGCCGTTCTGATTCTTTGCAACGGTATTGACATATTGTACCTTGCTGCCTTCTACGAAATACCATGCGCCGTTTTCACCAAGGACTGCATGGGTGTCTTTTATGACACTGTTTTTGTCGAATCGGACTTTTCCGTTTTCTACATACCAGTCCCCATCCTGGCTGGATGCGAATCCCGTATAGGCCGAATCGACTTTTCCGCCGGTTATTTTTTGTAAAATGCCTTCATTATAAACAAGGGTGTCTGTGAAGAGCACTTTTCCCGAGCGAACAAGCCAGGTGTCTTCTTCGTTATTTACGGTGCCGCTGAACAAACCGTATGCATCGTAGTCGACAAGGCCATTTTTCACATACCACCAGTCGTCCCCGTTTGGCTGGAACCCGGTGTAATCATACTGGATGTCACCGTCTTTGTAGTAATAGGACGTGCCGACTCCCTCGGCAATCAGACCGGTTCCTTTGGAAAGGACGGTGATTTCGCTTTGTGCTGAGAAACTTCCGTCTTCTGTCATGACCGTAATGATTACGGTGCCGGGAGCGATCGCGGTCACCGTACCGTTTTCATCAACGGATGCGACGGATGGATCGCTGCTGGACCATACGATGGTCTGATCGGTCGCATTCTCCGGCTCGATCGACGGTGTGATCTGCAGGGAATCCCGTTTATAAACAGATGCCTGAAGGACGTCTACATGGATTCCTTCTACAGGATAGTCTACGGTCACGGCAATTTCTGCTGTCATTCCTGCATTTTCAATGGCCGCAGTCACCGTTGCGGTTCCGGCAGAGAGAGCGGTAATCATTCCTGTTTCGTCCACGGTCAGAATGCTTTCGTCGCTGCTGCTGAAGATGACATTGGTATTATCTGCATCAGCAGGCGTAATCGCATACTCTATCTGATAGGTGGATTCCGGTTTTATGCGAAGTGATTTTTCTTTTACATCAAAGGCGGTCACAGGGGTTGTCACATGTACGACACACGTCTTTGTAAGCGCCATGTCTGCTGTTGCGGCAGTGATCACCGCTGTTCCTGTGCCTAAAGCAGTCACGTTGCCTTCTTCATCCACGGCCGCCACAGCTTCATTATCGCTGCTCCAGCTCACACGGCGATCTGCAGCATTTTCCGGAAGGACAATTGCATTCAACGGCTGTATATCGCCTCTCGAAAGATTCATTTCTGTCTGATCAAGTGTCAGATCGGTTGCTTTGATGCGCACAGTGACATCCACCGATGCTGATTTGGCTCCATCCACAGAGGTAAGCGTAATCGTTGCTGTTCCCGGACCTGCAGCTGTCACCTGGCCGTTCTCGTCGACCGTTGCAACCGATGCATCGCTGGTGCGCCAGTTTACACTCGTGTTGCGGGCATTTTCCGGGGAAACGACTGCAGTCAGCACGGCTGTCCTTTCTGCATCACTGCCATTTGCAATCAGTTCAAAATTCTCTGCTGTGTTTCCATCGCGCCTGATTTCCACACTTTCGACAGCAATGGTAAATGCATCGGCAAAAGCTCTGAAATCAACAATGCCATGGCCAAATGTTGTGTCATAGCCGTTGGCGCCGGCGTCCTGACTGGTCGTTTTCAGAAGTTCTTTAAACTCGTCAATCGTGATATCCGGCTTCTCAGCCTTTGCAGCTCCTGCCATTGCGGCAACCATCGGCGCGGCATAGGATGTTCCTGAGGATATCTTGCACTTTGTTTTTCTGCTGAGATCCAGTAAAACAATATCCGTTCCGGGCGCGGTCACAAATACGCTCTCATTCTTCTGCGAACTGGAACGGATGGATTTATCCGCGTTGACAGCGCCCACACCGATGACCGCATCGTATCCTGCGGGATAAAGAATCTCGTCATTTCCATCACTTGCTTCTGAAGAACTGTTTCCTGCGGCGGCAATCATGATGACCTGTTTTTCCGCCGCATATTGGACAGCCTCCTGCAGCGCATCCAGATCCTTTGCCGTTGATTTCAGACCGATGCTCATCGTGATGACATCAGCGCCGTGATCCACGGCATAGCGAATGCCCTCTGCCAGAGTCGCTGCATTGACATTTGTATTTCCGACGCCGACACGGATCGGCATAATGGAAGCATCGCTCAATATTCCTGCGATACCGATTTGATTGTCGGACGCTGCCTGAATGATACCGGTCACCGCCGTACCATGACCATTTGTATCGGTCATTTCTGCAGAATGATTAATAAAATCATATCCATCCGTAATATGGCTGTAATCAATATCCTGATGAGATCCTGTCAGTCCGCTGTCAAGGACAGCGATCTTTGCGCCTTCACCGGTAATCTTCTTTTCTCTGAAGGCAGTTCCGTTTACGGCAGACATATAGATATCCTGCAGACCATAATAGGTATCATTGGGAACAAACTGACCGGATATTTTCGGAATCTCCGATGCGGACGGAACCGGATGGTCCTCCTCATCCGCTGTACCCTGATCTGTATCCGGTGCAGAATGGGGTGTTCCGGCTGCCGCTTCCGCAGATTCCAGCACTTCCAGGTTCTTTACATAAGTTCTGGCATAAGTTCCGAGCTTTTCATATGCAGCTCTCGCCTGTGAAATCTGCTCCGCCTGATCTGCCGCGGGCTCCCCGATTGCATCAATGAGATCGGATACATATTTTGCGGCACTCTGGGAGAGGGCTCTGGCCGCCGCGTTTTTAATGCCATTGGACGACATTGTCGCGCCGCTCACACTGTCGACGCCTGTACTCTGCGCGTTGACGATCTCTTCATACAGAGTTTTTGCTCTTCTGTAATAGGAACCCGTTTCACTCTGAGAGACCTCATCCACCCGCGCGATTTTATTGTCATTGATGGTCACTTTAACAACGATCTGCCCGCCATATCCATTTGCACGATCTTCATATTTGCCATCTGCCCAGATGACATCTTCTGCATCCGCCGTTTCCTTCACGCTCTGAACCGCTTCATGATAACCGGATGTAAAAAGCAATGCGTCAACAAGACCATAATTGCCGAAGATCAGGTTTCCGTTTGTCGAATCCGCAGTTGCTTCTCCGACAGCGACATATTCTCCCTCATCTGTGATATACAGATCATTGATATAGTCCCCGTTCTCGCCGCCATATGTTTCCATATACTCCAGCTGGTCACGGCTATCGTATTTCAGAAGCAAGATATCATGCTGCCCTTTGCTGTGCCAGGTGTAACCGGCATCCCGCAGCTCTTCCTCATATATTTCCAGGTTGGTTGATCCGTAGGCGATATATCCGCCATCACTTAAAGCGGCAACTCCCGTGAAATCCACGGCGCCATTTTTCGCTGCCGTCCGGTCGATTGAGCCGATATTCTTTGAATCGATCAGCGTTCCATCGGCAGCGTAATGGAGAACCGTTCCGTCGATAAATCCGTATGATTTCCAGTTTTCCTGCGTAGCGGCATCCGCCTTTGTCGTTCCGACTGCCGCATAACTGCCATCGGCAAGCGCAGTGATGCCGACCAGGCAGCTTGTGTGATTATCCGCTCCGTCTGTGGGCGCAGATGTTCTGTCTGTGCCTATGCTGTGCCCCCATATCTGAGCGCCGGTCGTTCCATTGATTTTTATAATCTGAGAATTATACAGGCTTGCGGCAATCTGAAGATCCCCGACGGCGATCAGATTACCATCCGCATCCTCGGTCAGCCCGAAAAAACGGGAACGTTTGAGATTGTTTTCGGTTAAACCCAGATCAAGCCCGTAATTATAACAATTTGAAAATTCGATGTTGAGATCGGCATCGTATTTCACCAATACCGCATCTGTCGTTAAGCTTACTTTTTTACTGCCCCACTCAGCACTGTCTGCGCTGGCAGAATATCCGGCCACAACAAATCCGCCGTCTCTCACAGCAGTGACAGCCTGTAAATAATCACCCTTACTGCCGCCCACATGCAGTTCGTCGTAATTGTCCGGATCGTTCGGATCAATCGCGAGAATATAACCGCTCATGGTGGATTTTGTATTGCCGGCCGGCAAATAAGCCGGTGACTGGCCGACTGCTATGATAGTCCCGTCCTTCAATACATCCACACTGAACAGTGTGTCGCCGCCGGCATCTCCGTAGTTTCTCGCCCATTCCACTTCAAAATCGGAATTATATTTTACAACAATCCCATCATTGGTCGCGCTGCCGGTCGGGCTTGCGGTATGACCCCATCCGGACTCATTGCCGATGCCCAGTGAATAGCCAGCGGCCACGTATCCCCCGTCCAGGGTACGGGCCACAGATTTAAAAGCATCCGTGTTCCGCCCGCCGTAATTTTTAACTGACTGAAACGTCAGTGCCCCGGCGGCATAGGCTGTCTGCGGAATCATAGAAGTACTGCCGAGCACCATAGATACAGCAAGCGCTGTCATCAATGTCATCTGCCGGGCACGTTTTCCAAGCTTTTTTCGCGTCATAATTCTCCTCCTTCTGTCTCATGTACCTGTCTGTACGCTTAGCTTAGACTACCTTGCGGTTAAAAAAATATGCTTCGCATGAATCTCTCAGCATGATCTGTTCACGCGAAGCATATTTCACTTCATAACCATATCTAATGTTAACACGCACTAACAATTGTTGTCAATGACAAACTTTTTTCGGGGGGGGACAGGGAAAGATGCTTACAGCGGAAAAGCCACGGCGCTCTGATACAGCTGTTTCAGAATATTGATAAAAACAGCGGCGCTTTCTCTTGCGTCATTCTTATGTGTCAAAAGCTGGCAGGAAAACTATTCTTTGCAGTCGAACGGGATCCATGCAAACTGGCCGCTGTGGTCGTTTAAAAAGCCCGGAGCCAGGCAGATGCCGCGCCTGGCGGCAACGTTTGTCAGGGTTGTATCATGGTCGGAGCTGTTGAAATAGTTAATCTTTCCGGTCGCGATCAGACGCTGCTGCAGACTGCGCAGAGCCGGAGGAGATCCGCCGCCGACCATCAGAGTCCGGCCGTACAGGTCTTTTTCCGTGATCAGGTTTTTGCCCGCCAGCGGGTCATCCTGCCCGGCAATCAGGTAAATCCTGCTCTCGAACAGGGGATGTACCAGGATGCCGGGGATATGACGGCTTTCTTCTTTCAGCGCAAACAGGATGTCGGTTTCATTTTTCAGAAAGGACCCCATCCCGTTTTCATACTGAAAGACAGGAGTGATCTGGACGCCGGGCTCCTGCTCTTCAAAAAGCCGCATGGCTTCCGGAAGGAAATACAGGGCCTGGCGGGCCGGCATACGGATGGTGATGTTGTCCTGATACTTCGCGCTGAAGTTCTGTCCCTGCTCGATGGCGCGCTTCAGTTCCTGGCGCATGCCCGTAAGGTAGGTCACGAACTGTGCGCCTGCCGGCGTAAGTTCCGCACCCTTGCCGTTCCGGTCAAAGAGGGAGAATCCGATCTCTTCTTCCAGAAGCCGGATCTGATAGGAAAAAGTCGGCTGGCTGACAAACATGTTCTCCGCTGCCCGGCTGAAGTTCAGCGTATGAGCCAGTTCTATGCAATAATCAATCTGTTTTGTTGTCACTTGAATCACCTGCTATTTAATATTTAAATACATTATATAATGTTTGGATTGGACTTTACAATAGATTTGTGCGACAATTACGTCAGAACAAAACAGGTGCCGCAAACGGCAAACACGATAAGGAGGATTTATCATGGCGAAAACACTGATTGCATTTTTTTCAAGAGCAGATGAAAATTATTTTGGGGGAGCGATGAGATATGTGAAGGTCGGAAATACCGAGATCGTTGTAAACGATATGAAAGAAATGATTTCCGCGGACACCTTCAAGATTGAAATGAAGGATCCCTATTCTCCGGTCTATATGACCTGCATCGACGAGGCCAAGAAAGACCTGAGAAAAAAGGCCCGTCCGGAGCTGGTTTCCATGCCGGAATCCATCGATGAGTATGACACCGTGATCCTGGCCTATCCGAACTACTGGGGAACGATGCCGATGGCGGTATTTACATTCCTGGAGAACTTTGATTTTTCCGGCAAGACGATCCTTCCGCTCTGCACCAACGAAGGAAGCGGCATGGGAGGAAGTGAACGGGATATCAAAAAGACCTGCCCGGGTGCGGCCGTCAAGAGCGGTCTGTCCGTCACCGGAAGCGAAGCGGCAAATGCTGCCGGCCGTGTAAAGAAGTGGCTTGCGGCAAGCGGACTGGTCTAAGGGATGCGGGGAGGTCTTTATGATGGATGACAAAGAACAGATCAAAGAAGTGTACCGGACCTACTGGCGGTACATGATTGAAAAGAACGCAGACGGCCTCCGGGAGATGATGACAGAGGATTATTATCTGCAGCATATGACCGGCGTGAAGCAAAGCGCGGAGGTGTTCCTGAAAGGGCTGCTGAACGGAACATTCAATTATTACTCTGCAAATCATGACGATATTGAAGTCACGGTCCATGGAGACCGCGCAGAAATGATTGGAAAAAGCCGGGTGCTGGCAGCTGTCTACGGCGGAGGCAAACACCGGTGGCGCCTGCAGGGTGATTTCACACTCAGGAAAGAACAGGGCGAATGGAAACTGAGCAGTTCCAGAGCTTCGACCTATTAACAGTGGACCTGAACCCCAGGGGCACTGTACTCCCCGGTGAATAGAGATTTTATCTGTAAATTGGGCTAAAAACCATGTGCTCGTTTGATATAGTCCACGTTTTTTGAAGTCGTGCTTGGCTAAGAATTATTTTTATATATACAGGCTGACGTGATTATTTGAAATTGTTAACTAAAGATGAAAACTCTTATGCTTAGCCCACATTTCATCAAAAAAAAGTCAGCTTGTGAAAATATTTCTGTTTTTTAGTCAAGATCAAGTGCGCCTCGGGCGTACTTGTCGCGGCGCGCTTTCCTCTTGCGCGCCTGCGTTCCGCCGGAATCTTCCTCAAATGAGCAAATTCAAGTCACGCTTGCGAGACTTGACGCGGAGCGTTTATCTCAGTGGGAGATTGGACCCCCACTGAGACGAGCTTGTCATTACTCGCCACTTAAGAAGTGGTGGTCTCTCACACTGAGATGAAATTTACAAGCGCGTATCCGAGAAAATATCTCGAAATACTTGACGAAATGGACGCATTGGGATATAATGACCCTATAAAAAAATCAAAGAAATGGAGGACTCGCTATGCTGTGCCAGTTTTCAGTGAAGAATTATAAGAGTATACGAGATGCAATAACATTTGATATGCAGGCGGCCGCTATTTCAGAGCATACAGATCGAGTGATCAAAGACAGTGATGAACAAGTATTTTTGCCCGTTTCGGCTATCTATGGCCCGAATGGAGGCGGAAAATCCAATGTTCTGAAGGCTTTGCAGGCACTTGGGACAATGGTGTTAAGGCCGGTACATGCAACAAAACAAAACAGGACTGCAGACTATAAATTCAACAAATATCCGGTTAAACCATTTGTATTTTTGGAGGAAAGCAAGAGAAACCCAACAGAGTTTGAACTATTCTTCAGAACAGAACTAGCTGAATACAGATATGATCTTCACATCAAGGAGGATGTTATCGTATACGAAAGCTTGGACAGAGTCAAACTGGAAACAGGCAGAAAATCAGCTTTGTTTCAGCGCAAAGGAGAAGAGATTAGCCTCAGAGGTGTATTTGCCAGATTAAAGATCAGTGAGGGACTGTCAAAGAGTCTTCCTTTACTCTCATATCTTGGTATCACTTACATGAATAATGACGTTGTTAAGGATGTTATCAGCTGGTTTGAGGTCGGTATTGATTTTCTGAATTACGGAAATCCGCTGGAAGAACTTCGGACAGCGATAGCTTCTTCGGACGAAATCAAAAAACTGGTCCTCGATATGATCAGGGAAATGGACCTCGATATTGATGATTTCCGGGTTGAAGAAAGGGAGAACAATCAAATAGAAGTTTTCACTCAGCATAATGTAAATGGGTATAAAGCAGAGCTTACTCTTTCCGAGGAATCCAGCGGAACAAAGAAACTGTTTGGCCTGTTGCCTTTTATTGCCAAGAGTCTGGTTTGCGGATCAACACTTGTAATCGATGAACTGG
>CAMNOU010000032.1 GCA_946546945.1 uncultured Lachnospiraceae bacterium
TAAAGGATTTCTACGAGTTCAACTTTTGTAGCAACACTATAGTCTCGATGTGAACAGTCCCGGGGAACATGTCGACGCAGCACATTCTCTCTACCCGGTACCCTCTTTCCTGCAGGATTGCCAGATCCCTCTGCAGACTCGTTGGTTTGCAGGAGATATAAACCATTTTATCGACACCATAGTTTATGATTTTATCCAATGCTTTCGGATGGATGCCATCTCTGGGAGGATCCAGCACAATGAAGTCCGGTTTTTCCGCAATATCATCCAGCACCTTCAGCACGTCCCCGGCGATGAAGGTACAGTTGTCGAGGTGATTCAGCGCAGCATTTTCCGTGGCTGCCTGTACCGCTTCCTCTACAATTTCAACGCCCACTACTTTTTCTGCGACTCCGGCCAGCATCTGCGCAATGGTTCCGGTGCCGCTGTAGAGATCGAATACTACCTTTCCGGTCAGGCTTTCTTCGTCTGCCTGCATACTTTCCCGGATAAAGTTTCTGGCTGTGCCATACAGCACCTCGGCTCCCAGGGAATTTGTCTGGAAAAAGGAAAACGGAGAGATTCTGAACTTCAGGCCGAGCAGTTCCTCATAAAAGAAATTCTGGCCATAGAGGATTTCCGTCCCTTCATTTTTCACAGCGTCTGCCACACTGTCATTTTTTGTGTGAAGAATTCCCGTGATAACACCTTCTGTTTCCAGATCCAGCAGGACCTGCTTCCATCCTTCCAGAAGCTGTGTTTCAAAGTGACTGCATTCTGATTCAGGGTCCTTTTCCTCCGCAGCGTCCTGACCCGCATACTGGGACGTCGTTATCAGATCTATAAGGATTTCCCGTGTTTTCACCGCTTTTCGAACAAGCAGATGACGCAGATAACCGGTGTGGCGCATCCTGTGATAAAAGGGAATTGCATGATCACGGAAATAACCGGCCGTGGCGGACAGGATTTTCCGGAAGTCCTCATCGACGATTACACAATGGTCAACCGTCACAATATCATAAAACCCTCCCCGTTTATGCATTCCCAGTGTAAGCGGCCCGTCTTTGATCTCGTCGCCGAAGGTATACTCCATCTTATTGCGATAGCCGAACTGGCACGGACTTGGTTTGATTCCTTCGAAAATGTCATCCGCATTCGGTGTCACCTCCCGGATCAGATCCAGTACCTGTCCGGACTTCAGCCTGAGCTGCTCCTCATAGGGAAGCGTCTGATAATTGCACCCTCCGCAGAGTCCGAAATGCGGACAGTTCGCCTCTTCCTGTTCCATGGGGGATTTTTCAAGCACCTCCAGGAGCTGTCCTTCTGCTTTCCCCCGTCTCTTTTTTTGAATACGGAAACAGATCTCCTGACCGGGGATGACATTCTTGACGGTCACAGATGTCGAAGATTCCTCTTTTTCGGACACTGGACTCCACTGTCCGTTTTCATCCTTCTGTACGGGTCTGAAAGAAGATATCTGCCCCTTATTTGGAAATTTTATCTTATCCACGATTCCTGTATAAATCTGTCCTTTTTTCATTGCATTACTCCCGAAAAAATTCTAATAAAACAGCCCTCTGCAAGTTTTCCCTGCAAGGGGCTGTTTGATTTTAAGCCATGTTTGTTTGTATTGACGATATCCGTAAAATACCTGTCGCCGGAGCCGCACACTATTCGTCGTACTCGTCCTCGTCATCATCAAAGAAATCATCTTCGAAATCATCTTCGAACTCGTCCTCGAAGTCATCCATATAGTCCGGTGCAAAGAAGTACTTGTAAACAAGATAGCATACTCCCGCAATTGCAGCCAGAATTCCGATTATTGCCATCACATGCATAAATCTGGACTTACAGTCACGATCCTCCCGTCTGGAAAGCAACTCCGAAATCTTCGCTGCATTGATCAGCTCTTCCATTTTAGTCATCTTCTAATCTCCTTTCATTTATTTCCATTCTCTAATCGAATCATCGTATTTCAGTTTTCACATGCCTGGTGTTAGTCTAACATATTTTTGCCAACTTTGCAAACGATGCAAACATTTTCTTTACGCCAAATTTGTCAAAATCGACCGTGACCTCATAATCACGTCCGCCTGACACGATTTTCATGACCGTACCTTCACCAAATTTCATGTGTTTTACACGATCACCCTCCTGATACGAAAGGCTGGACAGTTTTTCTGTGCTTCCAAACTGTCGGTAGGGATTTTTCTGAGCATAAGCAGCTGTGCCGGAACTTTTGCTATTCCCTGTTTTCTGTGTTCCGAAGAAGGAATCCCGGTATGCCGCGTCACTTCGTCTTTTCTCCGTCTGCACGGCGCCGCTGATCAGATTCTTCGGTATCTCTTTTACAAAGCGGGATACTTTGTTGTACTGCGTTTCACCGCGGTTCATACGCATCCGGGCACTTGTCAGTGTCAGATGTTCCTGCGCGCGCGTGATGCCTACATAGCACAGACGCCGTTCTTCCTCGATCTCCGAAGGATCATCTGCGGTGATCGTCATGTAGCTCGGGAACAGGCCGTCCTCCATTCCCGCCAGATAGACATTCGGGAACTCCAGCCCCTTTGCACTGTGCAGAGTCATGAGAACCACATAATCTTTATCTTCCTCCAGACTGTCAATGTCCGCGATCAGCGCGACCTCCTCCAGAAAACCGCCGAGAGTCGGCAGTTCTTCCTGCTCCTGATAAGTCACGATTTTATTGATGAATTCATTAATATTCTCGATGCGCCCTTCGGCCTCGTCTGTTCCCTCCGCCTCCAGATCGCTGACATATCCTGTCTCCTCAATAATCTCATTCATCAGATTTTCGATGGTCAGGTACGGCATTTTGCTTCGCATGGACTGGATAAACAGAACGAACGGACGCACCTTTGCTGCCGCGGCATTTTTGATAGTCGGGATATCATCGACCATCTTCAGCGCATCGTAGAAACTCAGTCCGTTTTCATCGGCATAGTCCTGCACACGGCTGATCGTTGCTGCACCGATTCCCCGTTTCGGCACATTGATGATACGTCTGACTGCCAGGTCATCCCGGGCATTATCAATGGTTTTTAAGTAGGCCAGGAGATCTTTGATTTCCTTTCTGGCATAGAAGTTGACGCCGCCCACGATTTTGTACGGAATGTTCTCACTGACGAATCGTTCTTCCAAAAGACGGGACTGAGCATTTGTACGATAGAGCACCGCGCAGTCTCCGTAATGATAGATTCCCTTTCTGACAAAGGAATTGATGCTGTACGCAATGACTTCCGCCTCTTCATAGGCGGTATCCACCTGTTTGAATTCGATCCGCTCCCCCGCATCTTTCCTGGTCCAGAGTGCTTTGGATTTCCTGCCCACATTGTTCCGGATGACTGCATTGGCCGCATCCAGAATGTTCTGGGTGGAACGATAGTTTTCTTCCAGTTTGATGACCTTCGCTTCCGGAAACCATTTCTCAAAATGCAGGATGTTGTGAATATTCGCCCCGCGGAATTTGTAAATGGACTGATCGTCATCTCCGACAACACAGAGGTTCTTATATTTTCCGGCCAGAAGACGGATCAAGTGGAACTGTGCCGTATTGGTATCCTGATATTCATCTACCATGATATAACGGAACCGCTCCTGATAGTAGTCCAATACCTGTGCATCATTCTGCAGAAGCTCTACGCACTTTACAATCAGATCATCAAAATCCAGGGCATTGTTTTTCTTCAGTGTCTGCTGATATTCCCGGTACACCTGCGCCTGTTTCTGCATCGCGTAATCATTCCCTGCGCGGAGGGTGAATTCCTCCGGAGAGACCAGTTCATCCTTTGCTGATGAAATCACATTTAAAAATTTCTTTTCTTTATATATCTTGGTATCGATCTGCAGCCGCTTACAGATATCCTTCATGACAGATTTCTGATCATCGGCATCATAGATCGTAAAATTTGTATCATACCCAAGCCGGTCAATATGTCTGCGAAGAATCCGCACACAGGAGGAATGAAAGGTGCTGACCCAGATGCTTTCCGAGCCGAATCCGACCATCTCATCAATCCGGTCCCGCATTTCCCCTGCTGCCTTATTCGTAAAGGTGATTGCCATAATATTATAAGGATTTACTCCTTTTTCTTCAATCAGATAGGCTGTACGGTGTGTCAGCACACGGGTCTTTCCCGATCCTGCGCCCGCAAGGATCAGGACCGGTCCTTCTGTCTGATAAACGGCTTCCTTCTGCTGTTCATTCAGTAATTCATATTTGTTCAATGTATTATTTCCTCATTCTATTCTGTCAGGGCGACCAGAACTTCCACTCTGTCAGTTTATCGCCCTGATAAACCAGCTTCAGGGAGAAGAAATCCCTGCTGTCATCCAGCCTCATCAGAAACAGCCGGTCCCCCTCCCAGATATTCTTATCCAGCACTTCCTCTTTTGGAATCCATTCCAGGGTTCCCTCATCACATTCTCTGATTTCACCTTCGTATTCTGAAGCGCTGAACAGATGCATATATTCCGTCTCGTATTTATCAGAAATAAAAGTGACGATTCCGCGAAATGCATAATCTGTCAGGGTCAGCCCCGTCTCTTCCTTCACTTCACGCAGCATACATTCTTCCGGGCTTTCATTTTCCTCAAACTTTCCTCCGATACCCAGCCATTTGTCATGGCTCTGATCATTCTCTTTCTTAGTACGGTGAAGCATGAGATACGCACCGTCTTTTTCAATATAACATAATGTTGTCAGCCGCATCTTCGGGGCCTCCTCCCTTCCCTGACCCGCTTTAAGGATCCTTTATTTCATAAAATCTTTAAAAAGCCTGTCAAAATCTTCACTGAATTCCTTTACAAGGCGGTCTGTCTCACTTTCTCCGGCAGAAACAGCGTCTGAAGACACGTGACCGGAATCTTTATCCGCCGGTTCATCCTCATGCAGATGCTCCAGTTCTTCCATCCAGAGAGCAGAGCCTGCATCCGAAGGCATCCGAAGGTCTCCTCTCGGGGACACAGCCACGGTACCGACCTTCGGTCCGTCCGGCAGACAGGAGCGCTTGAACTGCTGGCTGAAAAATCTGCGGTAAAACGTCTTCAGCCATTTTTCAATGGTCTCAGCATCATACACTCCGTCAAAAGCAATCTTTGCGAGCCGGTAGATCTTTTTCGGTGTGCAGGCGAGACGCAGGACATAGTAAAGGAAAAAGTCATGCAGTTCATAAGGACCTACGATATCCTCCGTCTTCTGGGAAATCTTTCCATCCGTCGGCGGAAGGAGTTCCGGGCTCACCGGCGTATCGAGAACATCCCGAAGTACACGGCTCAGTTCCTCCTGACCGCAGGTATCCGCATAGTAGCGCACCAGATGACGTACCAGAGTCTTCGGAACAGATGCATTGACGCCGTACATGGACATATGATCTCCATTATAGGTAGCCCATCCCAGCGCAAGCTCCGACATGTCGCCGGTTCCGATGACCATTCCTCCCATCTTGTTGGCAATATCCATCAGGATCTGGGTGCGTTCTCTGGCCTGTCCGTTTTCATAGGTCACATCATGTACCTGCTCGTCCTGTCCAATGTCACGGAAATGCACCCTCACCGCATCGACAATGCTGACTTCCCGAAAAGTCGCTCCGAGAGAGCGGATCAGGCTGACCGCATTCTCATATGTCCGGTCTGTCGTCCCAAAACCGGGCATTGTCACAGCGATGATTTCTTTGTGATCTTTTTGCAGCAGATCAAACGCTTTGGCCGTTACCAGAAGCGCCAGCGTAGAATCCAGTCCTCCCGATATTCCCACGACCGCAGCCTTACAATTCGTGTGTTCCAGACGCTTCTTTAATCCCATGGCCTGGATCATGAAAATCTCCTCGCACCGTTTTTCCCGGTCCGCTGCACTGGCCGGCACAAAGGGAGACGGATCGATAAACCGGGTCAGTCCGGTATATTCCTCTTTGATGTTGAACTCTGCGCCCATATACGGAATATCACTGACACCATAGGTGGTCATCCTTCTGCGCTCTTCCTGAAGACGCTGCAGATCGATTTCCGAGAAAATGCTCTCGTTGATAAACCGTACCGATTCTTTCAGAATCGTACCATTCTCGGCGATCAGGTTGTGCCCGGAATAAACGACATCCTGTGTGGATTCGCCATCACCGGCACTGGCATAGACATAGCCGCAGACAAGGCGTGCCGACTGGGAGCTGACCAGACTTTTGCGGTAAACATCCTTCCCTGTCACTTCATCACTGGCAGACAGATTCACGATCATCGTCGCTCCTGCCATTGCGTGTTCTGTTCCCGGCGGATTCGGCGTCCACAGATCTTCACAGATCTCCACACCGATCTTCAGTCCCGGCATCTGGCGCGCCCCGAAAAGAATCCTGGTTCCCATCGGTACGATATGATCATCATCCAGACGTACCGGAACCGGCTGCTGATTCCCGGCGGTAAAGTGCCGGTACTCATAGAACTCGTTATAATTCGGTATATGTGTCTTCGGAACCAGGCCCAGAATATCGCCGCCGCAGATCGCTGCCGCCACATTATAGAGCTTCGCATTATGTTCAAGCGGAAGCCCGACAAAGATAATGCCGTCTATCTTTTCAGACCAGGCTGCAATTTGGAGCAATGCCTCTTTCGCCTCCCGCAGAAGCAGTTCCTGATAAAACAGATCCCCGCAGGAATAACCGGTAATGCATAATTCCGGAAAAACCATTACCTTTGCACCCTCTGCTGCTGCCATATTGATCAGTTCAATGATTCTTTCTTTGTTATACTTCGGATCAGCCACCTTCACCTTCGGTGTCAATGCCGCCACTTTGATAAACCCGTTTTTCACCTTTTCAAAATCTCCTTCAGTTCCTCTGTCTCAAAAGTATATGCCTTATTGCAGAAGTCACATTTGACTTCAACAGGCTTCTGATCATCGATCATCGCCTGCAGTTCCTCTTTCCCGATGCTGACGATTGCCTGCTCCACACGTTCTCTGGAGCAATTGCAGAAAAACGATGCGGGGATTTTCTCTGTGAACTCTACTCCGAAATCTCCGAGGATATACTCCAGAAGACTTTCCGGCGTATGCCCCTGTTCGAGAAGATCTGTCACAGAAGAAATACCTGCAATCTTCTTCTCCAGTGCATCTATGACACTGTCCGGTGTAAAAGGCATCAGCTGAATAATAAATCCTCCGGCCTGTCTGACCGTGTTGTCTTTATTCATGAGGACGCCAAGTCCGACAGAGGAGGGTACCTGTTCCGATGTTACAAAATACCAGGTCAGGTCCTCCGCAATCTCTCCGGTCTGAAGTACTGTCTGCCCCACATAGGGTTCCTTCATCCCGATATCCTTGATCACATTCATCATTCCCGCGCCTATGGCTCCTCCGACATCGAGTTTTCCCTTCCCGTTCGGCGGAAGGATCACATCGGCGACAATCGGATATCCTTTTACGTGTCCGTGGGAATCGGCGGTCACGGTCATTCCCTTCATGGGGCCGCTTCCTCTGACCTGAATCGTCAGAAGATCCTTGTCTCCCTTCATCATCACGCCCATCATGGCTGCTCCGGACATAAGGCGGCCGAGAGCTGCCGTCACAATCGGGCTTGTGTTGTGCCGCTTTCTTGCTTCCTCCGCAATCCGGCGGGACGTCACGGCAAATGCCCGGATGGAGCTGTCCGCGGCAGTCGCTCTTACAATATAATCTTCATTCATCATGCTATACTCCTGCATTCATCTTATCTTTTCTGACAGGCTCCCGCTTTATCTTCTGTATTCTCAAGTGGGAGTGTTACCCCGTCTGATATACTATATCATAACCGGAAAATGACGGCAAGCAATGGATTCCCTGCCATTATTTTCCATGCTCACGCGCAACAAAATAGATCCTTTCCGCATCATCCGAAGGCACTTGATGTGTGCCCTCCCCATAGATTCCGATTACTTCCAGTCCTGCCATCTGCATGAACTTTCTGACACGATCCGTCTCATAGGCTTTCTGGTAGTGATACTCTTCGAATCTCTGATAAAGGCCGCTGTCCTGCTGCCGCACAAAAATATTGAGTGCATATTCATTGATCCCGGATTCTTCATCATAATCATTCTCCCAGGTAAAACACTCTGTTTCTCTGTTCTCGCAGATGACAGAATCTCCCAGCACATGGCGGTACTTATACTCTGTATTCATGTCACAGATAAATATTCCGCCGGGGTCAAGATAGTTGTTGACTAGGGAAAAGACCCGGATGAGATCCTCTTCTTCCAGAAGATAGTTTATGGAATCACAGACACAGATGATTGCTCTGACTGTCCCGTAGAGCTCAAATTCCCGCATATCCTGCTGCAGATAAAGGATACTGTCATCTTCTTCCTTTTCTCTGGCGATCTCAAGCATCTCTCCGGACAGATCCACCCCGATCATATCAAACCCGCGCTCTCTCATCAGCCGTGTCATCTTTCCCGTTCCGCATCCGAGATCAAGTACCAGACTGTCCCGGATGTCATGCTCCGCCAGGATGCCGCATATGTAATCACACCATTCCCCGTAGGGTACATTGTCCATAAAATCATCATATACCTGTGCAAATCCGGAATATGCTTCCATCTTCTTTTCTCCTTTCTCTGTCAGGCACTGAACCCGATAATTTTCAGCTGCAGTCTCGGCTGCGCAAAGAAATGATCAATCTCCGGATAATATGCAAAATGCAGAGAGACCGGGTGCGCATTGCAGCCATTGATGCTGTCGGCAGCGGCTTGTGCTCCGTATTTTTCCGCAATCACAGATTCCAGTTCGGAAGCGTCTCCAAAATACACAGCATCCATCGCTGTTCCATGTGCGCTCCTCAGCCTTAATCGTATGACACGCCCTTCTTTTCCCAGAATCTTCAGACTTTCAATTGTCAGATTCCGGTCAGCGAATACCGGTTTTTCATTGCCTTTTCCAAACGGCTCCAGAAGTTCCAGCTGTCTGACCAGATCCTCATAAATGTAATCGACAGGCATCGGCACATCGATCATCAGTTTCGGCTCCAGATCCTGCTCTGTGACAGACGCGAGTCTGTTCAGGCTTTCTCTCAGCAGAGGGATGTTTTTTTCTTCCAGAGAAAAGCCGGCAGCCATGGGATGTCCCCCGAATTTTGTGAAAAGTTCCCTGCACTTGCACATTTCCTCATACATGGAATATCCCTCTATGGATCTCGCGGATCCCTTGGCGCCCTCTTCTGTCCGTGTGATTACAAAAGTCGGCCGGTAATAAGCCTCCCGGATCCGGCCCGCCACAATTCCTGCAAGGCTCTCATGACAATCCGGAAGAAAAATCACCAGGACTTTGTCCTTCTCATAGTGCCTGTCCTCAACAATCTGTTTTGCCTGCTTTACAGCCTGTGCCGTCATCAGTTTCCTGCTCTCGTTGAGTTCGACGATTTCCTGTGCCCAGACCGCTGCTTCCTTTGCATCTTCACACAGCAGAAGTTTCAGTGACAGTTTCGCCGTTTCAAGCCTTCCGCTCGCATTCAGACAGGGTCCCAGTTTGAATCCGATATGATAACTTTTGATATTTTCAGGCGTCAGTCCATTTTGAAGAATCAGTGCTTTCATTCCGATGTTATCTGTCTTTCGGATCATTTCCAGCCCGAGTCTTACAAGAATCCGGTTTTCATCCTGAAGCTCCATCACATCCCCAATGGTAGCAAAGCCGACATTTTCAATAAAACAATCCGCCTCGGAAACGGGAACACCCATCTTTTCATATAATACCTGAACAAGCTTCCATGCAACCGCCGCGCCGCAAAGACCTTTGAACGGATAAGCGCAATCCTGCTGTTTGGGGTTGACAACGGCATCTGCCTCACTGCTGATCCAGGTTCTGGTTCCGTCCGTCTCCTCAAAAGGCACTTCATGATGATCCGTCACGATGACAGTCATTCCCAGCTGTTTCGCCAGGTGGATCTGATCCACGGCAGAAATTCCGTTATCACAGGTCAGAATGGTATCCTTCCCATCTTCCTTCGCCTTTGTGACCAGATGCTCGTTCAGGCCGTATCCATCCAGAATGCGGTCCGGAATGACCGTATCCACATCTGCCCCCAGCCTTTTCATGGCCTTTAAAAGGATATAGGCTGACTGTATCCCGTCTATATCATAGTCCCCAATGATCCGGACCGGCTTCTTTTCTCTGATTTTTCTGCTCAGGATATCCGCAGCCCGGTCTGCATCTTTCAGCATGTGCGGGTCATGGAGATCTTTTCTGCCTCCGTGCAGATAACATTCCATCTGCGTCAGCTCTGTCAGGCCCCGGTTCCGCATGATCCGCGCAATGACCGGGTCAATGCTGAAATGTTCTCCGATTCCTCTAAAGTCCGCCTTTTTTGCGGCGACCATCCATTTTTCTTTCATAAAAACCTCAATACCAAAAAGGAGGAGACCCGCCGGTCTCCCCTTTACAGATCTCAGCGAAGGTTCTTAGCATCCTCGTGTATGATCTATAGTTCACAATTGTTGACAGTTCTGGGGAACGGGATGACATCACGAATATTGCCCATTCCTGTAAGGTACATCACACATCTCTCAAACCCGAGTCCGAATCCCGCATGACGTGTGGAACCGTATTTTCTCAGGTCTAAATAAAACTGGTAGTCTTCCTCATTCAGCCCAAGCTCTTTCATGCGTTTTGCCAGCTTTTCATAATCATCCTCACGCTGGCTTCCGCCAATAATTTCTCCGATTCCGGGAACCAGACAGTCCATGGCAGCAACAGTCTTTCCATCGTCATTCTGCTTCATGTAAAATGCCTTGATTTCCTTCGGATAATCTGTAACAAATACTGGACGTTTGAAGATTTCTTCTGTCAGATACCGTTCATGCTCTGTCTGCAGATCTGCGCCCCAGGAAACCTTATAGTCAAAATGCTCATTGTTCTTCTCCAGGATCTCAACGGCTTCCGTATAGGTCACGCGCGCGAAATCGGAATTCAGAACATGATTCAACCGCTCCAGAAGTCCCTTGTCAACAAACTTATTAAAGAATTCCATCTCTTCCGGAGCATTGTCTAGAACATACCGGATCACGTACTTCAGCATGCTCTCTGCAAGGATCATGTCATCCTCCAGATCCGCAAAAGCTATTTCCGGCTCGATCATCCAGAACTCGGCTGCATGACGGGTCGTATTGGAATTCTCCGCACGGAAGGTCGGTCCGAATGTATAAATGTTCTTAAATGCCATGGCATACGTCTCGCCGTTCAGCTGTCCGCTGACGGTCAGGTTTGTCTCTTTTCCGAAGAAATCCTTCGCATAGTCAACGGTTCCGTCATCCGCTTTCGGTATATTGTTCATATCAAGAGTGGTGACACGGAACATCTCTCCGGCTCCCTCACAGTCGCTCCCGGTGATCAGCGGTGTGTGCACATAAACAAAATCGCGTTCCTGGAAGAATTTGTGAATTGCGTACGCGATCAGTGAACGGACCCGGAATACCGCTTCAAAGGTATTGGTTCTGGGACGCAAATGTGAGATCGTACGCAAAAACTCAAAAGTATGGCGCTTTTTCTGAAGCGGATAATCCGGTGCAGATACACCCTCAATGAATACTTCATCTGCCTGAATCTCGAAAGGCTGTTTCGCCTGCGGAGTCGGAACCAGTTTGCCGGTTACGATTACTGCCGCGCCGACATTCAGCTTTGAAACCTGGCTGAAGTTTTCCAGCTTATCGCCGAAAACAACCTGAAGGGGTTCAAAGAATGTGCCGTCATTTACGACAATAAACCCAAAGGTCTTTGAATTGCGCAGGCTTCTTACCCATCCGCCGATTGTAATTGTTTTTTCCAGATACTCCTCTTTCTTCCTATATATATCTCTGATGTTTACCATATCCATACTTGAAATCTCCCTGCTTAACTATCACACATGGAACCGTATCCCGCTTTACTGCTCTGCAGCTGCCTCTGAGGTTCCTTCCGCTGACTGTTCTTCTGTTTTCTCAGCTTCAATTGCGTTTGCCGCTTCTTTTACCTTGTCCAGCGCCTGTCCTTCCGCAAAAATCAGCTGAACATATTCTTTTCCGCCATAGGCAGCATAAAAATCCTCTTCATTATCATACCCGTAGGAAGTAAGATAGGTCGAAACAAAGGACTCAAAATCTTTCTGAGAAATCGTGATCTTCTGATCCGCAACAACCGCCTCAAGAACCAGTTCCTGCGTCAGCTGTTCCTGCATCGTCTCTGTCAGGTATTTCTCCAGTTCTTCTGCCGTCTGACCATAATTGGAGGAAACGTATTCATCGTATTCCATCTGTGCGGATTCGGCTTCCTTTTTGATCGAGTCTATGGTCTCCTGTATTCTGCTCTCCAGAAGTCCGTCCGGAATGGTGACTTCACTCTCACTTTTCAGTCTTTCAAGAACTATATTCTGAATGTCATAGGTCCGGTCTGACTCGTTTTCACTTTCCAGCTGCGTTCTGACTGCCTCATTCAAATCATCAATCGTATTCATCCCGCTGGTTCCGAAATTATCTGCGACATATGCATCCGTCATGTCTTCATAGGCAATCGGTTTCTGCTCAACGATGGAATTCACCGTAACTGTAAACACGACATCCTGGCCGGCCAGTAACTCCGATTGGTATTCCTCCGGGAAGGTGAGGTTCAGATCGTAGGTTCCGCCAACTTCTTTTCCGATCAGGCCATCCTCAAATCCATCGATAAATGAACCGGATCCAATTTCAAGAAGATATCCTTCCGCTGTACCGTTGTCAAAAGGTTCTCCGTCTTTTTTTCCGACATAGTCGATGTTGACGAAATCTCCGTTCTCCACGACTTTTTTGTCTGTTTCAATCTGAAGCGGATAATAAGGCAGGACATAATCCTCTATGTAGGAACGAACGCTCTCATCTGTGATCTCATAATTCGATGTCAGTGTCACATCCATCCCCATATAATTGTCCATAAGTTTTACATAGTCATTGACATCATAATCGGTAGCTGCAAGCAGTGTATCCGTTGAAATGACTGTATCCTGTTCTGCTTCCGCACTCAAAGATCCGTCCGCGCCTTTCTGCTGTTTTCCGCAGCCCGACAGCACGGAAGCCGCCATGATGGCGCAAACAAAAATCGCCGCTAGTCTTTTTTTCATGTGTATCATCCTTTCTTTATGTTCGATTGAATATGCTGAATACTTGTTGATTGCTAAACTGTGTTCTACAATAACACATTTTTTAATAAAAGAAAAGTAAATCTTCTTAATTTTTTCTTGTGTTTTCAACGGATAGATGATAGAATTAATCCGATTCTTTATGAAGGAGGATTTTATTTATGACCAGCCGAATTATTATTACTGCAGTTTCCATTGCAGTTTTGGTTGCAGTTATTGTCGGCCTGTATTTTCTTGCAAAAAGGAATCAGAGAAAGAGGGACGAGCAGCAGGCCAGTATCGATCAGATGGCACAGAATTATACCATGCTGATTATTGATAAAAAGAAACTGCGGCTCAAAGAGTCCGGTCTGCCTGATATTGTGATCGAGAAGACACCCTGGTACGGAAAGCTTTCCAAAATTCCCGTTGTAAAAGCAAAGGTCGGGCCGAGGATCATGACCTTTGTCGCGGACAATCAGGTTTTTGATATTATTCCGGTCAAAAAAGAAGTAAAAGCTACCGTTTCCGGCATTTATATCACGGATGTCAGAGGGATCCGCGGTCCGCTGGATAAGCCAGTTAAGAAAAAGAACTTCTTTGCCCGCCTCATGGGCGAAAAATAAATATGCCTGGTTTTTTAAAAGACCGCCCGGTTTGTTCCGGACGGTCTTTTTAGTATTCCTCTATATGGATCAGCTGCGTCGAGTCAACGCCAAATGGCAGGATGGTATTCGCGAACTGTTTGAACTTATTTGCCGCATCACTGACGTAAAACTGATGCATGGAGCCTTCCGGTTCAAGTTTCCCGTCGTTGGACAGTCCCTGCTCATCCAGAAGGTCTTTCAGCTCGCGCGCCGTCTCATATGCCGGATTCACCAGATTGACGGACTCTCCCATGATCTCGCGGAGAGTTGAACGCAGGAGCGGATAATGTGTGCATCCCATGACAAGTGTATCGATGCCCGTCTCCAAAAGAGGCTCCAGATACCGGTTCGCCACTTCTACCGTGACCGGATCCTTGAGCCACCCCTCTTCCACCAGCGGGCAGAACAGCGGGCAGGCTTTTCCGAACACCTGCGCCTTCGGATTATGGGAATGGATCACCTGTGTATACAGCTGGCTTTCAATCGTGCTTTCCGTAGCAATGACTCCTATTTTCCCGTTTTTCGTCGCCTCCGCAGCCACTTTGGCTCCCGGCTTTACAACTCCGATGACCGGGATGTCCAGCTCCGGCCGCAATGTCTCAAGTGCCAGCGCACTTGCGGTATTGCAGGCAACGACGACCGCCTTCACATTCTTTGTCCTCAGGAAATGAACGATCTGACGTGAGAAATGAATGATCGTGCTTTTTGATTTGCTTCCGTACGGCACCCGGGCAGTATCTCCAAAATAAACGATTCTTTCATCCGGTATCTGCCGCATAATCTCCCGGGCAACGGTCAGGCCGCCCACCCCGGAATCAAAAACACCGATCGGTGCGTATTTTATATTATTCATTTTTCTTCCTCCCTGGGCCATATCTGAATCATCAGGGTACAATCTGCAAGAGGCGCTTCACTCATGTCCAGCGCATATTCCATCTCCACGCTGATCCTGTCTTCCTGTCCCGCAAGCCTTATTTCCCGCGTATACAGGCCAAGACGCAAAATCCCGTAATCCGTCTGATAATCGGACTGATTTCGTGCGCCTTTCTTAAAAATCATCTGTGTTACGGCTCTTCCTTTTTTCACCATCTCCACACAGTCTTCTGTGATTTTCAGACGATTCTTCAGGATTTTTCCGATGCCGTCCAAAGCCTCTTCATACAGGACATAATGTTTGCCGTTTCTGAAATAATATTCTCCGGCATAAATGACCTCGATCGGATCCTGGCTCTGCATATCTACAGACTGAAGACCGCGAATGGATACCCATACCTCTTTTGTCATAGATTCCCCTCTGATCTTATTTCGTGCATGGAATCTATTCTACACTTTTTTTTCAATTAATCAAGTACATGATTCAGAAACCGCAGAAGCTGAAACTCGACATTCACTTCTCCCTCGTCAAAAACAGCCGCATACTCCTGTGCCGTCAATTCCTTTTCCAGTCTTTTCCCCGTATCTTCTTCGATTCCATACATACTCCCGGAAAAGCAAAGATTCGGATACATGACACACCACCAGTTATGCCCTTTCCCGCTTCCGATAACGACCCGGAGCGCTTCATAAGTGCCTGCAGGGAACGTATAAGGCCCATATGTCTTTTGCGGGAAGCGGCAGTTTTCGATGGAAGCACGGACAGGGTAACGGTATCCCTCTCTTTGGATCACACCGGATGCCACCTGTTCAATCTGTGAAATCTGTTTTCCGGCTATCTCCTTACATTCTGATAAAGAGCCGGCTTCCTTCAGTTCCTCAGACATATAAGTCCCGACTGCGTCCCGGATCTTTGTTTTCAGTTCCTGATCGCAGGCACTGTCACTGTTCGCCAGAACATGAAATCGCAGAATCCTTTCAGAAATGCCCTGTTGAATCAGCTGCGCATGAATGGTTCCCAGCATCAGAATGCAAAAGACTGCGGACAATAGCATTGCAGATATATATTTTTTCATTTTTTACCTCTCCTGTTCACTGATCATCACGCTGTTTAAACGTCTCTTCAGACATCATTGACAGTTTTGAAAGGTTTTATTCCACTTGCTCCGGTTTCAGAGTATGATATTTTCCAAGAATTTCTTCCAGATCCTTCTGCGATTTCCATTTCAGTGTTTCCACTTCCGCAAAACTGTGAACAGTCGGTCCTTCTTTTTCTACCGTGACAACAGGGATCAGAAGTGTTCCCCTCTGGTTATAATACTGCCCCATCAGATCGCCTGCCGTAATCAGGCCTCCGGACCTCAGATTTGTCCAGCCCTCCATCAGATTTTCAAGATAGATGCCCAGGCATGTATTTAATGCTTCTTCTTTTTTGAAAAGCTCCGGCAGTTCTTTGTCTGTTGCCATGATATAGGTATTCCAGGCCGCATTTCTTTTGCCCCGCAGAAATGAAATAAGTCTGTCAGCGTGTTCTCCGCCATCTAGCATGTCCCTGTCCAGAATCAGTACTTTCAGATGATTCATATCCACATTTTTGCTGCTTTCCTGTGAAAAAATGCGGACTCCGGACAGCAGATCCGTCATCGCGGCACTTCGGAAGATATCTTTGGAAAGAGCATTTTCTTTTGCGTCTTTATCAAGCAGATCCGGGTAAGCCACATACATCTCATAATCCTTTTCTGTACGGACACCGATCCCCATAGCCAGAGGAAATGCTCTGTTTTCAATCTCATTTCGTCTGCAGCCGCTTAAGAAGCTGATCCAGACCAGAGAAATGATTATTATCCACTTTCTCATGAACGCCTCCTGCACAACAAATATAAAACGGGAATCAAAAGCATTCCGGGCACGATCCATGTAAAAAGCGCATGGGAAAACAAAAGTCCCAGTCCGTCATGGTGATGCAGGATCAATGCGGAAGAAAATACGGCTGTTCCCAGAATCAGAAGAAAGCATATTTTTCCGGCCTGTGATTCTTCTTTCCTGTTCTTTCCGGACGGTTTCTTCTTTTCAAAACGAAACCCGTTCAGAATCAATTCTTTCCCGTAAAACAGGGAAGAATGAAACAAAGCGAACAGGCAGTAAAACCAGATGCCGATCATAAAAGTATCTTCTCTTTCAAAGAATCTCCCCGGTATTTTGACTACTTCCATCAGAAGAATAACCGGAAAGGGAATTGATGATAAAAGTTTGTCCTGAAAAACACCCAGCAGAATCAGATAGACCGCTGCGTTTAAGACTGCTGCCGTAAGGATTCCGCATCTGGCGCTTCTGATTGCGTATTCCGGCTGATTACAATGTGTTCTGCAAAGGAGGATGACCGATGCTCCCGAAAAGAACAGGAAACATCCGTAACAGCTTTTTATAAATCCGGGGACTGAACAGGACGTCTGTGTCCAGCAGACCGGATTTACATTGACACAGGCAAGGATCAGAATCAATACAAGCGGTATCAGCAGAAAATAAAAAAGGATCTCATATACACGGACTCTTGTTTCCAGCCCGCGGGTAAGGCCAAAGATTCCCGCCGCTGTCAGACTCAGTAAAATGACCGGAACATAAGAGGTTCCCATCAGATGCTCATCAAGCAGTGATGTCAGCATGAAAAGGGTAAATACCGCAATCCCTGACATGCCGGCCCCCGCGCATACAGACAGAATCCGGTGAAGAAGAGGTTTTCTGTTCCGGCCGAAATCCGTAAATGCGCCGCGGTCTGCCAGATGCTCCCAGAGTCCCAGAAGAAAAAAGGCTGTGCATGCGCCGATCCCTAATGCGGCAACTCCCAGGATCCCGCTCTCTTTCGCCAGATACCCCGGCAGCATCAGACTGCTCAGGCCGAACAGCTCCAGTGTCATGGACCTCCGGATCTGCCGCAGTGAAATTTTATGGTTATCGGCAAATAAATTGCCGCTCCGGTCAAAGATATCCCTGTTTAAACTTTCTCTCTGTTCATTCATGATTTCTCCTGTCCGGCAGCATTGGAGGCTGCCGCGTGCCCTTTCCGGATCTTTAACCGGATACGGTTGTCCGCTCTTGCATAAACCGGCCTGTTCTTCAAAAGATCGGATGGAGGACGGATAAAGGTATCCTGCTCATCTGCCCCGCGGTTGAGTTCCGCACCGATAAAAGGGGTCAGATAGGGCATTCCAAAGCTCTCCAGCTGGGAAAGATGGATCAAAAGATACTGAAGACCAATCAGGAAACCATAGAATCCTCCCAATGCGCAAAGACCGATGAACACAAATTTCAACAGCCTGAATGCGGAAGCAAAATCTTCATTCGGTATTGCAAAGGAACACAATGCCGTAAACGCGACCAGGATCACGGCCATGTGACTGACAATATTTGCGTCAACGGCTGCCTGTCCTATGATCAGACCGCCCACGATCCCAATCGTATTCCCCATGATTCCCGGAAGCCGGACACCGGCTTCCCGCAGCAATTCGAACGACAATTCCATGAGAAGGACCTCGATCACAGACGGAAAAGGAACCCCCTGTCTCGCAGCGGCGAACGACAGCAGCAATTTGGTCGGCAGAATCTGGGTATGATAATTGGTAACGGCCAGATACAGGCCGGGCAGGACCATCGATAAAAAGGCTGCCGCATAACGAAGAGCCCTGGTAAAAGCTGCAATCTGCCATCGCTCAAAATAATCATCCGCTGTCTTTATGAAAGAGTTGTAGTCTGTCGGGAAAATCAGGGCTTCCGGAGAATTATCCATAAGCAGTACCATTCTTCCTTCCAGAATCGCCATAGCCGCACGATCAGGACGCTGTGTCATCTGAAACTGCGGAAAAGGTGAATACCAGCATTTTTCAGATAATTGCTGCACGATTCCGATATCCATGACGCCGTCTATTTCAAACCGGTTCAGTCTGTGTTCCATCTCCTGCAAAAATTCGGGATAAATCAGGCCGTCCATGTACAGAATATCCACATTTGTCCGGGAACGGACACCTACTTTTCGTTCCCGGACTTTCAGATCTATTGAACGGATCCTTTTGCGGATCAGTGCTGTATTCTGTTTGACTGATGTCGAAAACCCCTCATTACTTCCGCGTATGGATTTTTCTGATTCCACTTCCTGAATGGTCATGGCCGGATATCCTTTGTCCGGGATCTTGACTGCCCGTTCCAGCCCGTCCAGAAATAAGATACAGTCGCCGGTCAGCATGGCATCGGCAGCTTCCTGAAGCGTGCCAAACAAAACCGCATCCGAGATGCCAGTCCCGTTTTGCCGCACTTTTTCCAGTACCTCTTCCCCTGAACATGTATTCAGATGCTGCAGCATCTGTCCCAGCATACTTTTTTCCAGCATAAAACTCCCGCCGGTCACCTCTATATAACTTAAGAATCCGCGGACATCCATCTCTTTCCCCAGACACATTCCCAGCATCTTTATATCGGCACAGTCTGAAAACTGTTCTTCCCACCAGAGGATATTCTTTTCCAGCTTTGTTGAGACCGGTTCCGGATTCTGTGTCCCTTCTGCCTTTGTTTCCAAGTTCTGATCCACTTTATCTTCCTCATTCATCTTAATATTTCCAATAAAAAAAAGAGTAAGAGAACTCTTACTCCTTTAATATGTGATCATTTCTTCTGTATTATTCCTGTTCACGAATGATTTTTCTGACCATTTCAGCCTGATTGATCAGATGTTTTCTGGTACACTCTTTGGCTTTCTCGATATCTTTGTTTTTCAGTGCGTCGTACAGGTTATGATGTTCCTCCATCAGAAGCGGATAAACTTCCGGGCGTTTCAGGTACTCCACGCGGTACCTGTACATCTGCTCCCTCAGATTGTTCAGCATGCTGATCAGCTTCGGATTATCAGATGAGTTATACAGAATATCATGGAAATTCACGTCCGCCTTTGCAATCATGGCCAGATCGCCTTTTCTCGTTTTATCCGCAAACTCCTCCATGGCAATATGCAATTCATGCAGCCTGGATGGCACGATGTTCTGGCAGGCCAGCGTAACAGCGAGTTCCTCCAGCGCCATCCGGATCTGCAGAACATCCTCCATATCCTTCTGCGTCATCCGTGCGACCTCGGCTCCTTTTCGCGGAATCGTCACGGCCAGTCCTTCCCTTTCCAGCATACGGATTGCTTCACGGATCGGAGTCCGGCTCACTCCAAGTTTGTCTGCCAGCTGAAGTTCCATTAAACGTTCTCCCGGGTGCAGATCACCTTTTAAGATTGCTGTCCGCAGAGTCTGAAAAACTACATCTCTCAGCGGCAAATACGAATCCATGTGCAGTTCCAGTTTATCGGTCATGACAATTCCTCCTTTCCTAACGTCTGTTGTTATGAATATCCGAAGTATATACGTTTTTGGCAAGTCCTGACTCCTTCAGAGCCTCATAGCCTCTGCGTATCTCCTTCTCGTTCGCGAACAGTCCGAAAACAGTCGGACCGCTTCCGCTCATAATGGCATTTAAAGCGCCATTCTCTTTCATTACCTTTTTGATCTCTTTGATGACCGGATATTCTTTCACGGTGACTGTCTCGAGAATATTTCCCATATTTTCCGCGACTCCCCGTAATTTTTTCTGCCTGATATTCTCTATCACAGCGTCAATATCCGGATGCACCGTATTCTCTGTCAGACGGAGCTGTTCGTATACATGTTTTGTCGACACAGATACGGCCGGCTTTGCGATCAGCACAGGGCATTTCGGCATCGAAGGAAGCGCAGTCAGCTTTTCCCCGATTCCTTCAGCCAGCGCAGTGCCGCGCATAATACAGAAAGGAACATCCGCACCGATCTGGAGTCCCAGCTCCATCAGACGGCTTTGCTTGATTCCCAGGTTAAAAATCCTGTTCATACCGACCATGACCGCAGCTGCGTCTGAGCTGCCGCCGGCAAGTCCCGCCGCAACCGGTATGAATTTCTGAAGTGTGATCCTTACTCCCTCCTTGATCCTGAACTCGTTTTTCATCAGCTTTGCTGCTTTATAAACAAGATTATTCTCATCGACCGGCAGATAAAACAAATTCGTCTCCACATGTATGTTCGGCGATTTCGTCTTCTTGATTTCCACACGGTCATAAAGATGTATGGACTGCATGATCATGCGTACTTCATGATATCCATCCTCTCTCTTACCCAGAACATCCAGTCCGAGATTAATCTTCGCCAGTGCTTTTAAACTCACTTCATCCATTCTGATTCATCCTCTGATATTTCTTCTTTAAACTTAAGTTTCTCACATCACGGAAAGCATTTCCCGTCTGCTGTATTATGTATACATTTCTTGTACTATTTTAAATACAATCGCTTTGTATGTCAATGCCGGATCCTATATACTTTTTTATCATACCGGCTATTTTTTGCCTTTTTCATCCGCCTTTGTCTGGAACTTCTCATTATTGACAATAAAACGCTCATGTGTCCCTTCGCCGATCAGACCTTCCTCATCATAAGCCTTTACGCTAAAAAGCAGCCGCCGGCGGTCTGCTTCAATCAGTTCACTCTCGCATCTTACCGTCATGCCGATCGGCGTAGCTGCGAGATGCTTTATATTTACCGCGGTTCCGACCGTTCCGCTTCCCTCCTCCAGATAAGGCATCACACTGTCGCAGGCCGTTTTTTCCATCAGTGCAAGCATGCACGGAGTCGCAAATACCTCCAGCACACCGCTTCCCACTGCGACGGCAGTATTCTCATAAACTACCTCAACGCTTTGTTCTCCTCTGATTCCTTTTTCTAACATTTATCCGGTCTCCTTTCAATATTCAGCGCAGGATTCTCGTGACTTTAGTCGTGAGAGGAATGCGCCA
>CAMNOU010000033.1 GCA_946546945.1 uncultured Lachnospiraceae bacterium
TGTCAAAAAAGACAAATCCAACAGAAGCCATGTACAGAGCAGGAAGCAGTACGTGCCCAATCAGATGAGGAGAAGAATTGCCACGTACGGTGCCGGCTTCCATACATGTCAAAAAAGACAAATCCAACAGAAGCCATGTACAGAGCAGGAAGCAGTACGTGTCCAATCAGAGGAGAAGAAGATAAGGAGGAATGGATGGTGTTATTTGTATGTTATCCGAAATGTTCTACATGCAGGAAGGCCCAGAAATGGCTTGATGATCACGGTATTCCGTATGATTTCCGTGATATCAAAGAGCAGAATCCCACGGCGGAGGAACTTGCTCTGTGGAAAGAAAAAAGCGGTCTGCCGATGAAGAAATTTTTCAATTCATCCGGTCAGTTGTACAGGTCGCTGGGGCTGAAGGATAAGCTGAAGGATATGAACGATGAGGAGATGCAGTCGCTGCTGTCCACAGACGGAATGCTTGTGAAGCGGCCGATTCTTGTGGCTGGAGACAGAGTGCTTGTCGGCTATAAGGAAACGGAGTATCAGGAATTAAAGGACTCTGTCAGCAGAGGAGTGGAAGATGAGTAATCATTGCCGCGCCTGGTCAGAAGGCGATCCGATTTTAGAAGAATATCACGATCATGAGTGGTGCAAGGTCAATCATGATGACCGTTTTCAGTTCGAAATGCTTTGCCTGGAGGGGGCCAGTGTCGGTCTTTCCTGGAAGACGATCATGCATAAGAGGGAGAGTTACCGGGCCGCTTTTCATGGATTTGAGATTGATGCCTGTGCGGCCATGACAGATGAGGAACTGGAGACGCTGTTATCGGATCCGGGGCTGATCCGGAACCGGAATAAGATTTTCAGTGTACGGAAGAATGCCAGAGCTGTACAGAAGATTCAGGAAGAATTCGGCAGCTTGGATGCCTACCTTTGGAATTTTACGGACGGGCAGCAGGTGGATGGTCACTGGGAGACTGTTGAGGAGGTGCCCGCGGTCTCGGAATTGTCAGCAAAGGTGAGTGCGGATATGAAGAAAAGAGGCATCAGCTTTGTCGGGCCGGTGATCACACACTCTTTCCTGCAGTCGATCGGGATCGTGAATGATCATCTGGCAGATTGTGAATATCGTTGAGAGAGCATCGAACCATGAAGCAATATATTGCAATAGATCTGAAGTCTTTTTATGCCTCTGTTGAGGCCAGGGAACTTGGCCTGGATCCGCTGACGACGAATCTGGTGGTGGCGGATGTATCCAGAACGGAGAAAACGATCTGCCTTGCGGTTTCGCCGTCACTGAAATCCTTTGGGATTTCCGGCCGCGCAAGGCTTTTTGAGGTGGTGCAAAAGGTGAAGGAGGTCAACCGCCAGAGACAGGGACGTGTGAAGGAGTTTACCGGAGAATCGAGTAATCTTACAGAATTGAACCGGGATCCGTCTCTGAAGGTTTCCTATATCGCGGCCACTCCGCGCATGTCTCTTTACATGGAATACAGTACCAGGATTTACCAGATTTACCTGCGTTACATTGCGCCGGAGGATATCCATGTATATTCGATTGATGAGGTTCTGATTGATGCGACCGGATATCTGAAAACGTATCACCTTACCGCACATGAGCTTGCCATGAAAATGATGCGCGAGGTGCTTCGGGAGACCGGGATCACAGCGACTGCAGGGATTGGAACGAATCTCTATCTGGCGAAAATAGCGATGGACATCATGGCAAAAAAGGCTACGCCGGATGCGGACGGCGTGCGGATTGCCGAGCTGGACGAGATCAGTTATCGAAGAAACCTGTGGGATCACCGGCCACTCACGGATTTCTGGCGGGTTGGCAGAGGATATGCAAAGAAACTGGAGGCTGCCGGCATGTATACAATGGGAGATGTGGCCCGCTGTTCCGTGGAAAATGAAGAAATCCTTTACCGCATGTTCGGGGTCAATGCACAGCTGCTTATTGATCATGCCTGGGGGTGGGAACCGTGTACGCTGGATCTGATTAAAGCTTATGAACCGGAAGACCGCAGTTTTTCCTCGGGGCAGGTGCTGATGTGCCCTTATACCTATGAAAAAGCCCGTGTGGTCGTGCATGAGATGGCGGATGCCGCGGCGCTGGATCTGGTGCAGAAACGGATGGTCACGGATCAGGTTGTGCTGACCATCGGATACGAGAACCTGGAGGGACAGCCCGCCGGTTATAAAGGGGAAATAACGACAGACCGTTACGGCAAGAAAGTGCCGAAGCATGCGCATGGGACGGAAAATCTGTCCCATCCGACTTCTTCAGGGGAAATGATTGTGGATGCTGCGCGGAAGATATATGCGCGCACAGTAAATCCCGAACTGCTCATCCGCCGGATCTATCTCGGGATCAATCACGTGACTTCGGAGGAAAAAGCGGAGGCGTCTGCATATGAGCAGATGAATCTGTTTACTGATTTTTCTGAGGAAGAAAAAACGCAGGAGAACCGGAAAAAGGAGCGTTCCATGCAGGAAGCGATGCTGAAAATCAAGAACAAATACGGGAAGAATGCGATTCTGAAGGGTGTCAATTTTGAGGAAGGCGCGACAGGAAGGGACCGCAATCGTCAGGTCGGAGGACATAAAGCATGAGCAGGGGAAAGAAATGGCCTTATGAAGATATCGTAAATCTGCCGCATCATGTGTCAGATACACACGCGCCGATGCCCATGGAAAAGCGTGCCGCACAGTTCGCGCCGTTTGCGGCTCTGACGGGATATGAGGATGCGGTCGAGGAAACGGCGAGGCTGACGGATGAGAAAATCATGCTTTCGGAAACAGAGATCGATGAATTGAACCGCAGAATCAGAGATGCCATTTCAGAAAAGCGCCGGATTACGATCCGGTATTTTGTGCCGGATGAAAAAAAGTCCGGCGGTTCTTACGAGACGGTGAGCGGCAGAATTAAAAAAACGGAATCCGGAGAAATCGTTCTGGAGAACGGACTCCGGATTCCGGCAGAGGATGTGGCCGGGGTTCAGGAGGATTGAACACCTGGCCATGCCGGCCGGTCAATGGGTATCCCAGCCGAGCTGCTTTCTTTTTTCTTTCATATCATGTACTATTTTCTCGCCGAGACGCACAGGATCCGTATCCACGTTCATCGCGGAGCCGAGTGTCTCAAGCGTTCCCAGTTTTAAATATTCAATCACATTTTTGGAACCGTAAATCTGTGCTTCGACACAATGGTAGGAGCTGATGCCGTTCAGCCTGAACCCGAGCGCGGCATCGATGCCTTTTTCATTGCTCCATTCCGGAGATGAGAAAGCGAAGGGAAGCTCGTACATCTTTTTCCCCAAAACTTCTGCGATTCCGGCAAAGATTCCGGATGACCGGGTATTGTCAATGCATTCTCCGACATGCCATACCGGCGGAAGGTCCGGTTCCAGAAAATCTTTGAGACTGCTTCCGGCTTTTTCCTTTCCGGATACAGCACAGTACCCCAGTTTCATAAGGGGGAAAGAAGCACATCCGTTTGACAGGATCAGAATATTGTTTTTCAGGAGGACATCTGCCAGGTCAACGATGCACTTTTCATACAGCACCTTCGGATTGTTGCATCCGACCATATTGACGATTCCGAGGATGCGGCCGTCTTTGATGGCATCTGCCAGCGGCTGCATGCTTCCGAAACGGCGGTGGATGTATTCTACGGAAAATCCGACTTCTGCTTCCGCTTCGTAGGGCGGTATATATACGGGAATGCCTTTTCTTTCTTCAAAACTATCAATTGCGCGCCGGACAATTTTCTCTGCCAAAGCCTTTGTTTCTGCAATGTTGGAATGGTGATGGTCGTATTCATAGCGCTCGGCGCCGGGAAGACGGGCGGATTCGCTGGTGGTAACGACAGTTGTCCGGAAACACCGGGCAACTTCCATGATGGACGGGAACACATCCTGAACATCTGCGACCCACAGATCCAGCGCGCCGGTACCAAGGACCAGCTCCGCGGAGACGGCATTTGAAAGAGGAATTACACCTTCATAACGGTACATCGCGGAGAGACCGGAACAGCAGATGCCGTAAAAGCGAATCCCTTTGGCACCTTTGGATTTTGCGAGGGATACGAGATCCTCGCGTTTCCCGGCTGCGACGATCTGGCTTACCAGAAGCGGGAGATGACCATGTACCGCGATATTTACATATCCTTTTTGGAGAGCACCGAGGTTGACTTTGGACGTTACTCTGTCGCCTACGCCGAACAGGCTGTCTGTGGCGATGGATGCGCCCACAACGCCGGAAAAGGTAAAAGCAAGTCCGCAGCGGAGAAATTGCTGCATCACGGAACGCCAGTCCCCGTCAGTTCCGCATCCGCTCTTGTGATAGGCTTCAAACACTTCGTGGTAGGCGCTGACTGGAAGGATATCCAGTTCCTCCCAGACTTTCTGCCGCTCCGGAACTGCACAGGCGGAGATGGTCTTATATTCTGCCGGTACGGTACGCGAAAGATCTTCCAGAAGCGCGTCAGCCAGATCCCGGGCTACGTGCCTCAGTTGTCTGTTTTTCTGTTTGATTCCGAAGGCTTCCGCGGTCTGACGAATCTTCTGCTCGCCGAGGATCGGAACATCCAGCTTTCCTTCAGCGGCCCATTTGAGTGCCAGCATTACCTCTCTGGCATGCATTCCGTGCTGCGCCGCGCCTGCAGCGGCAGAGCGCAGTAGATTGCGGGCGACGATCAGATCCGCGTCAGCGCCGCATACGCCACGGGAGGCCTTCGCAGTAATCCGGCAGGGGCCCATGTTGCAGTTTTTGCAGCAGATTCCGGCAAGGCCGAAATTGCACTGCGGTTTTTGCCGGTCAAAACGGTCAAAAGCGGTGTCGATGCCCAGCTGTTCCATACGAAGGAGCATCTCCCTCACGGCCGGATCCGGTGTTTGCTCAAGCACATCCTGCTTTGACGGGAACGTCTTGCGGTACTCTGAAACGGCATTCATGTAGTCGCTGATAAAAGCCTGCGGATCATCGCTGTCATCCTGATGGTCGGACTTGACAATGACCGTCGGTACACCGTGCTCATCAAATCCGATGATATTGCGGTGAGAGTGGATGTGCGCCGGAGAGTGCTCCGGCGTCTGTGTCTGTGTATTTGCAGCGGAATCATTCTCCTGTGCATGTGTGTGTCTGCTCATGATGTCAACTCCTTTGATAGATTTAGATGTAGTACTCAATATAAGAATCGGTCTTCATATGGAACAATTCAAAAATCCGGTCACGAATGTGAAGAAAATTATCCTGTGTTCTGTCTCTGTGTGCACCGAGCGGAACTTTGACGATGCTTTTAATTCGTCCGGGATCTGCCATCATGACAACGATCCGGTCGGCAAGGAAAACCGCCTCCTCAATATCGTGCGTAACAAAAAGAATGGTTTTTTTCGTTTCCCGCGAAAGCTGCAGCAGGTCTTCCTGAAGTTTCATTCGCGTAATTGCATCCAGTGCGCCGAAGGGCTCGTCCATGAAAAGGATTTCAGGATCGACGGCCAGACCTCTTGCGATGGCGACTCTTTGCTGCTGGCCGCCGGAAAGCTGACGGGGATAGCGGTTTTCCAAACCTTCCAAACCAACCATTTTCATATATTTGTCTGCAATACTTCTGCGCTCGTTCTTCGGAATTCCCTTCGCTTCCAGACCCAGTTCAATGTTTTTTTGTATGCTTCTCCATGGGAAAAGACCGTAATTTTGAAAAATGGTAACTCGTGAGGGGGAGGGCGCCGTGATTTCCTCTCCATCGATCGTTACTGTGCCGCTGTCCAGCTTTTCAAACCCGGCCAGAACATTTAAAAGTGTGCTTTTCCCACAACCGGACGGGCCGAGCAGACAGACGAATTCTCCTTTTTCAATGCCCAGAGAAACATGATCCAGAGCAAGGAATTCTTTTTTGTCCTGTATAAATTGTTTGCATGCATCTTTGACTTCTATGTACATCACGCGGCACCTCCCCATGCTTTCAGAATCCGTTTTTCAAGCAGCCGGAGCAGTCCGTCCAGCAGAATCCCGATCAGTCCGATGACAAAAATGGTTGCCAGCAGCACATCTGCCCGGATATTGTTTCTTGCGTCAATGATCTGATAGCCGAGCCCCGACTGCGCGCCTACCATTTCTCCTGCCACGAGAAAAATCCATGCAGTTCCGAGCGCCAGATGGATTCCGTTCGCAATCTGGGGGAAGGCTGCCGGGAAAATGACTTTCCATGTCAGTGCTGGCTGTGTTATTCCGTAGTTTTGAGAGACTTTCAGGTACAAAGGGTCAATTCCGCCTACAGCAGAGACGGTTGACAGAAGTACCGGGAAGAATGCGGCAATGAAGATGATGACAATCGCAGGCACGTCACCGATGCCAAACAAAAGAACAATAAAAGGCATCCAGGCTGTTGGAGAGATCGGGCGCAGAAGCTGCAGCGCCGGATTGACATATTGAAATACCCGGGGCATTCTTCCAAGCAGAAGTCCGAGAAGGACGGCAATCACAACGGAGCTGATATAGCCTGCCGCAAACCGTACCATGCTGGTTCTGATGTTCTCAAACAGAATACCTTTTTGTGCCATCTCGATAAGCGCCGCAAAGGCCATCCGCGGAGAAGGAAACAATGCGGAACTGTAATTGCTGACAGAATATAAAACCTGCCAGATCAGGATTAAAATCGCGATCGATACAACAATATTTTTGAGGGAAATCCATTTTTTCATACTCTTTGTGTCTCCTCTAAGGGTCTGGTTGTAAAAAACGGGATTGATCAGAAATCATTCTTTACAAAGTCTTCGTAGGAAGGCGGATTGTCGGATAATCCATATTCCCTGACTTTTTCTGTCAGAGTTTCATAATCTTCCCGGGTGATATCCAGATCATGATAAGAAATCCACTGCAGAGATTCTTTCAGTACCTCTTCAGATTGTCCCAGATATTGCTGTGCAATTTCCATCTCTGACTCCGGGGAAAGTGAGTCACCCGCTGTTTTATAATATTCGGTAACCGTTTTTGCATCCTCCGGACGATTCTCCAGAAACTGATCCGTCAGAACGAGAGCGCAGCAGAAAGAGTCTTCCCACAGTTCATCAGAAGTATACAAAACTTTTCCGGCGCCAATAGATACGCCCATGGCACCAAAGGGTTCTGCGACACAGTAACCGTCAATCTGACCGCTCATTAAAGAGGCGGGCATTTCAGTCGGCGCAAGTTCTGTCACATGAACATCCTCTATGGTGAGGCCGCCTTTATTCAGCGCCTCATTCAGAAGGATATAATGAGAAGACTGCCGGTGCGGAATCGCGATTGTTTTGCCGCGGAGATCCTCAGCGGCTGCAATGTCCTGTGAAGTTATCAGGACATTTCCGTCATGATGGCCGAGCGCCACAGCCTTGATGCCGATCCCTTCTTCCTTTGACTTCATCGCAAGTTCGATCAGGACGGAAGCACCGTCTACCCGGTTTGTGTTCAGCGCATCCATCAGTTCCGGCCAGGAACCGTATTTGACCAGTTCTACCTGCAGGCCGCTTTGCTCCTGCAGCTGCTTTGCTTCTTCCAGAACAGGCAGGGCATGTGTGATTGGCAGATAAGCAATTTTTACGGTATCTGCGTCAGCCGTTGTTCCGGATTGCCCGGAAGCACATCCGGTCTGGGCGATCATGAAAACCAGGATAGAAATCAGAATGGACAGATTCCGTTTCGCGTTGTTTCGGTTCGGTGCCTTTGCTTTTTTTGCTATTTGCGTCATCATTTGCCTCCCTTTTGAAAATAGATAACATATTAAGCATATAGAAATAGTATGATATGAAATATAAAACAAGAAAGAGGCTTTGTCAAGGGAAAATATTTCAAAATATCTGCGGGTATAAAAGTTTCAAAAGAGCCGCAGCTGCGGATCGATCCAGCTGATCTGTCTGGCTTCATGAATCGTGTCCCATTGATTGACGTGTCCGATCAGAAGCGGAGAGTCCGGATCATGCTCTTTCATGGCCTGTCTGACTGCCTCCTGATCGGCGTTGGCATAGCAATACCGGCAGAAGTGGCCGCATGTATTGTAGGCTCCGATGTCGCCGGCGATATAGCAGGCGCATTCCTTCCGGTTATTGGGATTGGGCGGCAGGTTCAGATTCTGACCGATGGCCGTTTCGAATACGCTTTGTGTCATGCAGCCGGAACAATCGGCCCCGACAGATGCCAGGCGCGGATCTTCCCCGCAGGGTTTGATGGTCATGTGATGAGCTGCAGCGATTTTTACCAGTTTTTCTGTCAGGGATAATTGTATATCGAAGGGAACAGCGCGTACCTCCGGAAAGTTCCGCTTCACCTTTTCGTACAGATCGATGAAACTGATCACAGCAGTGTGCGTATAACCGTCAAGTTTCTCACACATGGCGGAGAATTCTTCGATATGGCGGTCTGCAGTCCAGATAGTGTCTATCAGAATCGGGTCATACCGCCAGCACATATTGTCAGCTCCGACCACTTCTGAAAGCTTTTGAAAGGTTTCGATGACAGTAGTTTTGTCCGGCACATTCGGTTCCAGATCTTTTCCATAGGGAGTGATGGTCACGAACCAGTATTGGCAGTAGGGCTGCAGCAGTGTCCTGTGTTTCAGCATCGGCGCAGGGTTTTTTGAGCAGAAAACAATCAGATCAACGACAGACGGATCCAGCCGGTAGCGGGTAATGGATGCCGGGTTGAACGGATTGCGCACAAGGACATAGCCTTCCTGCAGCCGTTTCGCGAACCAGGCGGAGTAAAATGCGGGTATGTCTGTCCGGTTTCCGGTCTGTATAATCATGAGATGCTCCTTATATCAATGTCATTATTGTCTGTCAGCGGGTTACTTTGTTCATCGATCGCCTCACGGAAGCCTTTCAGCGCATCGAATGGCGCAAAGATCTTGGCGCGTCTTCCGGGATCCATGGGAGGGTGGCGCAGCCAGAAGTCATCAAATTTCTGGTGGCGCGGCCTTCCGTGAAGGAAAAGCGAGCGATGCCTGAAGGATGCGGGCATGGGCATATAGCCGGGGGCGGATGGTGAACGGGTAGCTGTGTTGGCTGTATTTGCTGCCGGAGCGGTCATGGTCTTTACCTCCGTATCGTTTATGCTTTGTGTCCCCCGATCTGTTCGTTGCGTTCCATTGCGGTTGCTCCGTCACGCAGGTTGAGCCCTTTCACAATAGCGTTGCAGCCGTATTTTCGCCGTATTTCCAGCATGGCCCCCTGAATCCGCCTTTCACGGTCGAGAGAAGAGTAGTCTGTAAATAGATCCAATTGGAATATTCCGTCATCTTTCTCGATTTTATCGGCGGTGACATCGATGCGGCGGAACAGGAGACGGGGATCCGACTTTTTGTCAAACTGAGCAGCGAGGGCCTCGGAAATGACGGAGACGGAGTTGGTCCGCACAGCAAGTCTCACGGTTCCGCCGGTGTGTTTCGGGTGCGGACGGCCGTAAAAATCAATGCTGACCGGCCCGTCATACTCCGGGACTTCCTCGAGGCTTCTCCAGTCATAACTTACCCACCAGGTGAAGGTTCCGGCAATCAGATTTTTCTGAAACATGTCATGGCAGAGAACGTCAATCATTTCCAGAAAAACAACTCTTGCTTCCGGATATTTGTATGGCCGGGGCAGTACCTGACCGTTGCTGAGACTGTGGGAATCCGCATGATAGTTTTTGATATCTGTCATCCGCACAGGCTCGATTCCCCAGGCATGGTCAATCAGAATTTCTCCGTCGATGCCGAACTCTTTATAGAACCAGTCTTCGTCGAGGACGGACTTCAACGCGACTTCTCCCATTGTGAACAGGGAGCGTTTCTGCAGACGTCTCGCCTTCCCGGGACCAATCTGCCAGAAGTCCGTGAGCGGACGGTGGTCCCACAGCAGGTAGCAGTAGGAGTCTTCATTCAATTCCGCGATACGTACACCGTCCCGGTCCGGTCTGGCTTTTTTGGCAACGATATCCATGGCGACCTTGGCAAGGTACAGGTTGGTGCCGATTCCGACTGTGGCTGTGATGCCGGTCGTTGACAGAATGTCCCGTATGATCGTCATCGCCATAACATGTGCCGGGTGGCGCCCGGTCTTCAGGGCCTCGGCGGTGTACAGGTGCAGATACGGCGTGGCGTAGATAAAGCTTTCATCTATACTGTATACATGAACGTCCTCCGGCGCGGCGTAGCGCAGGACAACGGAGTAAATAAGAGCGGAGATCCGCTCATACTCTGCCATCCGGGGGACAGCGATATAATAATAAACTCTGGTGTGATGCGCAGCCTCGTACCGCCGGATCGCCTGCCTGGCCTCAAAGAGGCGGGGCCGGGAGGGCACACCGATCGCCTTCAGCGCCGGAGAGACAGCAAGGCAGATGGTCTGGTCAGAACGTGAAGGATCAGCCACCAGCAGATTGGCCTTCAGCGGGTCGATTCCGCGATGGACGCATTCCACCGACGCATAATAGGACTTCATGTCTATGGCAATATAGCAGTCTTCCGGCAAAAGGAGTCTTTTCGGACAGGCCTTTTCTTTAAGCGAAGATTTTGTATCTGTGTTTATGCCGGCATACGGTAGTTCCTTCTGCATCTTTTGTTCCTCCGGATGATTGCTGCATCCGGAGCGCTTCAGAACGGGCCCGATTTGATAATGTTGGCAAGCACGCCCTGAATCTCGATATCGGTGAAATACATATCCTCAAAGGCTTCGTTCTCCGGATGCAGATAATTACGTCCTCTTTCTTCGTCATAAAGCAGTCTCTTCAGCGTATTCTCATGATGGTCGACAAGCGCGACCACGATATCGCCGGCTTTGGCGGTCTGCTGCCGGCGGATGACAACGTAGTCTCCTGACTCGATGCCGGCGCCCATCATACTGTCGCCCCTGGCGCGGAGAATGAACATATCTTTATCTCCGAAAATGGCAGTGGGCAGAGGAATGAAGGCTTCTGTCTGCTCTTCCTCCTCGACCGGTTCACCGCAGGCGATGCCGCCCACCAGAGGAGCGTTGCGCGTGGAAAATCCGAGTCCGTGAATCATATCTGTCAGAATCTCGCCGGCACGGTAGGAGATGATTCCGCGCTGATCCATCTCCAGAAGATATCTGTGGGCGGAACTTTTGGAAATGCCCGCCCGGTCGGCCACCTCCTTCACCGACGGCATCCGGTGCCCGCTGAAAAAGAATTCATTCACGATATCCTGTATCCGGTTCATCAGTTCCTCGCTTTTGCTGCGCATGGGGTGCTCCTTTCTGAATGAGGTCATATTCTTGTTTAACTGGAACGTTCGTTCCTGATAGAGACACTATAACATGGGTCAGAAAGAAATGCAAGATGAAAAATATGGAAAAAATGAGGATGCGTCTGGCTGTTGACTGATTTGCGGCATTTGTATTACAATGTCCCTATACAAATTTTGAAGAAAATGAGGTCGGAAACGATGAAGAAAAGAATATGTTTGATCTTTAGTATATTTCTTGCTGCGTCACTGGCCGGCTGCGGCCAGGCAAAGCAGAAGCCGGCGCAGGACGCGGAGTATTCTGTTTCGGACAGTGCGGAGCAGGAGTCGGGCACAATGCCGGAAGAGGAACTTTCCGCGGATCTTTCAGGACCTGAGGAGGCGGACATGGATGCCATGGCCGTGACGCAGGAGCAGCTGTATGCCGGATATTATGAAAAATTGATGGAGATACAGGGCGCATACGGGGATGCAGGATACCTGTACTATTCTTCAGAGTTTATTGATGAGAACGCAAAAAGTGTGCTGTATGCGAACCTGATTGATTTTGACAAAGACGGGAAAGATGAATTTGTGGTCGCATTTGACAACGGGCAGGAATATGATCCGGTCACGGATACCCTGCCATGGCGTGTGCAGATCTGGGGCTGGCAGAATGGATCTGTCGTGAAATTATACGAGGGGAATCCGTTCGATAATTATGTGGCGCTGAATATTGTATACCATTATGACAATGACGATATCTATTTTGTTTCCGGGTATGGTCTGCACGAGGCTCCCGCAAATAACTGGATTGAAAACAAGCTGGAAAACGGTATGTTCGTGGAGGCACACCGCTATGTATCGGACTATGACAGCTATGATCAGGAAACAGATAATTATATCGGATACCGCGACATTTCCATTGACGGGCAGGAGGCGCCGGAGCAGGATGTGCTGAACAAAATCGAAGAATGCCAGGCGCAGTCGGAAATCATTCCGATTGTTTCGGAAATGGATTTTGAAACGGATGTATCCGGTGCGAACGCGGCACTGGGGGACACCCTGGACAAACTGAGGGCCGGAATCAATGGCGAATCCGGTTATGTCGTGCGTTATACCGGCGATCAGCTGCTGCAAATGGTCACCAATTATTACAGCGTGCGAAATACGGATCCCACACTGCACTATGCCATTGAAGCGGAAACAGATGAAACCTGTGATATACGGATTTATGAAGACCACCCGGATCATATTGTGACGCTGGAAACCTACAGCATTTCCAAGGTAGACGCCGCGGGATGTGATAAATGGGGGAATTTCGTGGACTTCAGGTACGCGAAGGCGTCCGGACCGGATGCCGGTACCGCCGCGGCAGATCCGAATGCGGCAGGCACATCTGTCACGGATCCGAATGCGGCCGGTACAGTCACAACAGATCCGAATGCGCCCGGCATGCCTTCTGTGGATGCAAATCCGGCCGGTACACCCGTTACGGATCCTAATGCAGCAGGCACCGCCGCAGCGGACCCGGCTGCGGGGACCAGCGGGGATTACATTTTCCCGAACAGCAATACAGTGCTCCTGACCGAAGCGGATCTGGCCGGGAAATCCAAAGAACAGCTGCGGCTTGCCAGAAACGAAATCGCCGCACGTGTAGGCCGGAAATTCAAGGATCAGAGCCTGCAGCAGTATTTTAACCAGAAAAGCTGGTATCAGCCGTCTATCGAGCCGGATTATTTTGACGCAAACATTGACACCATCTTAAATGATGTAGCCAGACAAAATATGAATTTCATTAAAGCACATGAGTAAAATTGTAAACTATTTTGAAACCGTGGGCAGGAAAAGATTCCTGCTCATGATTATCGGAAATATCATACTGGGCATGGGTGTGGCTATTTTCAGACTGTCCACCATGGGGAATGACCCTTTTAACGGTATGAATATGGCGGTCTCTGCGTATATTGGAATTTCTTACCCGCTTTATCAGGTGCTTGTAAACATTGCGCTTTTTATTTTTCAGATATTTGCCGGAAGAAAACTGATTGGGGCCGGAACGATTGTAAACGCTGTTTTTCTGGGGTATCTGGTATCCTTTTTCTATCACCTGATGTTGGGAATCGGACAGCCGCATACGATTCCGGCACGTGTCGTGACGGTGCTTGCCGGTGTGGTCGTCTGCAGCCTCGGGCTCTCTTTTTATCAGAGATCCAATGCGGGGGTGGCGCCTTATGATGCGCTTGCGCTGATCATGGACCGGAAGTTTACGAAAATTTCCTATTTCTGGTGCCGGATCATCACGGATGCCTGCTGCGCGGTGGTCTGTTTCCTTTTCGGCGGGATCATAGGACTGGGAACACTGGTATCGACCTTCGGACTTGGCCCGTTTGTTCAGTTTTTTGACAAGACAATTACCATGAAGATATTAAAAGAAACCGACAATAGCAGAAAGGAGATGTAGGGATGGATACGAACATTACCAAAAGAAATGAACTGCTTGCACAGAAAGTCATGAAGGGATTGGAGTCCCGGAACATGAGCGGGTATTATGCCGCATCCCGCGAAGAAGCATTGAAGCTGGCACTCTCCCTGATTCCGGAGGGAAGCGCGGTGACGATGGGCGGAGGCGTAAGCGTGCACGAAATCGGTCTGGTCGATTCTCTGAAAAACGGTAACTACAACTTTATCGACCGGGATGATTTTGAAGACAAACGGGCAGCCATGCTGATGGCATACGATGCGGACGTATTTCTTGCCAGCGCGAACGCGATTACCGAGGACGGCGTCCTCGTCAACATCGACGGCAATTCCAATCGTGTTTCTGCCATCGCACAGGGACCGAAAAAGGTGTTATTCATAGTGGGCATGAACAAGGTCTGTAGTGATGTCGACGGCGCTATGAAACGTGCCCGCAATGTGGCGGCACCCATCAACGCGCAGCGATTCAATCTGGCCACCCCGTGCGCCAAAACCGGATCCTGCATGAACTGCAAATCACCGGACACCATCTGCTGTCAGTTCCTGATCACCCGGTATTCCCGCCATGCAGGCAGAATCCATGTGATCCTGGTAAATGACACACTGGGATTCTAAAGAGAGATATCAAGTACGCCTCGGGCGTACTTGCCGCGGCGCGCTTTCCACTTGCGTGCCTGCGATCCGCCGGAGGCTTCAATCTTCAGCGCAGGTATGAAACCCATGCTGAAGACGAAAATGTTAATTTGGCGCATTCCTCTCACGACTAAAGTCACGAGAATCCTGCGCTGAAGATTGAAAAAAGGGAGGATGTCTTCCTCTGAAAAAGCGAAGAGGATAAAGCTGTATGGCCGGGTGTGAAAACGCCCGGCTTTTTGTTTGTTGCCGCGACATAATTTCATCAATTATTCACAAAATTTACATAGAAAAACAATTGAATTTCAGTTTGGCGTTTGTTATAGTATGAATACTAGGGATGGTTTTGGCAATTTTTATAAAAAAGGGAAAAAGAAAGTCAATCGATAGATAAATTGACTTATGAGAGTTTAAAGAAATGACAAGAAGGTATTTAGTTTTTTATGGGAGGCCTGTCAGGAAAGGAGAAACACTATGGGTAAAATAAAATATGTGATTCTCAAAATAGTGGCAGCAATTCGGTTTGTTTTATTCGGAAAGTTCAGAAGAGAAAATCAGAAGAACTATGACCAACAGCCGATCCTTCGGCACCATCTGGCAAGAGCGCGGAAACGAAACATCGGCATGCGCATTTCCGCTTATCTGGCTCTTATTGTCGCATTTACGACCACCTTTTCACTGATTCTGCCTGCCATCAGTGCGACCAGGGAAACGGTTGGGGAAGGCGCTGTAATAGAAGAAACTCTGAATGCTGATGGGAGCGTGTCTGATCCGGCAAATGCGCAGATCCTGCAGATGAGCAGCCCGGCAGCAGGTCAGGAGAGACAGGCGGAGCTGTCTGAAACGCCTGTTTTGGATGCGGAAACCGCAGTCCGGGACAATTTAAATGAGGCATCAGATACAGGGGAAATGTCCGCAGCATCTGATGCAGCCGCTGCACAGAGAGTTGCGCTTGTGCAGCAGGACATCGATGCGGTCATCTACACCGACTGGACCTACACTGAGCAGGATCAGGAAACAAAGACCGCCATCACCCTGTCCGGTCTCATGCCGGAAGGTGCCTGGGTGAACGCTTACGAGGCGGCCGTTGATGCAAATCTGGAAAAAGACATCATCGCTTCCTATGACATCAACATTTATTATAGGAATGAAAAGGGTGAAGTGACAGCATTTCAGCCTGCCGAAGAATCGCCGGTAAAAGTAGCGGTTTCTTTGCCGAACCTGGAAAACTATGAAGACATCGAAGTCTATCACGTAGACACACCGGCCAGACCTGACGTAAACACCGACATCGCAAAACCTGAAATCAACGCGGATACCGAAGTAAAGGTCGTAGTGGAATACGGTGAAAACGCAAATAAGCCGGTAGACTGCGATGCCGAAATCGTACAGGATGTCACCGTCAACGAAGCGGAGAAGACCGTAGAGTTCACCGCAAAGAGCTTCTCCATTTACAACATCGTCGGAACAACGATCGAGAAGACGGTACTGGCGAGTGACGGGAAAAATTACAGGATTACTGCGAGTTACGGGCCGGAAACAGGCATCCCGAAAGATGCGGTACTGGAAGTGGAGGAGATTACAAATGGCTCCTCTGCTTATGATGCCTATGTGGCAAATACAGAGAATGCGCTGGGAATGGAGCAGGGGACAGCAGGGTATATCCGGCTGTTCGATATCAGCATTGTTGACAAGAATGATCACAATAGGAAGTACCAGCCTGAGGCGGGGACGACGGTTGATGTGCGCATAGAGCTGGCGGATAAGGATTCAGGCGAAAAGGCTGCGGCGAGTACACAGGTTGTTCATTTCCACAATGAAGAAATGAACGGAACAGTTATAGAGAATTCTACTGATGGACAAATCGTTGCTTTTGAAGCTGATGGATTCAGTATCTATGCAATTGTAGATTCCTCCAAAAGGCTTCAGTACAATTTCTACAATGGAACAAGTCTCCTGGTTTCTGAGTATATCAAGAAGCAGGACAATGTTTTACAGGAACTCTATGATCCGGGTGTAGAGCCAGAATATGGCCAGACTTTCGTGGGTTGGGCTTACGATCCAGGCGAAACAAACCCCTCGAGTATTTATACCATTGAAGAACTTAACAGGCAGGCAGCTGACAGATATAACAGTGCTACAGAAGAACTCACAGAAATCAATGTTTATGCAATTTATGATGAGGCATGGTACCTGCGCTATATGGATCAGGATGCACAGGGTAATGCGACTGTGCTTAATGTTGTGCGTGTGCGCAAGGATGCAGCCGATAAGAATGTGACCATAAACTATACCTTTACACCGGAAGAGGGCATTGTCTTCGAGGGCTGGATGGATGTGGACACAGGCCAGACATATCAATATGGAGATATCATCACATTAGATCATCATGTGGATCTCTATCTGAAAATCCATGGTCGTAACTGGCTTGTATTCGACTCTAACGCTGGCGGTCCCGGAAGTGGTACAACATACACGCCGCCTCAGCTTTTGATTGGAAGTGATGCGGTAACGACAAAACCGTCGGATCCCACTCGGAGAGGTTACACATTTACTGGTTGGAATACGAAGGCGGATGGAACGGGAACCTGGTGGTATAAGACTAATGGAAGTGTGAACCGTTTTGGAAATACGCTCTCTGCGGATACAACACTTTATGCGCAGTGGGAAGCAAATGATACAGACTATCATGTTGTATTCTGGAAACAAAAGGCTGCGGCGACCGGCACGGATCCTGCCACGGACTATGACTATGTTTCTAGTGAACGTAGAGTAGAAAAAACTGGCGAAACCGTAAGCACTACTTCAGCAGACAGACAGAAGGGGGGAACAACAGGCAGCGAGTATGGATATTATTTTACTTACAGTACTGATAATTCTGATGTTTCTGCTACCGTTGATGCAAATGGGACAACCATACTGAATGTTTATTATAACAGAAAGGAGATTACTTATAATTTTACATCCGATAGAGATTTTACTATAACAACATATACTGGGATAGTAAATGGGGAAAGCGTGAATCTGACGCCGGATGGCAATGGGGGATATACTTATCAAAAGAAGGAAACAGAGACTGTTACGCAGCCTTATACTGGAACACGATACAATACGACAAATGTAAGAAACAATAATAAGCCAGTGCATTATGGAGTTGTAGCAGGAAGAACTTCACCGGTTCAGCTTGATAGACGAGATAATGAGAGATGGTATTATGATGGAACATATTTGTCTTGGGGAACAAGATATTACGGTACGCATTATGTAACATCTAATACCGGTACATATGGCTGGATCGATGGATCGATGGTGGCATTAAATGCAGATGGGACTTATACAACGACGATCACCACAACAACAAATGTGCCTTATACTGGTGAAGTATCTACTGGAACAGCGACTACAAGATCTGTAACATACACTGGACTTTATGGAGCTGAGTTTTCACAATGGCCGGATCCAGGGAGTGGGAGAGTGTGGAAGATATCGAATGATATTTCTCTTCCGCTTGCGCTTACTCTATTTGACCCTCAAGCTGCAGTTGCCCCCAATGCAACTCAGACAACAGTAGATTTCTTTACAGGCAGAACTGATGCTAATCACACCTTAATCATATATGTGCAGGATGAAAATGGTAAATGGGTATATACTGATGATTATATTCTGTCTACGGCTACTACTTCGACGGGTACATGGTATCCGACTGAAACGTTTGAAGGATTCACGCTTCATTCATATCAGGTAAGAGGTACACTGAATCCAAATGGCACATGGACGAGTATAACACCTGACGGAAGTTTTTATTATGATAATAATGTCTACCTTCGGTACTCTCGTAACCAACATAATATCAACTTCATCTCTCAAGGCCCTCATGTTACTCAGCGAGAAGAGCACACAGTTGAAGGTGTTTATTACGAATCAGATTTGAACAAATATGCGGAAGGTGGCTCAGGCTACTATGTACCAACAAATGGGAAGGAAGGCTATTACTTCGCGGGGTGGTATTCGGATCCGGATTGTCAGATTCCGTTTGACTTTAATACAAAAATGCCGGATTCAAATATCACAGTCTATGCCAAATGGGATACCTACCGAGTCCGTGTTGTCCTGGTTCCTACGCCTGATAATGCTTATAACGACGAAGTTGAGCTTGCGAACAATCAATCATTGTCCTTCCGTCTTGATTACAACGAGCAAGTTGATGATGCGAATATTAATTCTTCTGTGGCAAAGAGAACCGGTTACAAGCTGATTGGCTGGTATTATTCCCCCGACTTTGACCCTGCTACTGAAATTCATTTTCCGGTGTTGATAAATAAAGATACTCCCGGTGTTGACATGAATTATCAGTTAGGTGAAGACTGGAACAAATATGGTGATAATGATGGCAGCCATGATAATGTTCGTGGTATCTTGAAGCTGTATGCCAAGTGGGAGTTGGATGTCGACGAGAGCAGTGCCTATGTCGAATATGATGTAGATGATGTTTATCGTACTTATGATACGGCGGGAATGCTCCAGACCACAATCCCAGTTGATGATAATAAATACGCATTGACAAATAATAATGTCACTTTCCAGGTAGCAGAAGCGCCTACTGGGTATACGTCCGGGTTTGAATTCTACAGATGGGTGCTGCTGAATCCAGATGGATCTGAATCTGATATAATGTATAATCCTGCTGATACAGCCTCAGAAATTCCGAGCAGTTTTATCTATGAAGAGACGATCACAGATGATCTGGGAAACACAGCTACAATCAAGAAGATTCGTTTGAAAGCAAAATTCAACATCGAGACTGAGAAGGTTACGACAGTAACTTTTGATGGAAATGGTGGTGTGACGAATGACAGTGCACAACAGGAGAGTGTAACGGAATCGTACCCGATCAATAAAGATTTCCTCATGAAAGATGCCAATTCTTTCGTAAGAGAAGGTTATACTCTGCTTGGCTGGGCGTTCGAGAGAGAAGGCGGCAGCAAGATAACACCAGAGGAGTTCGAACAAGCAATCGGGACTATGACTGAAGAACAGCTAATTCAGGCTGGTATATATCGACTTGGGCAAAAGGTCGCAGCAGATAACCTCGAAGTCAGCGGAGAGAATAACTGGAATCCGCTTGAAAATACCGTCTATGCTGTGTGGAAAATCAACACCTACACCGTAACTGTAAAAAAGATTGTAGATGGGGAAACATCAACAGATAAAGAATTTACTTTCATTGCATCGGCAAATGGAGAATATACAATTCCTGAAGAGAACGTTGAGTTCAACCTTGTCAATGGAAGTGATAAAGAATTTGTGAAGGTCCCCTATGGAACAGTACTGACATTCACAGAAAAACATGCTTCTGGTTATAGTATCAAGAGTGTAGTTGCGACGCAAACAACAAACCCGGATAAGACATCGGCTAATATTGATTTGAAAGGGGAAGATGGCAAGCCCTATACCATCAAGGGTGACACGATTATCACCTATACCAACGAGAAGGCGAAAGAACAGAAACTTCGCATCAGGAAGATTGGCGATGATGCTTCTTCCGGGCTTACAGGTGCGATATTTGATTTGACGGGGGAGGATGTTGAAGGTTTCGATGCCATGACAGAACTGATATCCATGGATGGAACGGCTACTTCGGAAAAGTTGGGATATCTGCCCGGTACAGACGAAACAGATGATACATTATTCACTCTGCCAATAGGGAACTACACACTGAGTGAGACCACTGCGCCGAAAGATTATAAAAAGGTAAGTGATATTACAATCAAAGTCAATGAAAACGGTATTACAATTACAAAAGGTAATAACGATGATGTAGTTGATCTAAGCGATCCTGACACGGACGGGATTTATATTTTGACTGTGACGGATAAGAGGATTGTGACACCTCTCAAAGTCGTTAAAACTGATCAGGCTGGTAAGCCTCTTGCTGGTGCGGCATTCAGTGAAGTCAGCGGGGGATTAATCAAAAACGGGCCGATTACAACAGTAATTACCGGAGATCCGGGTTCTGAGGAAGCGACTATCATCAAAGAGGAAGAAGTTCCGCTCGGGACTTATACAATCAAAGAAGACTCGGCGCCAGCAGGTTACAATCAGTTAAATGGTGATGTGACAATTGAAGTGACTACAAATGAAAGCACAGGACAGACTTTGGTAAAAGCAAAAGTTGGCGGCGAGGAGAGCGCATTTGCACATGCAGATATGGTTGATGTTAATCATCCAGAACTGGGGTGGATTGTAACAATTAAGAACGACGCCGGTATTGAACTTCCCTCCACCGGTGGTCCCGGAACAAACCTGATTTATCTTCTCGGAACCGCATTTATAGCATTGGCTGGTGCAGGCTTTATGATGAGGAGAAGAAAAACAAGATAAGAAGAACCACAGAAGGACCGGTCTCAGAGCTGAGAGCGGTCCTTTGTTGTGCGCCTTGCGGAGCACGTTTCGTAAAAGGTAGATAACGAGTATTCGTGTAAAAGAAAGTGAGATGTTCTGCCGGTTAGCATGATTGTGCAATATGCCGAATCGTGAAATTGTGTGCTGGAGCAGGGAAATACCTGCATTTTGCTTCTTAAAAAATGGTTTTCAGAATTGAAATATCCGGTCTGACTATCGAAAACGTAAAAAATCATATGAAAATGCGCTCCTGTTTTCTACATCCGAAAATCCCGTCTTTATCTTGTATACGCATATTTCTAGTGTTATAATCCGATTATAAGTCTGGCAGGTC
>CAMNOU010000034.1 GCA_946546945.1 uncultured Lachnospiraceae bacterium
CAAGCTCAAACGAAAAATCTTCTCCGATATCCGCAATCAATGCTTTCAACCGTCCAGAGTTCGATACCGGTTCGTCCAGTAGTAGGGTTGCTTTGAGCCCCTATGAACGAACATTTATTGGTTCCGGACTGCTATATCGCAATTGATATGAAGTCATTTTACGCTTCTGTTGAATGCGTGGCCCGCGGCATTGATCCCCTGAAGGCAAACCTGCTGGTAGCGGATCCTTCCCGCTCAGACCAGACCATCTGCCTGGCTGTCTCCCCGGCGCTGAAGGCAATCGGAGTTCCCTCCAGGCCGCGTCTGTTTGAGGCAAAGCAGGCCATTGCCAGATATGAGAAGGAACATCATACGAAAGTGGAGGCTTTCCGGCCGATGGAGCAGGTAAATGACAGAGAGGTATCCGTTATTAAGACCGGTGGCTTCCTGCACAATTCTATGAATGGGAGCGAAAGAATGATAGGCGGAGAACAAAGCGCGCTAAATCCTCTGGTACTCTTAACACTTACTTTAGCAAATATGACACCAAAGGTATAGATACGGTCTCCCATGGACGTGCATGGTTTGCAGAATACTTTTGCCCTGCAGCCGTAGTTCTTACACAGTTCGCAGTACCGTCGCTCCATACATTCATTCCCGCCGATAATCACAACACGCATAACAACCTCCGGATCACGCGCTTTCTGCCATTGTCTCTTTTGGCCTTGTTTCTTTTTCTGCAAATCTTCTTTTCAGTCCGGACTTTCAAGTTAGATGTAACTAATCTCTGATCCGTTAAATACCGCCCCCTGGGGCGGCAAATCTGATCCCCGCACAGAAACGGATCTTCGTATAACAGGTAGTAAGCTTTCTCTAACCACCTGTACATTAGCACAGTTCCCGGAGCCTGTCAATCTATTTTGAAAGAAGCTCTCATTATTTCATGATCCTGTCCCCGCAGCACAAAAAAATAACCGGAGTCATTATCATTCTCAAACAGAGCAGACATGACTCCGGCGGGAGTTTCTTTTTTACCTGTACTCGACATGCAGAAGTTCATGCTCCCTGCCTTTAAGCATGCCGTTATACAGTTCCTTCATCAGCGGATTATCCTGCGAACACTTAATCGGACTTACGCTGTCTGTGCGGTAAAGGCCTTCTCCTCGTTTCACACGATTTCTTCCGGAAATATACGGCTGGCCTGCGCCGCTTATACAGCCTCCGCGGCACGCCATTACCTCAACCAGGTCATAGCTTGCCTTTCCGCTTTCAATGTCCTTCACGATCTTCCTTGCATTGGACAGACCGCTCACCACCGCTATGTGAAGCTGTTTTCCCTTATAAGAAATATATGCTTCTTTTACGTCATCCATGCCACGGACTCCGGTGTATTCGATCTGGGTCAGCGCCGTTCTGCTGCTGTCAGCGGCAATTTTCCTTAGAACAGCTTCCGTCACACCTCCGGTAACACCGAAGATCACGCCTGCACCTGACATCGTCCCGAAAGGTAAGTCAACTGCTTCCGGCCTCAGTTCATTAAACATGATCCCGGATCTCTTGATCATACGGATCATTTCCTGTGTCGTAATGACATCATCTGTATTCGGTCCGTACTCCGTTCTGAATTCCGGACGTTTTGCCTCAAACTTCTTGGCCGTGCAGGGCATCAGCGCTACATGATAATGTGAGGTCTTCCCTTCCGGAAGCCGATTCTTATAGTAGTCCTTGATCACCGCGGCGAACATGCCCATCGGAGAACGGCATGTCGATACATTCGGCAGGAACTGCGGATATTTGTTTTCCACATATTTCACCCAGGCCGGACAGCACGAGGTAAACAGAGGAAGCGTACCGCCTTTTTCGATTCTGTTTACAAATTCGTTGGCCTCCTCGATGACCGTCAGGTCAGCGCCTGTTGCCGTATCATACACTTCATCAAATCCCATACGGTGAAGCGCGGCTACGATCCTGCCCATCTCGTTTTCATCGTCGACAAGTCCCAGTTCCCGTCCGATCCCGACACGGACTGCTGGAGCGATCTCGCAGGTGACAAATACTTTCGGGTCATCCAGTTTTTCCCAGACCTTCGGGGTATCATCACGTACAATAATGGCACCCGTCGGGCATACAGCAGCACACTGACCGCAGTTGACGCACAGGGTCTGCGCGATCGGCTTTCCAAAAGGCGTGCTGATCTTAGCCTCAGAACCACGATAGGCGAAATCGATGGCTCCTACCCGCTGGATCTCATTGCATTCTCTAACACAGTCTCCGCAGAGAATACACTTGGATTCATCCCTGATAATGCTGGGTGAGGAAACATCCCTTACGGACTCGTTCCTGTCATTCGGATACCGCACGTTTTCAATGCCAACCTGAACTGCCATATCCTGGAGCGAACACCTTCCGCTTTTTTCACAGGTCGTGCAGTCTCTGCAATGACTTGCAAGCAGAAGCTCGATGATATTTTTTCTGTATTTCCTCAGGCGCTCCGTATTGGTTCTGATCTGCATGCCCTCTCTGGGAACAGTAGAACATGCCGCCATCAGCCTGCCGCGCTCATCTTCCACCATACACAGACGGCATGCGCCGTAAATAGAAAGATCTGAATGATAGCAGAATACCGGGAGTTTAATGCCTGTCTTACTGATCACTTCCAGGAGATTACGCTCTCCTTCGATTTTAACAGGGACGCCGTCAACAACCATTATATTTGCATTTTCCATACTCATGCCTCCTCTCTGACAGCGCCGAAACTGCAGTTCGTCAAGCATGCGCCGCACTTGATGCACTTGTCCTGATCAATCACGTACGGGGATTTCACCTTTCCATTGATTGCCTTTACCGGACAGTTGCGGGCACATTTTGAACATCCTTTGCACTTCTCAGGGTCAATTACAAAGCGCTTAAGTTTGCTGCAGACACCGGAAGGACAGCGCTTGTCATAGATATGTGCTTCATATTCATCACGGAAATTGTTGATTGTTGATACGACCGGCGACGGGGCCGTCTTTCCCAGTCCACAAAGAGCGGTATGGGAGATCGTATCCGATAGTTCCTCCAGAAGTTCGATATCTCCATCCTGCCCGTTTCCTTCTGTGATCCGGGTAAGGATCTCCAGCATTCTCTTGGTGCCTTCACGGCAGGGAACACATTTGCCGCAGGATTCATTTTGTGTAAAGTTCATAAAGAATCTGGCGACCTCGACCATACATGTCTTGTCATCCATTACGACCAGACCACCTGAACCGATCATCGCTCCCACCTTCTGCAGTGAATCAAAGTCGAGCGGGATGTCAAGTTCCTTTTCCGTCAGACATCCGCCGGATGGGCCGCCGATCTGAACGGCCTTAAAGGCTGCGCCGTCACGCATGCCGCCGCCGATCTCGTAAATCACTTCCCGCAGGGTAGTTCCCATGGGGACTTCTATCAGTCCTGTATTATTGATCTTGCCGGTCAGCGCAAACGCTTTGGTCCCCGGACTGTTATCCGGACCGATCGATCTGTACCATTCGCTGCCCCTGGTAATGATCATGGGTACATTGGCATAAGTCTCTACGTTATTCAGATTGGTCGGTTTGTCAAACAGACCGTGTTCAACCGTACGCGGCGGTTTTACGCGGGGCATGCCCCTCTTTCCTTCGATCGAAGCTGTAAGGGCAGAACCCTCACCGCAGACGAAAGCTCCGGCGCCGCGGTTAATGCGGATGTGAAAGTTCTTACCGGTCCCAAGGATGTTCTCTCCCAGGAAACCATATTCATTGGCTTGTTCGATCGCTATATTCAGGCGTTCCACGGCAAGCGGATACTCCGCACGCACGTAGATGTAGCCTCTTTCTGAAGCGATGGCCAGGCCGGCAATAATCATACCCTCCAGCAGTCTGTGCGGATCGCCTTCCATGATGGAGCGGTCCATGAACGCGCCGGGATCGCCCTCGTCTCCGTTACAGACGATAAACTTCGGCTCTTCCTTCTGTCTGGCACAGGAGACCCACTTCCTGCCGGTGGGGAAACCGCCGCCCCCTCTTCCGCGAAGATTGGACTTCGTAACCTCATCCAGAATATTCTCCGGCGTCATGTCAAAGAGGCATTTTTCCAGCGCGCTGTAACCGCCGAGCGCCACATATTCACGCAGAGACCCTGCGTTAATGTGTCCACAATGCTCCAGTACCACACGGGTCTGCCTTTTATAGAACGGAATCTCTTCCTGTTTCTGTACCGTCTTTCCGTCCTGCTTGTAACCCAGACGTTCAATGAATTCGCCATTTTTGATCGTCTTTTCTATAATCTCCGCGCAGTCTTCAAGTTTTACTTTCGTGTAGAGCCATCCCTGCGGCTCTATGCGCACGAGGGGGCCTAGCTCACAAAAACCATGACATCCGCTCTTTTTTAATCCAACGACATCCTGATGCGGGTCATCAGCCAGTTCGACTTCCACGTTAATGCCGTTTTCCTCCATCAGCTCCCGGAGTCTGGCATATATATCCAGAGAACCGCCGGCCACGCAGCCGGTTCCTCCACAGACAAGGATTTTGGTTTTCTCAGCCTGCAGAGCCTTTTCACAGCTGTGGCGGAATTCTTCCAGTTCCTGTCTTGATCCAAGTTTGTGCATTCTTACGCTTCCTCCTTTCTGAGATCTTCCTTAAGTTCAGAAAGCAGCTCCATCGCTTTTTCCGGTGTCATGGACGGATATACCTTCCCATTTACCGTCATGACCGGTGCCAATCCGCAGGCTCCCAGGCAGGAGACCGTCTCGACGGTAAAATTCATATCATCCGTTGTCTTTTTCTTCTCACTCAGGCCCAGCTCTCCTCTGAGTTTTTCCAGGATCGGCTGGGATCCCCTGACGTGACATGCGGTCCCGTCGCAGCATCGGATCACATATTTGCCTTTCGGTTCCAGTGAAAAATTCTCATAGAAGGTCGCGACTCCGTAAAGTCTGGCTTCTCCGACACTGATAGCCCGGGCTACACGGGGAAAGATTTCTTCCGGCAGATAATGATAGTATTCCTGTATATCCTGCAGGATCGCAATCGTGGACCTCTCGTGAGGAGGATATTGTTTCAGTATTTCATCAACAACAGTAAAATCAAATGGTTTTTCCATATTCCCTCCATTCTTGTTGACATGCTATCTGCTGGTTACCGTCAATGATCAGAAATAACTGATCCTGACCCGTTTTCCCATCTTTCTCAATGACACTGACAGTTCTTCCACGAGATTCATCTTAATATTGAAATTGATTGGGAGATCCGGATTCTGATGCGCGGGATTAACTGCCCTGCCCACGTAAAAATTGACGTCTGTGGCTTCTTCAAACAGAAGACGGCATATCTTTGAAGCACCGTCCCGCCCAAAGTTCCATTTTTCATAATCCTGGTTCGGCCCCAGATAGTCCTTGGCATATTCGATCACTCGGCTCATGGTGATCACGCCTTCTGTCACCAGGTCCACACCTTCGATTTCGCCAATCGGGGGAATATCACTATTCAAGTTGACATTCAGATTAACCTTCACCGGTTTATGAAGATACCGGGAAACAATGGAGGATGTCGTCCCGCCGCAGACGATATGTTTTCCTTCCTTGGAGAAAAAAAGGCTCATCATTCTGGTGCAGTCGTCCCGGTTGGACGGCGGTCCGAAAAGGATATTCATTGGTTCTCTTTTCCGTATGCGGACAACACACGCGGTGGCATCATCCCCCGGTTTTCCTCCGTACAGCTTGTTGCACTCTTCCACCAGCATCGTACTCAGGACTTTTGACGTAAAACCTGCCAGCGAGAACCCGGCCATATACTCCGCTATCTCTTCTCTCTTCCAGCCGAAGTTAAAGACATCTCCAATCCCGGCATGGGGACACCCGTCACTCATGGCTACAAAGGTATCATCTTCTTTCAGCCGGATCGTGGTACGGTATATCTTTTTTCCGTCAACATTGAACTCTGTTTTTGAATAGTCGTATACCTTTCCGTCGCGGATCATGATTACCAGCGGGTTATCATACTGGATCATTTCCGCCGTCTGGTTACGCAGCAGACGAAAGACCGTAAACGTAGAGTAGGCGACGCCGCGCTCCGAACAGACCGGCAGCGTAGCCGCAATAGTCGAAATACATTCTTCGATCGGCAATTCTGCTGCGACCATGGTGGAAAGTATCTTGGATGTCAGAGTGGAAAGAATGCTCGCCTTCACACCGCTTCCAAGACCGTCAGCCAGAACAATTACCGTAGATCCGTCATCCTGCTCGACAATCTCCACATGATCACCGCACAGCTGCTCCCCATAATGGTTGATGCTCTTGTAACCGATATCTGCGCAAAGATCATTCATTCTGTATGGACTCCTTCAATTTAGATAACGCAATCTTCGTCTCCGCTGCCGTTTCACCCAGCAAAGAAGCGATCTCCTGTACGATCCGCATCTGTTTATCAATGACCTGGTCCGCAACTTCCATGGTCTCCATACTGATCTCTTCTTTGCGCTTCCTGTCGTCCTCTTCCTTCGTCACATCACGCATAATGCAGACAAGCATGCGGCCGTCCTCGGCAGGCACGATCGTCTGCTCGACATATCTGCCGTACTCAGCCAGGTACACCTGCTGGTTGGTCAGTGCGCGCCTGTTCTCCACCACCTTAACAAACGGCTTCGGATCCAGCACTCGTACGATATGATCCCCCAGGATATCTGTCTGGTACCGGATATTGAGCAGGTTCATGGCCGCCTGGTTGATCTGCTGCACTTCCAGTGAAGCATTGAGAACGATCAATGCGTTGGGACTGTTCTTAACAATAACATTCGAGAATCCCTCCGCCTTTTCCTTCAAAAACGGCAGGCACATGGATATCTCGGCCTTGCCGTGGAAAATCGCGATAGCTTTCTCTCTGCATGTGTTATAACCGCAGGATCCGCAGTTTAATTCATCAGCCGGCTTATACTTGCCCATCTCATGCATGATCTGCACGATCTCATGCTCCGCAGGTTTCACTGTTAGCTGCGCAGCGGGCAGATAGATGTCCTTCATGTCGCTGGCTGCCGGCTGGGGAACTTCAAAATCCTTCCTGCCGGCAAAGCTTGCCACGGCAATATAGTTCCTGACAGGGCTGCGACGGTATTTTTCCATCACAGGTCCGCCGATGCAGCCCCCCGGACATGCAGACATCTCGATAAAGCAGTGTTTGAGCTGGCCGTTTTTAATATCCTCAAGCGCGGCCATGCAGTTCTCCACCCCGTCGAGGGCGAGATACTGATAGCCGGGAGCATCCCGGCGCATGGATTTAAGGATACCTCCTGTTGTCGGGAAAAACCTGGTAAGGCTCTTATCCTCGGGAATGATCTCTTTTTTCAGCCCGATCTTTTCTTTTTTCAGCCATGCTGTCAATTCCTCAAATGTCAGTACTGCATCTACTACTCCGCCGCTGTTTTCCGCTTCATCTTTCTTCGCCACGCAGGGACCTATAAAGACAGTCTTCGCGTTCGGTGTATCGCGCTTGATCTGCGTGCAGTGAGCCTTCATCGGCGTCAGCACATTCGCCAGATACGGAAGCAGGGACGGATAGTGTTTGCGGATCAGCAGATTAATGGAATGACAGCAGGATGAGATCAGCACATCCGGCTGGTCCTCCGTCAGAATCCTGTCGTATTCCCGCTTCACCTGCGTGGCTCCGAGCGCCGTCTCCTGTACATCCGCAAATCCCAGCTTCATCAGCGCTTCTTTCATGCTCTCGATGCCCACGCCGTCATAATTGGCAATAAAGGAGGGAGCCAGGCTGGCGATCACGGGGTCCTCTCCCTGGATCATCACCTGTACCTTCTCCGTCTCATCAACGATTTCTTTCGCATCCTGCGGACATACTACAAAGCAGGTACCGCAGAGGATACATTCGCTGCTGATGATATTCGCCTGACCCGCTGAAAAACGAATAGACTTTACAGGACAGTGCCGAATGCATTTGTAGCAGTTTTTACAGTTCGATTTTTTCAGCCTCAGACATTCAGACACTTAAGCTTCTCCCCCCTCTTCTATCTTTTTTACAATTTTCTCCTGGAAAAAGGTGTCAAAAGTCTCCGGGGTAATCCCCGGAAAGACTTCATCATCCACCTTGATCGTCACCCCGACCCTGTTGCAGGCCCCGGTGCAGAAGCTGCCCATCAGGATGACTTCATCATCCAGCTTGTGGTCAGCAATCCTTTTCTGCATCCGTTCAATGATTTCTTCAGACCCTTTGAGGAAACAGGATGAACCCACACAGACCTCAACAAATACCATTGTTTTTATCCTTTACTGTCTTTCACAATCTCTGTTTTATGTTATTCTCAAAGAAATCATCAACATCTTCGGGCGCCAGTGAAAACAGGTCGCCGTCAACCGTCACGCAGATTCCTTTTTTGCAGTTATGCATACAGAATGCGCCGCTGAGGCTGATCTTATCCCCAAGTTCATTTTTGCGGATCAGATACTGCAGCCGGTCTACGATCTGCCTTGATCCTTTGATATGACATGCTGACCCGATACATACCGTTATTTTCATTGCCAACCCTCCATCACGTTGATCCAGCGCATCAGGAATTCTCTCTCCTCTTCATTCCCCTTGCACAGATGGGAAGCTGATACGATCGGCATCCACTGCTGAATATACTGCTTGGCGGTATCACTTTTTTGGGCGAACAGATTCAGATACGCTTCTGCGCCATCGATATCACCGTCCAGCCAGAACAGCAGATATGTCCTGGCTGCATCCGCGGACGCATTGCCCTGCGTCACATGGGACCAGTCGATGATGTACGGCGTGCCATCATCTGAAATGATGATGTTGGAGGGATTAAAATCTCCGTGGCATATTTTGTTGTGCGTGGGCATGCCGTCCAGTCGCACATGCAGGTCATATCTTGTTGTCGCATCCAGGTTAGACTGACTGATCTTTCTCTGCATTTTGTCTTTGAGCTGGTTCAGCATCGGACAGGTATGGGCCTGCACATCCAGCTGGATCTCAACGAACTGCTCCAGATACTGGGACTTTTTCTCCGGGTTCTCGCTCATCAGCTGTGCCATTGTCCTGCCGCTGATGTACTCATAGATCGAGGCCCATTGTCCGTCTGCGGTGGTCACTTCCAGCAGTCTGGGAACCTTAATTCCGGTCTGCTCAATACGCGCCATGTTAAGCGCCTCGTTCAATATATCCGCTTTACTGAAGGAAACGTCAAAGGCCTTGATGCATCTGTCCCCATCCCTGTAGACCGTTTTATTATTTCTTGCCGCGATCACTTTATCGAATTTCATGCCTGTCACCTCCTTCTTTTTTTAGTCATTTTTCTTCTTTTTCCCTGCTGCCCTGTACATCTGTTTGAAGTCATGCACATCGTCATGGGAAGGGAGTGTTACATCATCCGGATATTCCTGTTCGATGAAGGTCTTTCCATAGTAAGCATTAAGATACATCTGGCGGATCTCGCTCATCAATGGATATCTGGGATTGGCACCGGTGCACTGGTCGTCAAAGGCCTGTTCTGTCATGGCATCCAGAGATTCAAGGAATGCCTTTTCATCCGGCACATATTCCTGAATGGTGCGCTTGATGCCCACTCTTTCTTTCAGTTTGTCGATCGCTCTGATCAGGTTCTCCAGCTTCTCCGCATCTGTTTTGCCTCCTAAGCCCAGGTAGTCAGCCACCTTTGCATACCGCTCCTGCGTATGCGGATGATCATACTGCGGGAAAGTACCCATCTTGGCCGGCACTTCTGCTGCGTTAAAGCGCAGGACTTCATCGATCATCAATGCGTTGGCGACGCCGTGCGGCAGATGATGGAAGGCGCCCAGCTTATGTGCCATGGAGTGGCAGACGCCCAGGAATGCGTTTGCGAAGGCCATGCCTGCCATCGTGGCGGCGTTAGCCATCTTTTCGCGGGCTTCCACATCCGTCAGTCCGTTGTCGTATGCGCGGGGAAGATATTCGAATATATCCTGCAGCGCCTGTTTTGCCAGTCCGTCTGTATAAGACGTAGCCATCATAGACGCAATCGCTTCCAGGGCATGTGTTACGGCATCAATACCGGAGGCTGCGGTCAGTCCCTTCGGGGCCGTCATATGGAAATCAGTATCGATGATTGCCATATCCGGCATCAGCTCATAATCAGCCAGCGGATATTTCACGCCGGTCTTCTCGTCTGTGATCACAGCGAACGGCGTCACCTCGGATCCTGTGCCGGCAGAGGTGGATATGGCGATAAAATAGGCCTTCTCGCCCATCTTCGGAAATGTATAGACTCTCTTCCTGATATCCATAAAGCGCATGGCCATATCCATGAAGTCTGCTTCGGGATGCTCATACATCACCCACATGATCTTCCCGGCGTCCATGGCAGAACCGCCGCCCATAGCGATAATCACATCGGGCTTGAAGGCGCGCATCTGCTCTGCGCCCTGTTTTGCACAGGCGAGCGTAGGATCCGGCGCAACGTCAAAGAAGCAGGTATGCGAGATCCCGAGTTCATCGAGCTTGTCCGTGATCGCCTTTGTATTGCCATTATGGTAAAGGAAGCTGTCGGTAACGATGAACGCACGCTTTTTCCCCATCACGGTCCTCAGTTCATCCAGAGCAACAGGCAGGCAGCCCCTCTTCAGATATACTTTTTCCGGGGCCCTGAACCACAACATATTCTCTCTCCTTTCAGCCACGGTCTTGATGTTCAACAGATGTTTTACGCCAACATTCTCAGATACGGAATTTCCTCCCCAGGAGCCGCAGCCAAGTGTCAGTGACGGCGTCAGCTTGAAGTTGTAAAGGTCGCCGATCCCGCCCTGTGAAGAAGGTGTGTTGACCAGAATACGGCAGGTCTTCATTCTCTTGGCAAACTCTTCCAGCTTAGCGCCCTGCGTGACTGTATTCAGGTAAATAGAGGAGGTGTGTCCGTATCCGCCGTCTGCGATCAGTCTTTCCGCCTTCGTAAAAGCATCCTGGATATCCTTCGCCCTGTACATGGCCAGTACCGGAGAAAGCTTTTCATGGGCAAATTCCTCAGACAGATCGACACTGCTCACCTCACCGATCAGGATCTTGGTACCCTTCGGTACCTTAATACCGGCCAGCTTTGCGATCGTGCAGGCGTTCTGGCCTACGATCTTCGCATTCAGCGCGCCGTTGACCAGAATTGTCTTCCTTACCTTTTCCGTTTCATCCTCCGTCAGGAAATAGCAGCCTCTGGAAGTGAATTCGGCGCGCACCGCATCATAGGCCCCGTTTAGGACGATCACGGACTGTTCGGACGCACAGATCATGCCGTTATCAAAGGTCTTGGAATGGATAATAGAGTTGACAGCCAGGAAGATATCTGCGGAATCGTCTATGATAGCAGGGGTGTTGCCCGCGCCGACGCCGAGTGCCGGCTTTCCGCTCGAATAAGCTGCTCTTACCATGCCGGGGCCGCCGGTGGCCAGGATAATGTCCGCTTCCTTCATCAGGAGATTGGTCAGCTCAAAGCTCGGAACATCGATCCAGGAGATGATGTCTTCCGGAGCGCCTGCGTCGACAGCTGCTTCCAGGACTACCTTCGCCGCTGCAATCGTAGAAGCCTTTGCCCTCGGATGCGGGCTGATGATAATGCCGTTTCTTGTTTTAAGAGCGATGAGCGTCTTGAAAATGGCTGTTGAAGTCGGGTTGGTGGTCGGAATGACGGCAGCGATTATACCGATCGGCTCTGCGATCTTTTTCGTCCCAAAAGCCTTATCCTCTTCAATCACACCGCAGGTCTTTGTATCGCGGTAAGCATTGTAGATATATTCGGAAGCAAAGTGATTCTTGATCACCTTATCCTCTACGATGCCCATACCGGTCTCTTCCACCGCCTGCTTTGCGAGAGGTATTCTTGCCTGGTTGGCAGCCGTTGCGGCTGCAAGGAAGATCGCGTCCACCTGTTCCTGCGTATACATCGCAAACTTCCTCTGCGCTTCTTTTACCCGTTTCAAGGCTGCTTCAAGTCCCGCCGCGCTATCGACGGTTTCATACTGTTTTTTCACGTTTTCTCCTCTCTGTCAGATGGTTAGCCGTTAACACAATCCATGGAGCGACTTTTTAAAAATGCCAGGGACAGTGCCAGATTTTCCTGCTGCAATGTGACGGTCTTTGGCACGCGCAGCTGGCATGGGGCAAAATTCCATATCGCCGTAATCCCGCTTTCGATCATTTCGTCACAGACACGCTGCGCCTGAGAGGACGGAACGGTAATAATCCCGATCCGGATCTCATGATCCAAGCAGTAGCTGTGAAACTGTTTCATATCCAGGATCGGACAATCCGGATCAGCCGTCGCAGTTTTTTTGTTGTCAGAGTCAAAACAGGCCTTGATCATAAGACCGTATTTTTCAAACTCGCCAAACCTGCATAATGCGCAGCCGAGCCTTCCGGCTCCGACGATAACGGCAGGCGTATTCTTATCAACCCCCAGCACTTCCTCCAGGTCATACAGCAGTGCCCTGCGCGGATATCCGATCTTCGGTCTTCCTTCAAAACTGATGCTGTTTAAATCTCTGCGTACTGTCACTTCGCCCAGCCGCAGAGTTCTGGCGATTTCCGAGGCACAGACCATATCGCTCTCATCGTGCCCTCTCAGATATTCGATATAAAGGGGAAGCCTCCCCAGAGTCGCTCTTGTGATTCCTTTTTTATCCATAGTTTTGTCCAGATGTCTGCGGGCCCTTTATCCGCGCAGAGCCTCATCTATTGCTTTTGCGGCGGTCTTGCCGGCTCCCATTGCTGAAATGACCGTTGCCGCGCCGGTAACAGCATCTCCGCCCGCATACACGTTCGGTCTTGATGTAAGCCCGTCTTCATTTACAATAATGCCGCCGTGACGATTGACTTCCAGCCCCCTGGTCGTTGATTTGATCAGCGGATTGGGGCTGGTTCCGATCGACATGACAACAGCATCCACGTCCAGCTCAAACTCGCTGCCTTCGATCACGACCGGCCTGCGCCTTCCGCTCTCATCCGGTTCTCCCAGCTGCATTTTCACGCAGCGGATTCCTGTCACAAAGCCGTTGCGCGCATCTCTGGGATCGTCAGGATTCTGATATCCCAGAATCTGTGTCGGATTGCACAGCAGTCTGAAATCGATACCTTCTTCCCTGGCATGCTCCACTTCCTCTGCTCTGGCCGGCAGTTCTTCCATGGAACGGCGATATACGATATACACTTTTTCGGCTCCAAGACGAAGTGCTGTCCTGGCAGCGTCCATGGCGACATTGCCGCCGCCTACGACCGCGACTTTTCCGCCTTTCATGATCGGTGTTTTCGGATCCTCCAGATAAGCTTTCATCAGGTTGCTTCTGGTGAGGAACTCATTGGCGGAATAAACGCCCTTGAGCGATTCGCCGGGAATATTCATAAACCTGGGCAGACCGGCGCCGGACCCGACAAAGACGGCTTCAAAGCCCATCTCAAAAAGCTCGTCGATCGTCAGCGTCTTTCCGATGATCACGTTTGTCTCAATCTTCACGCCCAGCTGCTTTAAGGATTCCACTTCCTTTGAAACGATCTTTTTCGGAAGACGGAATTCGGGAATTCCATATACGAGTACGCCGCCGGCACTGTGCAGTGCTTCATAGATCGTCACCTCGTATCCTTTTTTTGCCAGATCACCGGCGCAGGTAAGGCCGGAGGGCCCGGACCCTACGATCGCTACTTTGTGTCCGTTGCTTTCCGGTTTTGTCACAGCCTCGGCCGTGTGCGCATTATGCCAGTCTGCCACAAAGCGTTCCAGTCGTCCGATGCCAACCGGTTCAAATTTCTTTGCCAGTGTACAATAACATTCACACTGTGTTTCCTGAGGACAGACTCTGCCGCAGACGGCAGGAAGTGAGGATGTCTGCTGAATGATCTGGTAAGCACCCTCAAAATCCTCTTCTTTTACCCGTTCAATAAACTCCGGGATCTGAATATTAACAGGACAGCCGGATACACATGGCTTCGTCTTGCAGTTCAGACAGCGTTTCGCCTCAGCCACTGCTGTTTCCATGGTGTATCCGAGCGCGACCTCTTCAAAATTGTGTGCTCTCACCTGCGGCTCCTGCACAGGCATCCCATGTTTCTTCGGATCTATTGCCATTAATCTTCCTCCTTTAAAGCATGCTTTTTTATATTGGCATGCCATCGCCATCCGGTGTCTTTCTCATCAGGCATTCCTGAAAAGGTTGCAGACCTCCTCATGCGCATATTTTTCAAAATCCGCATACATTCTGCCGCGGGACATCGCTTCGTCAAAGTCGATCTCATAGGCGTTAAAATCAGGGCCGTCGACACAGGCAAATTTTGTAACCCGCTTCCCATCCTGTTCCAGCGTGATCCTGCAGCCGCCGCACATGCCTGTTCCGTCGATCATGATCGGGTTCATGGAAGCCGTTACCGGAACGTTAAAGGGCTTCGCAGCCTGTGTTACGAATTTCATCATGATCAGCGGTCCGATCGTAATGATCATGTCAAACTTCTCTCCGGCTTCCAGCATCTCTTTGAGCGGAATTGTCACATTGCCTTCGCGTGCGTAAGAACCGTCATCCGTCATGACGATCAGACGGTCTGAACATTCTCTGAACTCATCTTCAAGAATAAGCAGGTCTTTGTTTCTGAAGCCGATGATACTGGTCACCTCAGCTCCCAGGCGATGAAACTCCTGGGCTACCGGCATAGCGATCGCGCATCCCACGCCGCCGCCGACGATGCATACTTTTCGGATCCCTTCCGTGTGTGTGGCAACTCCTAACGGGCCGGCGAAATCCTCAATGAACTCGCCTTCTTCTTTGTGATTGAGCAGAGTTGTAGTTGCTCCTACTACCTGGAAAATGATCTTTACGGTCCCCTCCTCCGGATCTGTTCCCGCTACTGTCAGCGGAATCCGTTCCCCATCGCTGTCAACACGCAGAATGATGAACTGGCCGGGACGTGCCTTTCTGGCTACGAGAGGCGCATAGATATCCATCTGCGTGACAGTCGGATTCAAAACTTTTTTCTTAGCAATCCTGTACATAGTTTCCATCCTTCTTTAAAAAGTCCTCATGCATTAAGACATATGTGTTCCCTGCAGTGCTCTGGTCAAAATATCTGCATGGTCAAAAGCAAGATCAGAAAACAGCAGCGTCTCATCATCCTTCTGCAGAAGAAGCGTTCCATCATCTTCATGCACGATAGAAAACCATCCGGCGTCCGCCGCATCGTCTCCCGCATTTACCTTCATTCTGTCAGAATCGACCAGTGCCATATAGGCGCCGGTCACGACCCAGCCCCGGGGATCCCTTCCGGGTCTGCTGAATATTCCGATCTCATGTATGTCCTCCGGAAGAAGATCCACAATGCCTGTTTCTTCCCGCATCTCTCTAAGTGCTGTTTCCTCAAGCGATTCTTCCGGCACCGAAAAGCCGCCGGGAAGGGCCCATTTTCCCAAAAAAGGATGGCCCTTCCTCTTAACAAGCAGCACCCGGCTTTTATCTTCTGTCAACAAAAGAACATCCGCTGTCAGATATGGCCGCGGATAGTTCTTTTTAGCATATGCAGCAAGGAACTCTTTTTCTGTCAGACCTCTACTGTCTCTTTGTTCCAAAGCATACCTCTTTTTCTCTCCCGCAATGTGCGGGGTTCAAGTCTGCCACCGGCATACTTGACGAAGGGATGCGCGGTGCCGCAGGCGCCTTCCACTGCGCATCCCCGGCATCCTGCCGGAGGCTGCTCTCAGTGGAGGATTGATACTCCCCACTGAGATGTAAAACACGGTTCAGAGTTTTCAGAAATCAACTTCCGTGTCGTAGTAGCAACATTTCAGCAGTTTTTCCATCTCTTCAACAGACGGCTGACGCGGATTGGAACCTGTGCAGGCATCTGCGATCGCATTCACGGCGATATCATGCAGCCTTCCAAGGAATACATCCTCGGGGACAAAGCCTGTCTGCGTCGGATAGCTGTCTGCGCCGTAATGGCCGATGCAGTGCGGAATATTCAGGTCGTCATTCATCTTGCGCAGGTAAGCAATCAATGCAGCAACCTTCTCATCATCAGAAGCATTCCCGTCTGCAATGCCCATGTAATCAACGATCACGCCATAGCGTTTTTTAGCCGTCTCATCTTTAGCATTGAAGGCAATGACCTTAGGAAGGTACATAGCATTCGCAGCGCCGTGGATAATGTGTGCACCGTAATCGGCAAAAGCAGCGCCCGTCTTGTGTGCCATAGAATGAACAATACCCAGAAGGGCGTTTGAGAACGCCATACCGGCAAGACACTGTGCATTGTGCATACGGTGGCGCGCATCCATATCTCCATTGTAGGAAGGCACCAGATCCTTCATGATCATTTCGATGGCATGAATGGCCAGCGGATCGGTATAGTCACAGTTTGCCGTGGAAACGTAAGCTTCAATGGCATGCGTCATAGCGTCCATACCTGTATGGGCAACCAGCTTCTGCGGCATGGTCTCCGCAAGTTCCGGATCGACGATTGCAACATCAGGCGTGATCTCGAAATCAGCGATCGGATATTTAATGCCCTTTGCATAATCCGTGATGATTGAAAAGGCTGTTACTTCTGTTGCTGTTCCGGAAGTAGAAGACACCGCACAGAAATGGGCTTTCTTTCTCAGTTCCGGAATGCCGAACACCTTACACATATCTTCAAATGTACACTCCGGATATTCGTATTTGATCCACATTGCTTTGGCAGCATCGATGGGAGAACCGCCGCCGATCGCAACGATCCAGTCCGGCCTGAACTCTGCCATAGCCTGTGCGCCTCTCATAACGGTCTCAACAGAAGGATCCGGTTCGATCCCGTCGAAAATGCTTACTTCCATACCGGCTTCTTTAAGATATCCTACCGCCCTGTCGAGAAATCCGAAACGCTTCATGGAACCGCCGCCCACGCAGATGATCGCCTTCTTGCCTTTAAATGTCTTGAGCGCTTCAAGAGATCCTTTGCCATGATATACATCACGAGGAAGTGTAAAACGTGCCATATGATTACCTCCAATCAGATATGTGTTAGAAAAATGCCTCCGGTTGCCTGTCCGCTCTGTCTGTTTCGATACGACTATGATCGAATACTGTTATAAAGACTGGCAACCAAATGATCGGCTGCCAGCTTCACAACAAAAAGATGAGTCCTGCGGTAAATGTACACCATCTTTTCAGAAACATTATAAAACCCCATCATTGTTAAGAAAATAACTATTATTGTATACCCCCCTATATATCTTCTGATATAGGGTGTGGGAATAATAAAAACCCTGAAGGGTTACACTCCTTCAGGGCAAAAAACCGTAATCTGCTCCGGTTCATATGCTTTCTATGAAAGCCATTTTCTTTTTGATATACACAGTTCATCAATAAACTGCTTATCAAGTGTCGACAGGCGGTATCCCTGCCGGTAAATCAATACATCCTTATACTTTCTGCCATTATCAACGCATTTTCTCTGCAGCAGGTCATACCTGTCTATAATATTTTGCGGAAGAGGGGATACCCACATGTAGGTCTCCGGGTTTGCGACAAGAAGATCGAACTGGCCGCCTCTCTCAAACAGGAATATTCTGCGCTTAACATTTTCTGCCAGCTCTTCCTTTCGAACCATTGTTATTGGCAGAGAGGGGACATAAGGATCTCCGTGCGTAATCTCAATCAAATGGTCAAGATCCCTCAGCGTGATATCTTCCTTCCCGGCTATCCGGCAGTTCCTGCTCATAATCAGCACATATTTAAACTCTGCTACCAGTTCATAATGAAAGCCTTTCTTCTCGAGCATTTCCTTGAAATATCTGTCATAAATAGAGGCATACCGAATGATTCCCAGATGGTAGTCCTCGTTGAGAATATTACTGATCGCCCTGGAAGAGTTTGTCTCCATGTAATAGACCTCGGCCGGCGCATTTGTAAGCTGCCTGGAGAACTGCGCAAAAGCGTCTGCAATATAACTGGCCCTTGGAACAGAGATCGAGAACGTCTGGTTGCACGGAACCGGATCTCTGTACTTCCTCTCAATTGCTTCAATCTGCTGCAGCGCCTTGCTGGCGTAACGGATAAACTCCTCCCCCTCAGGCGTCAGGCTCATTCCTTTGAACGAACGTTCAAAAATCGGGATCCCCAACTCGTTCTCCAGTTCCTTAATACAGCGGCTCAAATTAGGCTGTGCGATAAACAGCGCTTCCGCCGCCTTGCTGATCGACCCGGTTTTGGCTATCTCAACTGCGTACTTCATATGCAGAATATTCAAAACAATCTCCTTTCTTGCGTCCCATGTCATGATGCGTGGAGTATTTTCTTTTTTACTGGCACATCCTCATTCTCAGAGAGCGAATCCACTAAAACATCCAGGGGCGATGTTAATTCCACGCTGTATAATCCTTCAAACTCTCCAAGCAAGCTATATTCTGTAGCAGAATCTACAGCAACACGGTAGATATACATGTCAGCAGTAAACCGGCTCTTTTTCTGAATCTGGATTCCATTTTCTTTGCAGTATTTCTCAAACAGACCTCTGGCAAGGAAATTCCTGTCGAAATCATTATAGTCTATTAATCTGACTCTGTATTCGATATGCCCTACTTCATATTCATCCATCACTGGATAAAACATCTCCATACCTGTTAAAGATGACGTTAAAATAGCTTCGTCTTCATCTTGAAACACAGCCTCTAGATTATCCAATACTGCTTCTGACGCCAGCACAGAAAGAAGTTGTCTGTCGCCATAAACACCAATAACGTTATCATTCCCGTCACTATCAAGAATATTGACAACCCGCCCCCTATGTGACTTGGCTATCGCACTGTCATTTATACTTGTGGCCATAATCAGCGGAAGTGTACGAGGTTTCTTCATTTTCATACGCATCTGAGACCGCACATCATACACATTACCACTCAAAACTCTGGCATGATTCCGGAGTGCTTCCCCATGAAGCACAAAACCTGGTTCCCGGCTATCTCCACCACCTTCAGTACTCCTGTCATTATAGTCTTTTCTTTTTTCGAATATTTTGATTGGAAGATATTTATCACTCATGTTTTATCCTCTCCCCATATACATCTGTCTTTCGCCTAGATAATCCTGTGTATGCCGCTACTCTATTCTTAGGAACTCCACGTTCCAACATAAATATTGCCATATCCTCCATGGTATAATCTCCATGCGTCATAAACAGATATACTTCAGCTATAACGCCTTCCATGTTTAATACAGAATTGTTCTTAAGTACCGCTTTTTTGGATAAGTTATTTTTAATCTTTTTGACATCAGAATATGATAATCCTACCATAGATTGATATACCTTTTTCCAATGGTTTTCTTTAATCTGCGTAGTGTCCAAAAACACAGGTAGAGAAGCCATCATTTGCTTTATCTCGGAGATCCCTGGCCTAGGCATTTCTATTACAGTCTGAAATCTACGCCAAATCGCATCATCCAATAGCTCCTGATGGTTTGTAGCCGCAATCAAAATACCCTCGTCACAATAATCATCAATATTCTGTAAAAGGCTGTTAACCACTCTCTTCAATTCACCAAGTTCATGCTCATCATCCCTTGCCTTTGCAATCGCGTCAAATTCATCCAGGAATAAAACACATGGCTGTCGCTTTGCATAATCAAAAATCTTATGAATGTTTTTGGCGGTTGCTCCTAATAAGGAAGATATCAGCGTATCTAACCTCGCTGTAACCAAAGGCAATTGCATTTTTGAAGCAATATAGGATGCGGCAGTAGTTTTTCCACATCCCGGATACCCATACAATAATAAAGATTGATAGAATTCAAGACCAATATCATCCATCTTTTTCTTATGCTGTACTGTATCTAAAAAGTCCTGTATTTTTAATCGAACCGGCTCTGATAATATCAACCCTTCTACATGAGGATTATAATCAACCTCAACTATATTCATACGGCTTTCCTGATCCACTGGAAGAGGAACCATTGAATCCATTGTGGCTGAGCCAAATCTTCGTTTCTCCAGTATGCTTATTATTCGATTGCTTCCTCGATTCTCTCCATCTTCTTCCATTTTTTTTGCGAGAAGCTGGGCAAAACTTCTAACTTTTTCCTTATCCCGATCTAGTCCGGCCTCAATAATCTTCCCTATTTCAGAATAATACACTCTTTTCATCTCCTCTTCTAAACAGTAAAAATGCAAAATCATTTTATCACCAAAACGAGCATTTTTCAATTTAAAATGTACATATTTTCATCTATTTGAACATTTTTCTTCAGTGTTGGACATTTTTATATGATTTTCGAGCGATTATGCATCCTATCCTTTGAACTGGTTTCGGAAAACGCTATTATGTTTACGACATACAAATAAGCTCCAGCCAAAATTGACTGAAGCTTATCCTTTCAATGCCAAATCTTCCACAGCCACAGTACCTCCTGACACGGCTCGAACACGCTTCAGAAGGTCCGTGATCCCCTAGTCTTTCCTTTATTAGGAATGCAACGTGTTCTCAGAATTCAATTGTTCCATCATGATTTTCTTCTT
>CAMNOU010000035.1 GCA_946546945.1 uncultured Lachnospiraceae bacterium
TATAGAACTGCGGTCTGCAGTCCAGGATAAGTTCAAGTCTCGCTTGCGAGACTTGGCGCGGAATTCGGGTCAGCGTCAGCTGACATCTTCCAAACCGAATTCCTGCGCATCCTCGCGGAGCGTTTATCTCAGTGGGAGGTTGGCCCCCCACTGAGATGAATGTGATCCGGCATGACCTCCATCGCCTCGATCCGGAAACGATATTCTGCAGCAATCTCTGTAAGGATATCCCGGCACCGTTCCTCGACCGGACCTTCCAGAACATGCCTGCGGTATTTTGTGCACCACACAATATGATACTGAAGTGAATAGACATATCCTCGACCATATGTAAGGTCTGGTTGCGTTTAAAAAACATTATCTTTTATCATGAATAGATTATACCATATGTAGATTTACCAGTCAAGCTTTTTTCGAACATTTGTTTGTATTTTGAAGGAAAATAGATTTAAGAAAAAAGATAATAAAAATGCAATAATAATAATAATAATAATAACCAGTGCGGATACGCACATAAGAGAGACTGGCTAACTCATGATTCAAAAACCGATTCCATTAATATAAAAAAGGAGGATTTTTATGGCAACCTTAAAAGACGTCGCTGCTCTCGCACATGTCGATGTATCTACAGTATCCAGAGCCCTGAACAATACCTCTTATGTCCATCCTGAGACAAAAGCGAGAATCATGGCTGCTGTCAAAGAACTAAGTTATCAGCCAAATATTCTCGCCCGAGGTCTTCGTCAGGGAAAACGGAATATCATCGCTATCATTATCCCTATGTTATCATTCTCCATTTTTGCAGAGGTAGCCTCGGGGATTGAAGAAGAAGCCCGAAAACACGGTTATGCAACTATTATTGTAAATACCGGAAACGATAAAGCCGTAGAAAAGGAAAGCTTGAACAAATTACGAACCGGATTTGTTGATGGTATGATTATAGCCGGAACCGGCGAAAATAACAGACTGATCCGCGATATCAGTTCCGATATGCCCGTCGTCCAAGTTATCCGCCATTTCGATCCGAAGCTTGACAGTGTTGTAGTCAACTATGCGGATATCGGATATCAGTCTGTACTGCATCTGATTCACAAAGGATGCAGAAATATCGGTCTGATCAACGGATCCTCATCCATCTCCCCCTATGCAGAACGCTATAAAGGCTACAAACGCGCCATTCAGGAGAACAATCTGGAAGAAATCACGGCAGAAAGAGATTCTAAACTGCGCGGTATGAAATATGGATACGATTGTACTCTTAAACTAATCGATGAGAATTCCCATTTAGACGCTATCATGGCAGCAACCGATTCTCAGGGCCTTGGTGTCATACGCGCGTTGACGGAAAACAGGCTTCGCATACCGGACGACATTCGGGTCCTGAGCATGACAGGCCATCGAGTCGGTGATATGTTGGAAACATCTTTAACTTCCATGGAACTTCCCGGTCTCGAAATCGGCTCCTGTGCCGCCGACATGATCATCCGTACTATTGAAGCAGGATCTGATGCCCGGCATCCAACCCAGCATCTTACATTTTCAGCGGTTCTTGCAGAACGGGAATCCACCCAGTAGGAATCATTTACCAAAAACTACAACTTCCTTCGGCGTTTCCTGAAATCTCCGGCTGCCCGGATTCCGCAAAGGATGATTCCATATAAAACAATAATAAAATAGATACTGAAGCATCTGCCAAGCAATATCCCTGCGCTGATGAACGCCGCCGGGTACATCAGCTGATAGAGCAGGAATGCCATGCCTTCAAACATCCCTGCCGATCCGGGTACCGGAAGAAATCCCACGGAAATCTGGATGGCGGACTGTAAAAGAATAATCTTTATCATTCCAAATCCGGATAATCCAAATCCTGCGTAGATTACAACCTGAACACCAAATGCACAGCTCCATTGGAGCACGCCCGTCAAAAGAACCTTCCAGATAATATGGCGATCCCTTCTGACTATTTCAAAGACATTCCGATACTGCTCCAGAACCGAAATAATCCGGCCAGTCCACTTACCGGTTCCTTTTCTGTTAAATTTAGATACGATTGCAATAAGGACATTGCTGACTATGTTAATCCCTTTTCGGGTAAAAAGTACAACCAGCAAAAAAAGAAAATACAAAACGTATAATATGATTCCCAGAATGATTAATCCGCTCAGATGTCCTGCACTGTCCATGATTTCATGATGCATGACCGCCATCCCGGAAATCGCCATAAGCACAATTGCTCCAATATGCCCGAACAATTGCATGATGACAGCAAACAATCCATCGGAAACGGCAATCCCGTCCTGATACATAGAATAAATCTGCATTGGCTGTCCGCCTGATGAAGATGGCGTAATTCCACTGTAAAAAAATCCCACGATTGCATATTTCCAGCACCTGAGTATATTCATCTTATATCCCGCAAGTTTTAATGCGCGGTAAATATTTAAGCCTTCACAAAAACTATATCCAAACGCCAAAGCGAAACAGGCAAGGACCGCCAACGGAGAAATTTCTTTTATGGCACCCCATACATCCTGACCATTCAGATTTCTATATATTGTGGTGAATGTCAGTAAAACGATACCTGCGAGCACAACAGCACCGATCCAAATCGTCTTGTTTGAAATTTTATCCGGTGTGGTCTGTGTTTCCGTTTCTATGACTGCTTCTTCATTGCTCCCGGTATTCTCATGTACAATTATCATAATCTGTTCTCTCACTGTAAATTCAATATTCAGCGCAGGATTCTCGTGACTTTAGTCGTGAGAGGAATGCGCCAAATTAACATTTTCGTCTTCAGCATGGGTTTCATACCTGCGCTGAAGATTGAAGCCTCCGGCGGATCGCAGGCGCGCAAGTGGAAAGCGCGCCGCGGCAAGTACGCCCGAGGCGTACTTGATTTCTGTCTGTCTTATAGAAAACTTGTTTATTATTATACCTCGAAAATCTTAAGATTCTCCAAAGATGATTTTGAAATATTATAAAGATTACCGCCGCATCTATGCCTTTTTATCCATAGATGCGGCGGTTCTTTTCCTTCTGTTTCAGGTCTCACAGTGGATTTTCCCTGCTCCTAAATGTTGGTATGTGCTAATCCCGCGGCTGAAGTCACGGAATCCGTGCGAGACAATCTTTTATACCTTCCCCCTTACTACCCGGTACCGTGTGCCGTTGTATCTCACGGTTCCGGTGTAGTTAAAGTTCACTTTCCCATTCTGCAGGTACCACCAGCCGTTTTCATTCTTCGCGATGCCGGTAAAGTGAAAGTCTACTTTTCCTTTGATGATCCGCCACCAGCCGTTCGCATTCTTCGCGATCCCCGTGTAGTTAAAGTCCACTTTTCCTTTGCGGATGTACCACCAGCCATTTTCGTTTTTCTCTACGCTGTTGCAGTTGAAGTCGACTTTTCCTTTGACGATCCGCCACCAGCCGTTCGCATTCTTCGCGATCCCCGTGTAGTTAAAGTTTACTTTTCCTTTGCGGATGTACCACCAGCCATTTTCGTTTTTCTCTACGCTGTTGCAGTTGAAGTCGACTTTTCCTTTGACGATCCGCCACCAGCCGTTCGCATTCTTCGCGATCCCGGTGTAGTTAAAGTCTACTTTCCCTTTGCGGATGTACCACCAGCCATTTTCGTTTTTCTCTACGCTGTTGCAGTTGAAGTCGACTTTTCCTTTGACGATCCGCCACCAGCCGTTCGCATTCTTCGCGATCCCGGTGTAACCGAAATCTACCGCGCCATTTTTGACATACCACCAGCCGTTTTTATTTTTTGCTACTGTTGTCACATCTTTTGCAATGACACCGTCTTTATAATAATACCAGTGTCCGTCTGCGTCTCTGGTGTCAGACAGTCCGTTTCGCTGATCCGTCCTGGCGAACTGTACGATTCCATCGCGCACAACCCATTTTTCCAGGTCAGAACCGTCTCCGGTATAATAGACGAGATGACTGCCGCCCTCCAGTTCTTTGTTCACTTCAGCAATGATGTCCGTAATCTTCGCGATATTTGCGTTCAATTCATCTGCAAATGCCTGGCCTGCCATCTCCTGCGCTGTCTTCGCATTTGCCTCGTCTGTTACATTCCCGTAATTCGCACCGGTCGCTTTGACTTCTGCTGCATTTCCCGCCGCAGTGATCTTTGCGTCTGCGTTGTAATAAGATGCTTTGTTGACGGAAATACCGCCCACCAGACCATTGTTAGCGCCGATACCGGAAGTCGTCTTGAAGGAAGTGACATCTCCCTTAGAATAGCAGTTTATATGTACGCTGCCTTCCATACCTTCCAGGCCGCCAACGAACGTCGTATTATTGCTGGATGATCCGGCAGCTATTTTGCCGAGAGTGAAAACATTCACGATCGTCATTCGGTTTGTCATTGCGGCCAGACCGCCGGCATAGGCTCTTCCTGTATCTGTGATGCCGGTCACATCTACATCTGTCCAGCTGTTTGTAATACGTCCCCTCAGAACGCTTCCTGCAAGTCCGCCTGCACGGCAATGGCTGTCAGATGTCTCGACAGAGATGACTCCCTCTGCGCTGCACCGGTCAATGATGATGCCTTGCTGCCCGCTTCCAACCAGTGCACCGGTATAGTTCTGGTAGCGCGCCTTTCCGTAGATACTCACATTCTCAAGATGAATGTTTTTGAGAACGACCGCCCGCGTATCAGCTGCCGGGACTTCGTTCGTAACATATTCTCCGCTGGTAACGCCGAATAACCCCAGTGTAAGCATCTCTTTCGGTGTATCCTGACTTCCAATCGTCAGATCACGGACAACATGTCCATTCCCGTCATAGCTGCCGCGGAACGGATACATGCAGTAGGTTTCCGGGGAATTGTTAATCTCAGCTTCCAGCGCCCAGCCGATCGGAGTCCACTCTTCTCCCTTCAGGGATATATCAGCTGTCTGCCTGAAGTAGACGCCCTCCCAGTCTGTATCTGCATTCACAGAATAAGACAGATAGCGGAGCTGCTCAGCATTTGAAATCAGATACGGATCTTTTTCCGTACCGGAACCGCCGCCAAACCGGGATGTGTCTGCCGCTTCATAGTGGCTGAAATCACCGTAAACAGCCTTTTCTTTTGCTGTTTCCAGCGCCTCCTGATACGCATCTCCCTCAGTGTCGCCGGTTACATTCATCCCTGTGATTTTCGCATCTTTTACTGTAATCTGAACAACTGATTTCTTCTCCTGATCACGTCCATACCAGACGCCATCGCGCAGCGCAGCTTCCGGTTTCACATAATTCTCTGCTTCCGGCTGAACATAAGTGACGCTTGCATTTTCATCAGCAAAGGTAACTACCCCATTCTGATAAGTCCATTTTGAGAGTTCATCCGCATGGACACCGTAACGTGTGATATCGATCGGATAGGAAGCAAACTTCGCATTGAGCTTCTCTGCCAGATTCGCATAATCGGCTGTCCTGTATCCATTCAGATCATCAACAACACTGCCCGTATACACCATGCCTTCATCCGATACACCGGCCGGAACCTTTGTTCCGATGGATTCAACGGGGTTCACCTTCTCGCCATTGACTGTCATCACGGAGTCACTGTTGTACCAGCAGCTGTATGCTTTTCCGACACCGGTTACCCATCCGGAAACCGTACCTGCGTAGGTGGAGAATTCCTTTGCTGTGATATCACCGGCACCGTAGCAGCCGGCAAGCGCTCCCGCATCTACAGCGACCAGGGAGCTGACCACTGCCATTCCCTCGTTGCCGTTGTCGCGGTTTCCACTGCCATACACATTTCCAAGCGCATAGTTATTTGCGACCAGGCCTCTGTTGCTGAGAGCCGTGAGGCCGCCTCCCTCTGCCAGTCCCTCACCCTTGATCGTAATGGAAATATCTACATCTGTGCTGCAGTTTGTGATGGCTCCCTTATACTGATATGCCGCAATTCCTGCAACAAAACCATTTCCCTTATCCTGCACATAGGTGATCTTTCCGCTCACATGACAATGATCAATCCGGGCGCCTGTGTATACATCGCTTTCCGAAGAACCGCCCATATAGCCTGTGATTCCGCCGATATAGCCGGTTGCCGGATAGGCCGCATTGACAAATACGTCTGTAAGGTTCACATTTTTCACAACGGCGTGCTCTCCCAATGCAGTAAACAGACCGAAATACTGATTCGGTGTACCTGCGGCATCCGCAGTGCCGATATGCATCCCGCTGATGATGTGTCCTTTTCCATCAAAGGTTCCGTCAAACTCATATTCTCCGAGACCGATTGGCTGCCAGTCGCTTCCTGACAGATCGATATCCGCTCCGAGTACAATCGTCACCTGATTGTAATCCAGCTTCTCTCCGGGAGAATTCGCGAAATCGCGCAGCTGTTTCTCCGTCTCAATCACATACGGATTTTCTTCTGTTCCCTCCCCGGATGCGAAGATAGATGTGTCCGGTCTGGATGTGTACCAGATCTCTCCGTTCGGAAGTACTTTACCTTCGGACAGTGTCCAGTTTTTCAACGAAATCTCATCTGCCAGATTATTTGTTTTCAAAAGCTCATAGACGTCCTGCAGATTGCCGTTCAGGGTATCGGCAAAGCTCTGCGCCTGCATTTCGCTTTTCGTCAGAGCCTTTGCAGTTGTCAGTGCCGCATAGGATGTGTTCTTTTCAGAGGATCCGTTCGGCCCCTCCAGCGCGCTGTCCGTATGATTCGCCGCATCAGTCCATGCCTCCAGCGTCAGCTTCGCATCGGATGCATAATAGTCATAGTCCCCGCTTCCATGCGTGGTCAACTGGCCGACGAGCGCTCCTCCCCAGGAATGCTGGCTGGAAGCTGCACGGCCATATGTTACATCAGACACTGCATACGTATTCCAGATTTTCCCCGGGAACATTCCTGCTGCTCCTCCGGCATATCCTACCTGGTTCTCTCCCTGCTGTGTCGCGGCATAAACAGATCCGAACGCAGCATCATTTACGATAATCGTATTGTTGCCGCTCATACCGATGATCCCGCCGGCGTAAGCAGCCGGGTATCCCGCACCTTTCGCCTGGGTATGGATATTCACATCGGTCCAGCTGTTGCTGACAACCGCGCCGGCCATGGTCCTTCCTGCAATACCGCCTGTGAACAGCATCGAATCGTTTTCAGCTGACACACTGAGATTTCCCCGGACGGATACAGAGTCAATGACTGCTGCAGTCCCATTATTGTTCCCGACGGCATCGCCGGTCACAGCGCCCACCCGGGTGGCCGTGCCTGCAGTGATATGGATATCTGCACCGTTTATATTGAGATTTTTCACTCTTGCCGAAGTATTCAACGCAGAAAACAGACCATAATTCTGATTCTCTGTATTGTTCACGGTCATCTTCAGGCCGGATATGGTATATCCCGCCCCATCAAAAGTACCGTTAAAAAGCTTGTCCTTGTTCTGATTCGGATTGGCTTCGGAACCAATCGGGTTCCAGTTTTCGATTCCGGACAGATCAATGTCTGCGCCGAGCGCGACATACTGCCCTTCATAGGTCGTTCCTTCATCCACTGATTTTGCAAAAGCTGCCAGCTGATCCGCAGTCACAATTGTAAACGGATATTGCTGTGTCCCCTCTCCGGACTGAAATGCTTCTGCATTTTCCGGAGCCAATGCTTTTTTCAGAGCATCCGCAACGGCTGTCTTGATGCCTTCTGAAGATCGGGTGGCACCGCTGACGCTGTCCACATCTGCAGTCTGTTTTTCCGTAATCGTATCTGCGAGAACGACTGCCTCCTCCCAATACCCTTCCGTCTCTTCCTGAGAAACCGTCTCGACTTTCGCAATCCGTCCATTCTCGATGGTTACTCTCATTGTGATGTTGCTTCTGTAACCCCTTCCGGTGCCCTCATAAACACCGTCTCTGTAGTTTTCTGTCGGCATTTTTCCCTCTGCCGCATCAACCGTTACTGCCGGCATTTCTACCTCCGCCGAATCAACAGTTTCTGCCGGCGCGGCAGCTTCTGTCGGAGCAGCATCTTCCGTCGGAGCAGCATCTTCTGCCGATACATCATTTTCATCCGGCTGATCCCCCTCTTCAGGAACCTTTTCTTCTGCCGGGAGATCAAAATCCGTATCAGCATCGACGGACCCGGCATCCTCCGCTGGTTCTTTGCTGTCAGCATTTTCCTCACTGACAGTCGAAGTTTCCTGCACTTCTGCTGCATAACCGGCAACGGATGGAAGTGCCAGGGAAGTGACCATCACCGAGCTGAGCAGAAGCGTACGGAATTTGCTCCAGAACTTCTTTACATTTCCAGACATGTCTCTTTCCTCCTTAAAAAATTTGGCAGACTCCCCCTGATTTATTAAAGATTTCAGGGAAAACAATTGATGCTTCTCGTTTTATAAGTGCAACAATTATTATCAGAGTCTAACACTAGTTAGTCATGCTTATTATAGAGGAAAATTATCTTTGTTGTCAATATAATCGGACTATCTATCTATACCTCAATGAATATTCAATTGCAATATATGCATCTATGTAGTTGATAATTCGTTTACAAAGCATAATCTGATTGTATTTTTTTCTTTTTGTCTATATAATAAACATCATATAGCAATTATTAAGTCGACAAATCAATAGAAACGGGAAAAATACATGAAAATATTGCTGGTCTATCCGGAATATCCGGTCACATTCTGGAGCTTTAAATATGCATTGCGCTTTGTAAACAAACAATCCAATCTGCCGCCGCTGGGCATTTTAACAGTCGCAGCCATGCTCCCTGAGGAGTGGAATCTGCGTCTGGTTGATATGAACGTGGAACCGCTGAGAGATTCACAAATTGCAAAAGCTGATTATGTCATGATCAGTGCGATGAACATTCAGCAGAAATCTGTCCGGGAAGTTATGAGCCGCTGTAAGGCAATGGGCAAAAAAATCATCTGCGGCGGCCCTCTTTTTTCCACAGAACCGGAAAAATATGACGACGCGGATCATCTGCTCCTTTATGAGGGGGAAGACTCAATTCCGGCATTTTTAGAGGATCTGAAAAACGGTACTCCAAAGCACATTTATGACAAAAAGAGTTTTCCGCATCTTTCCCATACGCCGGTTCCGCGCTGGGATCTGCTGAAGAAGAATGCTTATGCCATGATGAGCCTTCAGTTTTCCCGCGGATGTCCTTTTAACTGCGAATTCTGCAATATCGTTTCCCTGTTCGGACGCAGTCCCCGCACCAAATCGCCTGTCCAGATTCTGACAGAGCTGGAAGCTATTTATGCAGCCGGGTGGCGCGGAGGACTTTTCTTTGTCGATGACAATTTTATCGGAAATAAAAAGCTTTTGAAGCAGGAAGTGCTTCCCGCCATGATCAGCTGGATGAAAAAGCATGACTATCCGTTTACATTTTTCACAGAGGTGTCCATCAATCTTTCAGACGATGAAGAACTGATGAACCTGATGGCCGATGCCGGATTTGACAATGTCTTTATCGGAATCGAAACCATTGACGAAAACTGTTTGGATGAATGCAACAAGGTTCAAAACCTTTCCCGGGATTTAAGCAGCTGCGTAAAGAAGATCCAGCAGCACGGAATGCAGGTACAGGGCGGCTTTATCCTTGGATTTGATCATGAGAAACCGACCATCTTCCAGAATATGATCAACTTCATCCAGAACAGCGGCATCGTGACCGCCATGGTCGGTTTGCTGACAGCACCTCCGGGAACCCGTCTGTACGACCGCATGAAAGAAGAGGGGCGGATCAGCAGCGAATTCACCGGGCTCAACACCGACACGAACACAAACATCATCCCGAAAATGGATATGAGCGTTCTGCTCGACGGATATAAGAAAGTCGTACATGGTATTTATAATACCAAAAACTATTATCAGCGGGTCCGGACCTTTCTGGAAAACTTCCGGCCGCGCGGATTGCATCGGAAAAAGCTTCAGTTTGTAGAAATCCTGGCTTTTTTCAAATCCTGTCTCCTGTTTGGCATCCGGGATAAGAACCGGGAAGACTTCTGGGCTCTTCTGTCCTGGGCATGGAAAAAGAGAAAGCAAACCGTCGGGATTTTTTCCCGCGCAGTCACCTTCTCCATATACGGATATCATTTTCGAAAATGTCTCCCTGAGAGAGAATAAGATCAATTTATCAAACAACACAAAACACCGGAACTGCTTTATTACAGCAGTTCCGGTGTCCAATAAAAAAAATCGAAGCGACAGGATTTGAACCTGCGACCTCTGCGTCCCTAACGCAGCGCTCTACCAAGCTGAGCCACGCTTCGATTGCTGAATTGCTATCAGCATTGACTATTATAACTAAAGTACTATAGAAAAGTCAACTGTTAATTGAAAAAAACTTGAAATTTTTCGTTCTTCATCTCTGTGAAAACAGCACCTGCAAACCGCGGTTTTCCCACTGGACATCCCGGCACATCCTCTGAAGTCTCTCTATATAATGCGGAATGGCTTCCTTCGCCTCACTGACATTGGCAAACAGGATGGTGCACGGTTCCGGAAGAGAAGAAAGTACATCAAACAAGGCATCCAGATTGTTGCCATAGTATTCCGGAAGCGGCAGGCTTTTCCCGATTGCCTCGTGCAGAGCTTCTTTTGTGGTGACGCCGCTTAAGTCTATCAAATATTCTTTTCCGCTTGAATCATCATTCCAGTATTCATTCATCTTATCAAGATCTCCCTTTCACGTAGTTTGTCCAATCACAAATATCCGTCACAGCTCGCTCAATACAGCTGCACAAAGCTCTCATAATGGTCCTCTGTATAATAGACTGTTCCGTCTTCCGTATAGATGATCCGCTTTGCGCCGCGTTTACTCCTGCCCAGCGTGTCTATGTCGCATTCGTAATAAGTCTCGCCTTCCGGGAGCAGTCCTTCATAGTTGCCGAACCTGTCTCCGCCGATACACTTTCCCTCTGCGTATTCTTCGAGGGAACCGCCTGTCCAGCCAAGAGCTTTTGCTTCCTTTTTGGTCATGAAGTTTTCGGGAAGCCTGTGATACGTGTTTATATACAGGGCAACATCCTCTTTGGATGTATAGACTCCATCGGCATCAATGAGAGCGTCTGTTTCTTCCTGCAGCTCACTTAGCTGCACATCATCCAGGTCTTCCTGAGAGTCTTCTGCTTCCGTTTCCACTGTCTCTGCTGTCTCAGCAACGGATAAGCCGTCTGTATTCGTGTTCATATTTGTCTGATTGTTTCCGCATCCCGCAAAAAACACCAGAAATACTGTCATGAATGCAAGCAGCAGGCACAAGAGCCCTGTTCGTCTGTTTTTTTGTTTCAACACCATATGCACCTCCAAAAAAAGTCTTTCTGCTATTACTCCCGGGGACCAAACCGGATAAACGAACGTTTTGTCTCATCCAGCTTGTTCAGATCCGTATCATAATATGTCACACTTCCCCACACCGATCTGGTAATGTATCCGATCAGGTTCTTTTTGTCGTCATACTGCGGAATCAGTCCCCTGATAAATTTTCCGTTCTTTTTCTTTTTCATAATCCTCGTTTCTGATGACAGAGTCTAATGCCCCGCCATATGGTTCAAGTCTCGCTTTTCTTACAACAGTTTACCATCTCACTGCCGTCTTAACAATTCTTTTTCCCAAAAAAATCAGGACTGCCTCAAGGCAATCCTGATTTCTATCCTGTCTTTTTTCGTTTTATTCCTCAAAAGGTCTCAGACGGCCCGCCAGAATATTCAGCAATGCTCCGCATGCCGCAAAACAAAGAACATAAATCCGTCCCATATTGGAAGAATAAATCATCAGCATCTGTCCCAAAAACGGCAAATGATAGACAACACGCCCAATCACCTGTGCGTATGGCACTTCACTCATATCTTCCTTGTCATTGGCATCCCCTTTCGTTGTGAACTTACCTTCTACAAGGAAGTTCGTAACAACGCGGTGAATGATAACAGACCCTTCACTGTTGAATGCAATGATATCATCCGTCTTAAGTTCTTCCGGAGCGACCCCTTCGACATATGCTACACTGCCCACCGGGATCTCAGGCTCCATACTGCCGCTGACAACATGAAACACTTTATATCCCAACGTGCGCGGAACCGTCAATGCTGCCGCTGAAAAAATGACCAGCAGCAAGATTATGATACCGCAGATGCGGCATACCAGTGAAGCCGGACTTACCCCTCTTCTTTGCGGGTGCCGCACAGACTCAGATTGGCTGCTCATAGAAAGAACTCCTTTGTCCGTATCTTCCCAATCTCTGGATAGACACGTTATTTCACTTACAGTTTCAGAATCAGGACACTTACTTGCGATTCATCGTATCTGCGTCCCGCCTCTTCTTATTTAACATCAGAAGTCCTGCCAGAACACCAATCACACATACGACTGCCACGCCAGTCCCGATTTTTACAGGTGCAGAAAGATTCTTTGCCTCTTTCATTTCATTGTTCATACCTTCTGCCTGCTCCGGTACTACGCTGCCTTCCTCATATTCAGCTTGCGGCACTTCTCCCTCATTGATATCTACCAGTTCCGGCACTTCTTCTTCGCTGGCCGGCAGAGACATTTCCTCTGTCTGACCTGCCGCCGCAACTGTTGCGGCTGAGCCCCCCGCCTCTGTTCCTGCTGCGCGGGTGGTTGATCCTGCCTGGCCGACAATAGTTCCGGTATCGCCTGTGGTTCCGGTACTTCCTGTGTTTTTAGCAGTACTCGTTGTGCCAGCAGTGCCTGTACCTCCTGTGTTCCCCGTGGAGGCTGTGGTTCCTGCAGCTCCTGCTGCAGTTCCGCCGTTTCCGGATTTCGTGTTTGGCTGATAAACGAATGTATATACATTCTTTGCTGCATCTTCTGAAAGAGTACCTGTCAGGTTATATGCCTGCGGATAATAACCATCTACATACAGATATGCAAGCACAGGCCGGTCACCAATGTTTCCATAATAGGTCTCACTTGGCCGCAATGTATTTCCATTTGCGTCAACATAATTGATCGTGTAGGAAACGGAGTTGCCGAGGATACCATAAGCAACAACATAATCGATGTCCTGCGTAACCCTGATTCTCGAAAGACCGTTCACTGTATTATTGTCTTTTCCGCTCTCCCGGATCCCGCGGATATAGTATTTACTGCCATTTTCCAATGTTACGGTATTCTGATTGAAAACAACCTCTGATCCATATGGCAGATCTTTGAATTCAAGTACTTTACCGCCGTTGATTTTCCCCTGTACACCGGCATAAATCCGTACTGTATACGTATAATCCTTTGCATCTGTCTCTGATGCAAAAACCTTTTCATTTATTCCCGGAAGAGAACAGGACACACATACCGCCAGTAAAATACTCAAAAATGTTGTAGTGGCTCTGCCGGCATTTTTATCCTTTTTCCTTTTCTTAACCAGCATAATTGCCAGAATCAGAATGACAATACCGGCAATCCCGGCAGCTGCGAAAGATGGGATCATATTCGTATCATCTCCGGTCTTTACGATCGTTGTTCTGTTCGGCGTATCCGGTTTTCCGGGTTCACCGGGTTTACCCGGCTCACCGGGCGGAGTCGTGCCCGAAATCAATTCTACTGCAAAGTTCATCTGAAGATCTGCCAGGGTATCCTGATAATCATTGCCCTGCGTCTCCCCCTCTAAACCAACGATCAGGTCTATCTTTCCGCCCTGTCCGTTCTTTAATTGATCAAGGAAGAAATAATCCTCTAAAGCATCCGTTGCTTCGTGGAGTCCTTCTCCGGCCGGACTTATATCCTCGCCGCCGACTAAATCCGAGTCAAATAAAACTTTTACATTTCCGGAATTGTCTGTATAGGTAAGTTTATAAGTATAAGCACCGCCTGCTGTATTTTTATTGTTGCTGCGGTCTTCCAGAGAATAAAGGACCTTATTTGTCATATACCAGTTCGTGGTCTCTTTATTCTGATTGGATAAACTCAGGGTAAGTTGTGCCTCATCCCCCGGCTGCAGTCCATAGATCTTGTCATCCAGATCCGATGTCTTGAAAGTGCTGACCATTTTTTTATCCTGCGTAAAGGACACGGTCCAGTCTTTCTCGCCATACGTAATGTCAGCGTGTGCCGTCATGGCAGTCATGGCAAAAACAGCTGCCAGCAAGAGTCCGAACAACATCATTCGAAACAGCTTAAACTGTGACAATGCAAGAGAACGGACATTATTTCTATTTCTATTACTACTCATCATCCATCCCCTCCTTTATTTCAATGCCAGACTGTTGTTGCTGATTGTCACTTCACGCCCCCATGCACTCAAGATTGCATCCTGTGCGTTATGTTCCTGAACAGCATCAACCGTAGCTTCGATATTAAACTTTACTCCGTCATAATCATATGTCGTTGTAATCCTTGTTCCTATATTGTCACCCTTTTCATTTGTTATCGCTTCTTCTGACTGAGTGACCTTTGTTGCCAGCATACTGTCAATGGTCAGCTCATCCGTAAACGGAACTGACGTTTCACCGGCTTTCAGTAATTTGTTATAATACAGCACCGTTCTTTCTGCTGTAGAGGATGATTCATCCAGAATCCAGTCTGATCCAAGATTTACCAGATTCAGATCGATCAGCCCCGGCGACAGATTCTGCATCTTATTTCCATTCGCATCTTCCCAGTATTTATAAATCGTCACTCTTGCATAGTGATTAATTTTTCCGGAATTTCGAATGGAAAGCGCTTCATCATAAGCCTTCCCTATCTTGAGCTGCTCACCTTCTCCGAGCATATTGGCCAGAAGCGCATCCGTTGCTTCATTCCATGTGCCGTCTGCCGCACTGTTATAATCACGCCAGGAAACTCTGTCTCCATTTTCAAGAAGCCATACACCGATGTCAAACATCTGTACTCGTGATGCATATGTCTCCGAGAAATACGTCAGTGCAGCCCTTGCTGCGCCAATGGACGAGAACGCCAGCAGGACAGCAGCCAGAACAAACAGAGAAATGGCAGAGGCCGGAGATTTTAAATACTTCTTAAACTTCTTCATTTCTGCAGACCTCCTTCCGTAGTTCCCTGCGTCACTTTGGCATTCCAGTCAGCGTAGGGATTGCCGTCGCGGTCATACAGTACCGGTGTACTCTCATAGACCACAACAACATTAAAGGTATCTGTTTCGTCCTCCGGAATATTCCCGATATGAACCAGAAGTTCACGCGTCGAATAACCGGCCGGAACCGGATTACTGAAATAATAATAATCCTTCTCTCCCGGAGTCCAGTCGCCATCCACTTCTTTCTGACCTTCATGCAGGTCTCCGACCGAATAAGTCAGTCCGTCTTTATAACGCTCTCCGGTAAGGACTTTTGCACGGAAATAGACCGGCTGGGAATCATCACTATTGGCAATGGCCACATGTTTTGTCCAGTCAGAAAAATCTTCCTTAATCTCTGTTTCATCCCCGAGATGAATCGTATAGCCCCCGCGCGCTTCGGCATAAGTGGTAAAATATGACCATGCCGTATGAATTGAAGCACCTGATATCGTTGCTGCAGCCAGTCCGGTGAGGACGAACAGACTTACTCTTTTTTTAACACTCTTTTTCATCTGAACTCCTCCTCTCAGTTACTGATGATCGGGACCCAATCCCAGTTGTCATCATGCTTTTCAAATTTATTTACGATGGAACCGCCGCCATGGAATGTCTCATCATACGTATTGGTAAATGCAACCTCCACCTGTTTATTCGCTTCAATGACTGCTGTCTTGGAATCTCCGGAAGTAAAATCGTAGCTGTGCCCGGAATAAGTCTCGGTAACTGTGACCACAGCACCTACCGGGATGTCTTCGATCAGGGTCGTTTTCATACCCGGATCCGTAAAGGTCAGGGTTACCACATCACTGTAAACATTCCTGCCATCCAGTTCAGCCTCAATGTCGAAAACAAAAGTGGCGGGATCTTTCGTCTCATAGCGTTCCAATTTTTTTGTAATCTGAAGTCCAGCTGTCAAATGCTCCCGCTGCGGTTTCAGGCTGATCGTCACATCATATTGCCAGTCCCCGCTGTTTGCCGTGCTGATCACCCCGTTCTCATCCGCATCTTTTCCCGGAAGCGCCACCAGCTCAGGCAGGAATGAGTACGTATATTCTGCACTCCTTGCGATTGTGACCAGAGACTCCTCATTGTTCTCATTTTTCACGGTTTCCATATAATCTTCGATATTGGATCCGTGAGCGATCACCAGATAAAGTCCGGATGCCAGATCCGCACCTGCATCTGTCTTGTTTATTGCCTCATTCACAGCACCGCCGGTCACAACGGGCTGTACCTGCGCAGAATCCTCACCTGCAGGAGCCGTTCCCAGCGCAATGCCTGCAGCCGCGTTCGCCAGAGAACGCCATGCCGCATTATCATTGTCATTGGCCGTAATCTGATTGGAAAGCGATGCAAACGCCTCTGCCGCCTCAAATGTGTAGCCATCCGATCCGGACAGGGCAACAGCATCCGCGACCTTATACAGATCTACCACAACATTGGCTTTCGCGATATCCTCCTGCATGGTTTCGTCCCCGCCGGGATTCACCGTCACGGACACAGGTTTTTTTGTATCAACTCCATCTGCCAGCGCACTCACTCCGGATACCGTAATCAGAGCAGCAGCCAGCATGAGCACCACAGATCGGCGCAATTTCCTCCTCCTGATTCCTTTTTGTTGTTCTGACTTTTTCATGGTTCTCCTCCTTACCTAAGATCCATCTTTCAACTTTCCGGTCAAAAACTCATCAGCCAATCAATCTTTTTTCAATAGTTATCCCTTTTTGTATCTTTCATTATCCGGATTCTCCGGCGCATCCGCCGGTCCCTGATCCATTGGATCACCCGGATCCTGTGATCCCGTCTCAGGTTTATAATCCAGGAATTTTCGTTCCTCTTCTTTGACACGGGCTGCGATTCGTTTCTTCTTGTTCCTCCTGCCTGTTATCACGAGCAGCAGAATCAGAAGGATCAGCAGCATCGGAGCAGCCATCAGAGGCGCTACGATGACCGGTTCAAACTGCATTGCCTCGGCCGTCACGTGTGCATCGGTATCCACATACTTCACTCGATGGCCTCTGACCAGAAGCCGGTGTGTATTGACACCATATGGCGTACAGGTAATCAGTGTACAGTAATCCTCATTTGCATCAATCTCCAGATCCTGCAGTTCATCCGGCAGGACGATATGGATCTGATCCACTTCGTATGCCAGTGTCCGGTCCAGAATCTGAAGCAGGAACCGGTCTCCGTTTTCCAGCCGGTCAATATCTGTGAACAGCTTTGCGGAGGGGAGTCCTCTGTGCCCCGATACCACACAGTGGGTACCCGGACCGCCAACCGGCAGTGAACTGCCTTCAATGTGCCCGATCGCAATCTGCAAAACCGCCTCATCTGTTCCATGATATACCGGAAGCGAGACATCGATCTTCGGAATGTCAATATATCCCATGATACCGGTACCAGTCGCGTCAAGAATACTATTGTACTCTTCGACCTCTTCTTCCGACATCAGAAACCGGTTTGTTTTCTCCCGGAGCCGTTCGTTGTATTTTTCAGCCTCCTCCCACATGCGGTCCAGCTCTTCTGTATCCATGGCCGCTACCTGTTCTACGTAGCTGGCAATCGCCCTGGTCTGATGGAAAGAGTTCCACCAGTCCGAAAACGTCGGATACAATAATATACCCATGCCTGCCGCAAAAATCAGGATCAGCGCAATCAGCGAACCTTTGCCTTTCTTTTTCCCGGCTGTTACTTCTTCTTTTTTATTTCCTTTTTCTTTTCTATTTCTTTCCTTTTTCATAATACTGCATCGCAATCTATTACAAACGACAACCATGTCATGTTATCATTATCAAGAATAGTATTCATATTAAATATACACAAATCTGGTATATTTTTCAAGTGACTACAGGTAAATAATCGCGGGATTATTTGAACAATATTTCATACAAGGGTCTTTTTGAAGCCCGGTACCCTTTTCTGCGAGCTGCGCATCCTAAGAGGAGCGTTTTTTATGCCATAGGAAATCGCAATTTTCTATGGCATAAAAAACATCCCGCAACAGGCAGGATGCTCTTGTATCGTGCTTTTAATTCCAGTCAAGCACCTCTGTATATCTGCTTCCACAATCTTAGTACCAGATTCACGCAGTGATTCTATCGTCCGTATGTCGCTCCTTCTTTATCCATGCAGGCAAAACGAACTTCGTGTGTTGTTATTCTACCACCTATGAGGTTTCACATCAAGACATCTGTCAAAATAAAAGTAACCGATCAAAAAGGGGAGACGATTTGTCTCCCCTTATCTCAGCTGTCGGATGAATTCAGACTGGTTTCTAATTTGCAATTTCGATTTCCTGCCAGCCTTCCGGCTTAAACGGATAGCGTTCAATCGGAATGCGTTCTGTGAAGATAGACGGTTTTCCGTCCTCACCTTTTTCAAGGATGACCCACTTGAGCCAGTTCTTGTCATCGCGCTCCGGATAATCCAGACGGCTGAAGCAGCCGCGGCTCTCTTTTCTCACCTTGAATACCATGAACATCATTTCCAGCATATCAATCATCGTACGCAGTTCGATTGCTTTTGCAAGATAATGACCGTTTACCTTCGGCAGATGAATCATATCTTTGTACTGATCACGGATCTCGTTCAGCTCTGCGATCAGCTCTGTCATGGTCTCTTCTGTCTTATTGAAGCTGTATTCCGGCTTCTTGATCAGACGGGAGATATGGCGGATCACATGATCCGGGCGGAACTCGCCTTTGTATTCTGCCGCTTCGAAGATTCTCTTGCGGAAGAATTCAACCTGCTCTTCATCGATCTCACCAAGTTCGGAATCGTCAATGTATTTTGCCATTGCTTTTGCAGTCATCAGACCGGTCTTGGAAGCAACGCCAAGTCCGTCGCCGTGTACCCAGCTTCCATGTGCGGAACCGGCTGTGGTCATCTGGCCAAGGCCCCACAGATGCGGAACGCTTGTCTTGCCCTCTACATCGATGCGCAGGGAACGGATGCTGACACGATAGGATACGGATACCTCCGGCTTCGGATTGCTCAGATCGATATCCTGATGATTCCGGATAAACTCATCCAGTTCCAGTCTCTGCTTCATTTCGATTCCATGGAAGAAGCCGTCAGCGCCCTCATTGGTCTTTTGCATCTGTGTGAAGTCTGCAACCAGCGGGCCATTACCCATTTCAAGCTCTTTTGCCATACCGCGGATCAGGGTAACATCCAACTCTTCTAAGGAGTGTGAATTATATTTTCTGAAGATGTTCTCTCCCTTGCTGTTACTTACTACCCAGTGAACACCATACAGGAAGTTACCGGTATTTCTGTAAACCAGATCCCACTCGGTCAGATGCTCTACGTTTCGAAGCTGTGCGCCTGCCTCATAAGCTGCCATATAACCGGTTGCCGGTGCATAGAACATATCTCTGCAGGATGGATTGAACTCGTTGGTCGCAAGAACCACTTCTTTTGCGCGTACAACAACAAATTCGGTTGTATCCAGATTGAAACCAACTGCGCCGACTACCTTGCCGTCATTGGTCAGAAGATCGGTAAAATATGTACGCTCTAAAATCTGCGCGCCGCCTGCCATAACCTGTTTGCAGAACGGTGTCATGAAATCAATGTCGATCTGAACTGCAGAGATCTTCTTGCCTTCGAACTCATGGTGATGATGCAGGCTTCCGTCCGGCTCATGGGAGAACTTACCGCCCATGCGCTCGAGTTCCTGAATATAGGTGTACTGCTCTTTCTGATATTCCATCGTATATTCCTGGTCGTTCAGGTATGTACCATACGGATTCAGTTCTACCTGTTCTTTCACCATTTCATAGATGTCATCTCCTGCTTCCGGAGACAGCATGCACATACCATGTCCGGCTTTTGTGGTCTGACCGGTATATCCGAAATAACCTTTTTCCATGATCGTGATCTTAACATCCGGCTTAAGCATGTGGAGTTTCTGTGCCATAACTGCACCGCCAAGTCCGCCGCCAACGACCAGAACATCCGTTATATATGTTTTTCTATTGT
>CAMNOU010000036.1 GCA_946546945.1 uncultured Lachnospiraceae bacterium
ACAGAGGTGAATCCTCATACTTATTCTGTTACCTATCTATTGTATCCCAACATTTTTCGAACACATTTTCGGAATATATGTTTGCTATTCAGAGAAAATTATGTTATCATACAACTAGAAAAATAACGAAAATGTCTGACAGAACTTTACGAATCTATAATAGAAGGAGATATTGAATATGGCAAAAGGAAAAATCAGTGCAAAACAGCAGGAAATACTGGAGTTTATCAAGTCGGCGATTCTTTCGAAGGGCTACCCTCCCGCTGTCCGGGAGATCTGTGATGCCGTTCACCTTAAGTCCACCTCTTCTGTACATGCGCATCTGGAGACGCTCGAGAAGAACGGTTACATCCGGCGCGACCCTACGAAGCCCAGAGCGATCGAGATCGTAGACGACACTTTTAATCTCACACGCCGTGAGGTCGTGAATGTTCCGCTGGTCGGACAGGTGGCCGCAGGAGAACCGATCCTTGCGGCACAGAATATCAACAACTATTTTCCGATTCCGGCAGAATATATGCCCAACGTCCAGACGTTTATGCTGCGCGTAAAAGGGGAAAGCATGATCAATGCAGGTATCTTTGACGGAGATCTGATCCTTGTTCAGCAGCAGAGCACTGCGAAGAACGGAGAGATCGTAGTGGCTCTTGTCGATGATTCCGCAACAGTAAAGACTTTTTATAAAGAAGACGGATATATCCGTCTGCAGCCGGAGAATGACCACATGGATCCCATCATTGTAGAATCACCGGTGATCCTCGGAAAGGTCTTCGGAGTATTCCGCCTGTTCTGATTTTCCTTTCTGCGAGCTGCGCATCCTTAGTGAAGCGCTTTTAACTCATTGGCTATTTCAAAACTTCGTCGCGCGGATTCCCGTGACTTCAGTCGTGGGAGGAAGCACTTATCAACAATCCTTCTTCGTCATGAGTCCAACCTCGCGACGAAGTTTGAAGCCTCCTGCGGATCGCAGGCGCGCAAGAGGAAAGCGCGCCGCGGCAAGTACGCCCGAGGCGTACTTGATTAACTTAAAAAAAGGGGCATCTGCACGATGCCCCTTTGCTTACGGAATATTCTTTCCGGCCGTCTTTTTTCATACTTCTTACAGTTCGTCCGGAGAGATGAATTTGCCGTCCTGCCAGATTCTTTCGAGATCATAGAACAGACGGTCTTCTACGGAAAACAGATGCACGATGATGTCTTTGTAATCCATAAGAACCCAGCTGGAATTACGGTTTCCCTCTGTCTGAGAACACGTATAGCCTGCTTTATAGAGTTCCTCATCTACAGCGTCCATCATTGCCTGGAGCTGATTGGTGTTTGCCGCACTGGCAATCACGAAGTAGTCAGCGATGACGGATATTCCGCTGATATCGATCACACGCAGATCCTGTGCTTTTTTCTCATTCAGTGCATGGCAGGCGATTTTTGCCATTTCTCTTGAAATATGATCACTCATTCCTGTCTTTTCCTCCACAAAGTTTCTCATAGTATTGCCAGGCTTTCAGAGTTGTCTCATCCAGACTCTGATCATCCCGGCTGCGTAAATAAGATACTGTATCCTCCAGAATCCGGCAGGTCGTCTGATTCAGATCTTCCATAGCCAGCTTTCGCAGTTCTTTCAGGCGGGGAGCCTGATCCCTGCCCGGCTCTATATAGTCTGAGACAAAGATAATCTTATCCAGAAGGTTCATGTCCGGAACACCGGTCGTGTGAACGCGGATCGCGTGAAGAATTTCCGGATCGCTGATACCGTAGAGCTGTTCTGCCTGGACGGCTCCGCATTTTGCGTGAAGCAGGGAAGGATTCCTCAGTTCTGCGTCACTGACAGGAATCCCGTTTTCATGACACATTGCGATCTTCTCTTCATCCGGAATATACTTCGCGCAGTCGTGAAGAAGGGCTGCCAGTTCTGCTTTCTTTTCATCGTACTGATACCGCCCGGCAAGTTTTGATGCCGTCTCCACGACTCCCAGTGTATGACGGTAGCGGGAAGGTTTCAGTTTCTTTTTCAGATCATTCTGTATTTCTTTTATCTTCATAGCTTATATAGATGATGTTCGCGGATATAGGCTTCCACAGCTTCCGGCACCATATAGCGCACCGGAGCCTGTGCGGCAATTCTTGTTCTTATATTCTGGCTGGACAGATCAAATCCGGGACTGTCGATTCTGCGAAAATCTCCTTCGTAGAGTCCGGAAAGACATCTGATCTGCTCATCAACGGCTGCCGTGTCATACACGCCTCTTACCGCCGCGAGGATCACAGCCTCCTTCGCGATCCGTTCCGGATGTCTCCAGCCGCTAAAATCGAACAGCGAGTCTGCGCCGAGGATAAAGTAAAGTTCATTGCCGGGATATTCCTGTTCAAAATTCTTTAACGTTTGCCAGGTATAGTTGATGCCGGTATTGTGAATCTCGTACTCTGATATTTCAAAAAACGGATTCCCCTGAATCGCCAGTCTGGTCATCTCGCACCGGTGCTGGCTCATATCGGCTCCCATATATTCTTTGTGCGGGGATTGCCCGGTCGGGATGAAAATCACCCTGTCCAGCCCGAACTGCGCCCTGGCGCATTCTGCAATCAGCAGATGCCCGTAATGGATCGGGTTGAAGGTTCCCCCGAATATTCCTGTCTTCTGTCTGATCGGACCCAAAATAATCACCCCTTCTGTTCTTTGATGTTACGCTTTCGGTAAGATGATTTTGGGTTTGTCTTTATCCGGTTTGTATAAAACAATTTTTTTGCCGATGACCTGTACCACCTGAGAATGCGTACGCTCCGCGACCATTTCTGCGATCTGGCGCGGGTCATCCGCACAGTTTTTCAGGATGGAGACCTTGATCAGTTCTCTCGTGTTAAATGCCTCGCTGATCGCGGCAATGTTCTCCGGGGAGACACTGCCCTTCCCGATCTGAAAAACGGGATCCAGATTCATCGCAAGCCCCTTTAAATATGCTCTTTGTTTGCTTGTCATATCATTTCCTCTTTATCGTTTGCTCTCATTATTTATAATAATCAAAGGACAGACCGTAGATCCGGACCGTATCGCCCTCCTGAATCCCGAGATCTTCGAGCTCTTTGAGGATCCCCTGGTCTCTCAGGAAGCGCTGGAAAAAGAGAAATCCTTTCTCGGACTCCAGGTTTGTATAGCCAAGCATTTTTTCGATCCTGGGCCCTTCGATCACATACTCCTGTTCCTTTTCATCATAGGAAACAGTATATGGCTCATCTGCGTAGAGAGACGTCTCCGGGAAGAATTCCTGCTCAAATACGATCGGCGCGTCATCCAGGGTCTGCAGGAGGTTCCATACTGCGTACAGCAGCTCTTTCAGTCCCTGCCCGGTCACCGCGCTGATCGGATATACCGGGATTCCCTGTGGTTCGAATTCTCTTCGCAGCTTCTCTACCGGATCCTCATCTCCGCCATAGATGGCATCGATCTTGTTGGCAGCTATGATCTGGGGTTTTTTGCATAAGCCCGGATCATACGCCTCCAGTTCCTTATTGATGGCATAGATATCTGCAATCGGATCTCTTCCTTCCGTGGAGGCCGCATCCACCATGTGAATCATCATCTTCGTGCGCTCAATATGCCGCAAAAACTCATGCCCCAGACCGACGCCCTCCGAAGCTCCTTCGATCAGGCCGGGAATATCCGCGATGACAAACCCCTGTCCTTCCTCGAGATCCACAACGCCCAGATTCGGATTCAGGGTAGTAAAATGATAATTCGCGATCTTCGGCTGCGCATTGGTCACCCTGGAAAGGAGCGTTGATTTTCCGACATTCGGGAATCCGACAAGGCCTACGTCCGCAATCACCTTCAGCTCAAGCATCACCTCAAGTTCAATCGCCGGCTGTCCGGGCTGCGCATATTTCGGCGCCTGCATCGTAGATGTGGCATAATGCTGGTTTCCGTTGCCGCCCCGTCCGCCTCTCAAGATGATCTGCCGACGGCTGCCGCCTGACATGTCTGCGATGACTTTTCCGGATTCCGCATCCCGGATCACCGTACCGGCTGGTACTTTCACGATCAGATCCTCTCCGTTTTTGCCATGGCAGTTGCGTTTTTTTCCTTCTTCTCCGTTTCCCGCCGCATATTTTCTTTTATGACGGAAATCAGTCAGTGTATTCAGGCCGTCATCTACTTCAAAGATCACGTCTCCGCCCTTTCCGCCGTCTCCGCCGTCCGGTCCGCCGTTGGGCACATATTTCTCTCTGCGGAAACTTACATGCCCGTCTCCGCCCTTTCCGGATTTGATAATGATTCTTGCACGGTCTGCAAACATAGTATACCCTCTTTAATCAAAATTCAAGTATCGTCACATATAAACAAAAGACCCGGCCTGAATAGTCGAGTCTATTGTGTGTAAATTATTCGTTGCTTGCTACTGGATAAACGGAAGCCTGCTTTTTGTCTCTTCCTTTTCTCTCAAATCTTAATACACCGTCAACCTTAGCGTACAGTGTGTCATCTCCGCCGATTCCCACATTCACACCCGGGTGAATCTTGGTACCGCGCTGTCTGTATAAGATGTTTCCAGCTTTCACAAACTGTCCGTCTGCTCTCTTGGCTCCTAATCTCTTGGACTCGGAATCACGTCCGTTCTTGGTAGAACCGACACCCTTCTTGTGAGCAAAGAACTGAAGATTCATGTTCATCATGTTTCTTACACCTCCTCGAAGATCACGTCAATATATTCTTCGTTGTTTCGTTCCATTTCTTCCAGCCCCAGAGCAAGGGATTTCAGAAGAAGCTGCGCATCCTCTGATTCTTCATCCTCAAGATGAAATTCAATCCTTGCATCAGCCTCACAGATGTCACTGACAAACCGGGCATCCGTAAGCATCTCCACAGAGTTCATGCAGTTGATCACCAACGCGGAGACCGCCGCACAGACAATGTCATTCTCGTCGGCAAACTCTGCGTGATCCCGGCATTCAAATCCGGTCAGCCGCTGCTTCTGATCCTGGAAAAAAGTTATCTTTACCATAATCCGTCTGTTCCCGGATTAAGCATTGATCTTGTCAATCTTAACCTGAGTAAAGCACTGTCTGTGTCCGTTTTTCTTATGATAACCTGTTTTTCTCTTGAACTTGTAAACAGTTACCTTTTTCGCACGGCCGTTCTTTACGACAGACGCTTCAACAGTAGCATTCTCAACGGTCGGATTACCGATTTTGATCTCTCCGTCGCTGACTGCTAATACCTGGTCAAATGTGACTGTCTCTCCAGCCTCCACACCAAGCTTTTCAATGGTAATGATATCGCCTTCGGATACTTTGTACTGTTTACCACCTGTTGCTATAATTGCGTACATATGGCACCTCCTATTATCATTACTCGCCAGTTTCGGTGCTGCAGATAAGCAGACTTATACCTCACTGCGCGGCATCCAGATTATACTAGCATATGCTGCCGTCCTTGTCAATGCTTTTCTGGCACTTTTTGCGGACTGCTCAAGAAAGATCCGCCGCCGCAGCCAACTGGGCGGCAAGCGGTTTTTCCCTTTTTCTGCGCGTCATTTCCACCAGATTTAAACGTGTGATATCATGGATCTGAACCGGCAGCGGATCTTCTCTGACACACATCTTCAGCGCTTCCAGAAGTGCCTGCTGATCGTCTTTGTTTTTCATATCTATAAAGTCTATGATAATGATACCGGACAGGTTGCGGAGCCTGATCTGCCGGGCAATCTCAGCTGCCGCCTCCAGATTTGTCTTCTTATACTGTATCTGCGGATCGCTGCCTCCCCGGCTTTTTCCGGTGTTCACGTCAATCACGGTCAGAGCTTCGGTCGGTTCAATAACGAGAAAACCGCCGGAAGGAAGCCAGACTTTTTTCGAGACCGCCCGCTCCAGCAGGCGCTCCATGTTATAAAGGGCAGATAACGGATAGGAATCATCCTCATACAGGCGGACAGAGATCCCTTTCATATCTTCATACCTGGAGCAGTACGCACAAAGCTGCTCAAAAATATCCTTCTGATCTGTCACGATCTCTCCGAGATCACTGCTGTAAACATTTCGAAGAAAGTCCAGATATTTTGGTTCGGAATGATACATACAGCAAAAGCATGCCCTGGAGGCAGCTTTCCGGATCAGATCATCCATCTGTCCCGACAGAAATGTGATTTCCGAAAGAAGATCCTCCTCCGGCGCCTGTGCCGCATTGGTCCGGACGATGACACCGTAAGGTCCCGGATAGTGTCTGCTGATCAGCGTTTTCAGGTTCTCCCTGGTTTCAGGTCTGAGCCTGGAAGAGATGCCGATCCGTTTGTTCTCCGAAGTGATAACCGCATATCTTCCCGCCAGGTTCAGATTGGATGACACCATGGGAGCTTTTGTTTTGATGCGTTCCTGCTGAATCTGCACAAGGATCTCATCGCTGACCGCCAGCGGCTTTTTGGACGTTTTCCGGACAAATACCGGTTCTGTGTGATCCTGATACGGATAATAACACGAAAGTCCGGGAGCGATATCTACAAAAGCCGCTCCAATGTTTTTAACGATACTGCTTACCTTCCCGACATAGATATTGCCCAGCCGGACAACCTCCGGATCTTTCCCGGATGGGTTCTCCACATGCGCCTCGATCATGCGGGATTCGTCAAACAGTCCGGCCAGAAGCTGTCCGGCCCCCCGAAAGGTAAGCTTTGTAATGATTATCTTTTTCATACTTCCCGCTCCGCAGGCACCGGATCTCCGGCCTTATACAGCGCAGATAACCCATGTTCTGTCTGCTCATACACTTCCAGCCTGTGAATCTGCATATTGTAAGAATCGTATGTTTTCCCGAAGTACGCGTAAAAATCCTGCAGGATCAGTTCCGGTTTGGTATTATCTGTGCTTCCGGTGCATAACTGCAGAAAAAATCCACGGCATCCATCCAGCTGTGTGATGCGGTCACCGGCTGCGATGTGCATTTGAGGACCGTCCCCGTAAGGCAGGAACCGGTAAATCAGCGGTTTGACATCGATGGTCCGTTCGCTCTTCTTGGTCTTTTTGGTAATCAGAATCTGCGGACGATTCGTGTAATAGGATGCAATGCCTTTCCGGATTTCTTCCTGCGTGAAATCTTCTGTCTTTTTAAAATACACAATATAATCCGCCGCGGCCACGGCTGTCATCGCTTTTTTCGCCCCCTGGCGAAGAGCCGTGTATTCGGTGACCTCAATGCCCTCCGGCATGACCGCATTCAGAGCAGCGATCGCGTTTGCAGAGGACTGAGAACTGTTCACTTCAATATCCAGATACTCCCCGTCGCTCGTGATGCCCACACCGAGCGGCGCCGCAAAAGACATGATCTGATGCGGGCTGAAGCCCTCCGAATAGGCGATATCAATGTCTGCCCTTCTCATTGCTTTCTGGAAACAGCGCATGATATCCAGGTGCCCGATAAAGCGCATGACTCCATTTTTTCTGAACTTAATTCTTATCTTCAAAGCATACGCCTCCCTGATATTTTAATGCCCCGCACCCGGAACACTTCTGACGGCAGTTCGGGGTCACCTCGCCCGAAAGCGCATGATGCCACTCTCTTAACAGAAACTGTTTCGTGACGCCGGCATCGATAAAATCCCACGGGAAGATTTCTTCCTCAGGATGTTCCCTTGTCGTATAAAAAGAAAGATCCAGCCCGCTCTCCGCGAAAGCCTCCTGCCATATGCCGTCATCAAAATATTCAGACCAGGCAGCAAAGATTCCGCCCTTTTCATAGACCTTTTCCAGCACGTCACAGAGCCTGCGGTCTCCGCGGGCCAGAATTCCTTCTATGATGGTTACATCTGCCTCGTGCCAGTTGTATTTGATACTCTTTTTATTGAGCTGCGCTTTGATCGTCTCATTGACCACATGCGCACGGCTCAGAAAATCTTCTTTAGTGCACATGGGACTCCACTGAAACGGCGTAAACGGTTTCGGCACAAAAAAGGAAGTGCTGACCGTTATCTGACATTTTCCGTTTCTTTTCTCCTTCGGGATCTCATAATAGCGCTCTGCGATTTTTTCTGCCAGTTCTCCGATTGCCCGCATATCCTCCACGGTCTCATTCGGCTGTCCCAGCATAAAATACAGCTTGACCTTCTGCCATCCTCCCTTAAAGGCGAGTCCGGCACCGTGCAGGATATCCTCTTCGGTCAGACCTTTATTAATGACATCGCGCAGTCTCTGCGATCCCGCTTCCGGTGCAAACGTCAGGCTGCTCTTTTTAATATCCTGTACCTTCCCCATGACATCGAGCGAGAAATTGTCGATCCGGAGAGAAGGCAGCGAAATATTGACATGTTTGGATTTAAAATTCTCAATCAAATAATTCAGCAGTTCTTCCAGCCCGGTATAGTCACTGGAACTCAAAGAACTGAGGGATATTTCCTCATGCCCGGTATTCACGAGCATCCGGTGAGCCTTTTCTTTTAAGAACTCCACATCCCGCTCCCGCAAAGGACGGTAGACCATTCCGGCCTGACAGAACCGGCATCCCCGGATACATCCCCGCATAATTTCCAGCACCACGCGGTCCTGCGTGACTTTAATAAACGGGACCAGCGGTTTTTCCGGATAATCAGCCGCTGTCATATCCGATACGACCTGCCGTTCGATGACTGCCGGTACATCGTCATAAACAGGTGTAAACGAAGCAATCGTCTGATCCTCTTTATATCTGACTTCATACAGTGCAGGGACATACAGTCCCGGAATCTTTCCTGCTTCCCTCAGGAATTTCTTCCGGTCATACCTGCCGCTGTCTTTATGCGCTTTATAAAGGTCGAAAAGATCATCGTACACGGTCTCTCCTTCCCCGATATAAAAGATATCAAAGAAATCTGCGACCGGCTCCGGATTATAGGTACAGGGCCCGCCCCCGATCACGATCGGATCGGTATCGGAACGATCTCTGCTTCTGAGCGGAATCTGTGAAAGATCCAGAATCTGCAGAATATTCGGATAACACATCTCATACTGCAGCGTCATGCCGAGGAAATCAAAAGACCGGACCGGATCCTGCGATTCCAGCGCAAACAGCGCGATCTCCTTTTCCTTCATGATGGCATGAAGATCCGGCCACGGAGAATAGACCCGCTCACAGTAAACATCCTCCCTTTTGTTAAACATATCATAAAGAATCTGTATCCCCAGATGTGACATGCCGATTTCATAAACATCCGGAAAACAGATCGCAAAACGGATATCCACGTCTGCAGGATTCTTTCTCACCATGTTCACTTCGTTTCCTATATACCGGGCCGGCTGCTGTATCTGCATCAGTATTTCATCACTTAAAGCCAGTTTTGTCATATCATAAAACTCCTTCTTTTCGGCCTCTATCTTACTTCATCAAGCAAACCGGAAATTCCCTTTTCCTGATAGATCTGCTTGTAATAGCTCACTTCATCCGCAATAATGTCATCAATCACGCGCATGCCGAGCAGTTCGACCGGAGCCTTGTCATCCGTCATCAGATAAGGCCCTGCTTCATAGCGGGTCAGGTTGTCCCGGACTTCCTGCATCATGGACAAAAGAGCGCTGCTGTCTTCCAGCTCCATATTCTTTCGGAACACATTCAGCATTTCCGGATTATTGGAGGCAAACAGTTCCCGGTTAGTGTTATATTTACAGTCCACAGTATAAACCTCTGAAAATACATCCGATACCGTATCAGAAAGATACTGGTTGATGTTTCCCTCTTTTTGCCCGCGCATATTCATATTGATGACCAGAACGCCGTCCGGATTCAGATGGTCCCGCACCAATGCAAAAAATTCGACGGTCGACATCTGAAACGGAATGGTGATATCCTGATAGGCATCTACCATAATCACATCATAGGTTTTGTCCACTGCATTCAGAAAAGCTCTGCCGTCATAGGTGACGACCGGAATATCCTCCGAAAGATGGAAATAATCCACGGAGAGATCCGTGATATCCTGATCGATCTCCACGCCCTCCATGTTCAGGTTGTCAAAATAATTTCCGCACTGCGTTGCGTAGGTCCCTGTCCCCATGCCGAGAATCAGCACGTCCAGATTTTCCTTCTCATGGACATCCGCCATGAACGGCGCCGCCATGGCATAATCATAATACATGCCGGTCAGGCTCCCGTCTTTGACATAGACAGACTGCACCCCGAAAAGCACGTTCGTGGCCAGATAAACGGCCCGGTCGTCTTCCTTCACCTGCAGGTAATTATAAACCGATTCCCCTTCAAAGGACAGGTTGTCCTCCCAGAAAGCGAAACTGTCCGTGCTTCCGGTAAAGCATGCGAGGATCACGGCTCCGATCCCGACCGCGGCGCGCACGGATTTCTGTCTGGCGCTGCCAAAATAGATGAGCGCAATTGCCAGAAGAATAGCGGCAAAAATGATAAAGGTAACCGATACTCCCACCGCGGGAATCGTCAGAAAGGTCGGTACAAAGGTTCCGATAATGCTGCCGATTGTATTCGAAGCATTTAAGAAGCCAACCGTTTTTCCGCTGTCGTCCAGATCATTGACGGCATATTTGACCAGAGACGGCGTCACGGTACCCAGCAGAAAAAGCGGAAATACAAACAGGATCATACAGGCCGCAAAGGCTGCAATGATCAGGAAGTTCGCGTTGACCGCAAAGATGACGACAGCTGAAATGGCAAGGATGATATATTTTCCCAGTACCGGGATCAGTGCGATCCAGATGGCGGCTATAATGATCCTTTTGTACAGACGGTCCGGATTCGGATCTTTGTCGGCAGACTTTCCTCCGTAGATATTCCCAAGGGCCATTGCGATCATGATGGTTCCGATAATGATCGTCCACACAATCTGCGAGGAACTGAAATAGGGAGCAAGAAGCCGGCTGGCTCCCAGTTCAACCGCCATCACAGACATTCCCGCGAAAAACTCCGTAAGATACAAATAGGCTCTGTTTCTCAAAATTTTACGTGTTTCCATACTTCTCCTTTATTGCTGTCCTTCCCAAAAAGTCCGTAAATGATTTACACAATAGTAGAATTATACACAGATTATCCTTCCTTTTCAATATTCAGCGCAGGATTCTCGTGACTTTAGTCGTGAGAGGAATGCGCCAAATTAACATTTTCGTCTTCAGCATGGGTTTCATACCTGCGCTGAAGATTGAAGCCTCCGGCGGACCGCAGGCGCGCAAGCGGAAAGCGCGCCGCGGCAAGTACGCCGAGGCGTACTTGATTAATCAGCGCATAAAAAACGCCGCACCTTTGACGCTGAACGTCATTGGTACGGCGATCCGGCTCGCCGGAGCGAGACTTTCATTAATGATTACAATGTTCACAGCTCGCGACCTGTCCGAATACTTCCGGATCATAGTCGATCCCGTTCCGGTCATAATAGTCCTTCACAGCTGCTTTTACCGCTTCTTCGGCCAGTACGGAACAGTGGATTTTCTGTGCAGGGAGACCGTCCAGTGCTTCCACAACGGCACGGTTCGAAAGCTCAAGCGCCTCGCTTACCTTCTTTCCCTTGATCAGTTCGGTCGCCATGGAACTCGTGGCGATAGCGGATCCGCACCCGAATGTGTTGAACTTACAATCTGTGATGGTCTGATCCTCATCGATCTTCAGATACATCTTCATGATATCTCCGCATTTTGCATTGCCTACTTCACCGACGCCGTCAGCGTCTTCAATCTTTCCGACATTTCTCGGATGCTGGAAATGGTCCATTACTTTTTCACTGTATAACATATTGTTTTTCTCCCTTCTGAAGTGCTTCCCAGACCGGTGACATGTCTCTCAGATATTCTATAATTCCGGGAAGCTGACTGATTACATATTCGACTTCTTCCATGGTATTGTACTCCGACAGCGTCATCCGCAGAGATCCGTGCGCGACCTCATGCGGAAGCCCGATCGCGAGCAGCACATGGGACGGATCCAGGGATCCGGACGTACATGCAGATCCTGAGGATGCCGCAATTCCTTTCATATCAAGAAGCAGCAGCAGGGATTCTCCCTCAATGCCCTCAAAACAGAAATTGGTATTTCCGGGAAGTCTCTTTACAGCATGTCCGTTCAGCTTTGTGTGCGGGATCTGCATAACGCCTTCGATCAGCCGGTCACGCATCGCAGAAATCTTTGCATTATTCTCTTCCCTGTGGGCAAGGACATCCTTTAATGCCGCCGCCATGCCAAGAATTGCAGGTATATTCTCTGTGCCTGCCCGTTTCCCTCTTTCCTGTGCGCCGCCTTCTATGATGTTTGACAGAAGGATTCCCTTTCTGGCATACAGGCATCCGATGCCCTTCGGGCCATGGAATTTATGTGCGGACAGGGAAAGCATATCAATATTCTGTTTCCTGACATCAATATCAACATGCCCGACAGCCTGTACTGCATCCGTATGGAAAAATACTTTCTTCTCGCTGCAGACAGCACCGATCTCTGCAATCGGCTGGATGCTTCCGATCTCATTGTTGGCATACATGACCGTTACCAGACAGGTATCCGGCCGGATAGCTGCTTCAACATCCTCTGTATGAACAATACCATCCTCATATACATCCAGGTAAGTCACTTCAAAGCCTTCTTTTTCCAGCTTCTGAAGGGTGTGGAGCACTGCATGGTGCTCCATCTTCGTAGAAATAATATGTTTTTTGTCTCTCTTCGCTCCCCATCTGGCAGCAGACACGATTGCCTGGTTATCCGCTTCACTTCCACCGGAAGTAAAGTAAATTTCACCGGGCAGCGCCCCCAGACATTCCGCGATCTGCGCGCGGGCTTCTTCGAGCTTCTCTTTCGCCAGCTGTCCCGGTGTATGAAGACTCGAAGGATTCTGCCATGTCTCTGTCAGGGTGGGGATCATTTCATCCAGAGCGGCACGGCTCATTGCCGTTGTTGCCGCATTATCAAAATATACGTTCATAGTATTCTCTCTTTCCGGTATTCCCTTTACGGCAGACCGCACAGTACAGACTGCCGCTTTTTGGAACCGGAATAACTATAACATATATTTCCCACTATGTCAATAGGATTACAGGTAATTAATTTTCATCTGTTAATCTCTGAAGAATGCAACTCCGGATTCAAAGATCTTCATATCCTGTTCCCCGTAAATATTGATCGCAACACCGTCACCGCGCCGCTCCGAGTGCGCCATCTTGCCGAGCACGCGTCCATCCGGGCTGGTGATTCCCTCGATCGCCATATAGGAGCCGTTGATGTTCCACTCCTCATCCATGGTCGGGACTCCTTTTTCATTGACATACTGTGTTGCTACCTGTCCATTTTCGATCAGCTTGTCCAGCCACTCTTTCGGCGCTACAAATCTGCCTTCTCCGTGTGAGGCCGGATTCGTATAGACTTTTCCGAGCTCAGCACCTGCAAGCCAGGGGGATTTATTTGTCACTACTTTCGTATAGACCATCTTGGAAATATGACGTCCGATGGTGTTGTAGGTCAGGGTCGGGGAGTCCCCGCTGCCATCCTGTATCTGTCCGTAGGGTACCAGACCAAGTTTGATTAATGCCTGGAAACCATTACAGATTCCCAGTGCCAGACCATCCCGCTGATTCAGCAGACGTTCGACTGCCTCTTTGATCTTTGCATTGCGGAATGCCGTTGCAAAAAACTTTGCAGAACCCTCCGGCTCATCCCCTGCGGAAAAGCCGCCCGGGAACATGATGATCTGTGCCTGATCAATGGCCTTTACATATTCATCGACGGAATCTCTGATATCCTCTGCAGTCAGATTCCGGAATACTTTCGTCACAACATTTGCACCCGCGCGCTCGAATGCCCGTGTAGAATCATACTCACAGTTCGTGCCCGGGAATACCGGAATGAATACCGTAGGTTTTGCTATTTTGTTCCTGCAGATGTAGATTTTATCTGTATCATACAGCTTCAGAGGCAGTTCTGAGGTATCCCGGCTTGCCTTCGTCGGGAATACTTTTTCCAGTGTTCCCGTCCAGGCAGCAAGAGCATCGTCCATCGGAATGACTGTATCTCCATGTTTCAGAACTGCTTCTTCCAGAACTGATCCGCAGATCGATACATGATCGCGAAGCCCTGCTTTCTCCATTGCTTCTTTTACCGCGTCTGTATCGCCGGCATCTACTTCCGCCACCAGACAGCCGAAAGCAGGAGCAAATGCTTCCTCAGGCTTCATGCAGGCGCGGATGGATGCTCCGAGTTTATTTCCGAATGCCATCTTACTGATGGCGGCTGCAAGGCCTTTGGAATCCAGAGCATACGCAGAAACAATCTTCCTGTCCTGAATCAGGCCGTGAATCACTTCGTACATCTTCATGATCTGCGCATAATCCGGCAGATCATACTCATCTGTCTGAATGGTGAACAGCATCAGCTTGTCACCAGCTCTTTTCAGTTCCGGAGTAATGATATCCTGCTCCAGAGCCATATCGACCGCGAAGGATACCAGTGTCGGCGGAACATCAATATCATTAAAGGACCCGGACATGGAATCCTTGCCCCCGATGGACGGCAGGCCGAACCCGAGCTGGGCACTGTATGCACCGAGCAGTGCGGCAAACGGCTGGCTCCAGCGGGTGGGATCTTCGCTCATCCTGCGGAAATATTCCTGGAAGGAGAAACGGATCTTTCTGTAATCACCGCCGGCGGCAACGATCTTGGAAACAGATTCCAGAACGGCATAGACCGCTCCGTGATACGGGCTCCAGCTCGACAGATACGGATCAAAACCATAACTCATCATGCTGACTGCGTCGCATTTTCCTGTCATGACGGGTACTCTGGCAACCATGGACTGTGTCTCGGTCAGCTGATATTTTCCGCCATACGGCATATAGACACTTCCCGCACCGATCGATGCGTCAAACATCTCAACCAGACCTTTCTGGGAGCATACGTTCAGATCAGCAAGCATATCCAGCCAGGCTGCTTTTACGTCATTCTTTTCCAAATCCTCAGCAACTTTGCCGATAGAAATCTTCTTCAGATAGTTCTCTTTTTCAGAGGGGATCTCTACCGTTACCGCAGTTTCCTGATGCGCACCGTTCGTATCCAGAAAAGCACGGGAAAGATTCACGATCTCTTTTCCTCTCCAGATCAGGACAAGGCGCGGATCTTCTGTAACGACCGCCACAGGGACAGCCTCCAGATTTTCTTCTGCCGCGTAAGCCAGAAACTGTTCTACATTCTCCGGTGCGATCACGACCGCCATACGCTCCTGGGATTCGGAGATCGCCAGCTCTGTCCCGTCCAGACCTGCATATTTTTTCGGTACTTTATCCAGTTCCACACGAAGTCCGTCGGCAAGCTCTCCGATTGCCACGGATACACCGCCCGCACCGAAGTCATTACACTTTTTGATCAGGTAGGAAACCTCTTCTCTGCGGAACAGTCTCTGCACCTTCCGTTCGGTCGGAGGATTTCCCTTCTGAACCTCAGCGCCGCAGGTATCGATCGAAGATGTGGTGTGCGCCTTGGAAGAACCGGTCGCTCCGCCGCATCCGTCACGTCCGGTACGTCCGCCGAGCAGAATGATGATATCGCCCGGATCCGAGGTCAGCCGCTGAACCGCGCGTCGGGGAGCAGCTCCGAGTACCGCGCCGATCTCCATGCGCTTAGCGACATAATCCGGATGATAAATCTCTTTCACAAGACCGGTCGCCAGACCGATCTGGTTTCCGTAAGAACTGTATCCGGCAGCAGCGGAACGCACAATTTTCTTCTGCGGCAGCTTGCCGGGCAGCGTATCCCTGACAGAGACGGTCGGATCTGCAGCACCGGTCACGCGCATGGCCTGGTATACATACGTACGACCGGAAAGCGGATCTCGGATCGCACCGCCGAGGCAGGTCGCAGCACCGCCGAACGGCTCAATCTCCGTCGGATGATTGTGGGTCTCATTTTTAAAGTTGATCAGCCACTCCTCCTCTTTTCCATCTACGGTAAGCGGAACGACAATGGAGCAGGCATTGATCTCATCGGATTCCTCCTGATCCTGAAGCTTTCCTTCTTTTTTCAGTTTTTTCATTGCCATGAGCGCAAGATCCATCAGGCAGACAAACTTATCCGGTCTGTCTTTGTACATCTCGGCAAAGTCTGCCTGGTAACGCTCATACGTCTTTTTTATGGGGTCGAGATAATATCCGTCACGGAAGGTGATATCCTTCAGTTCTGTCGAAAAGGTTGTGTGACGGCAGTGATCCGACCAGTAAGTATCAAGCACGCGAATCTCCGTCATCGTCGGGTCTCTGTGCTCTTCATTCGCAAAATATTTCTGTATATGGAGAAAATCACGGAATGTCATGGCAAGGCCTAAAGAATCATAAAGATCTTTTAAGTCTTTCTCTTCCATCGAAGAAAAACCGTCAAAAACAATCACATCCGCCGGGTCCGCAAAATCCTGTATCAGCGTCTCCGGTTTTTCCAATCCTGTCTCGCGGGAATCAACCGGGTTGATACAGTGATTTTTGATAGCTGTCAGCTCTTCCTCCGTGATATCTCCCTCGATCACATAGGTCGTGGCCGTGCGGATGACAGGCTCTTCCTCTTCATTCAAAAGTTTCACACATTGCTCCGCGGAATCGGCCCTCTGATCGAACTGTCCCGGCAGGTACTCCACACTGAATGTTTTCGCTCCATTCAGATCAAACTTCTCCTCATAGACATCATCGACCGGCGGCTCCGAAAAGACACTGACCAGGGCCTTCTGATAGGTCTCGTCCGAAATATTCTCAACATCATAGCGAATCAGTTCCCGCACTCTGGTAACATCCGATATTCCGAGATAGCTTCTGATCTCTGACTGAAGCTCCTTTGCCCTGACTGCAAACGCCTCTTTCTTTTCCACATAAACTCTGCGTACCTTGCTCATATAGATTCCTCCATTAAACTTCAAATTCCACTTCAATCCTCGCGGAGCGTATATCAGATAGGAGTCATCACCCATCTGATATATGCATTTTACCACAACAGGCTCACAGCCGCCACTGTTTTTTGGCACCGTTATACGTTAAGGACAAGCCGGAAAAAAACAGCTCTGCAGGCTTGAAAAAGCACAAAAAAAGTAAGACGGATCATCCGTCTTACTTTTTTGAAAGAAAATAATTCTATGAAAAAGAAATGCAGGAAAAGGGACTTGAACCCTCATGAGCGCAATGCTCACACGGACCTGAACCGTGCGCGTCTGCCAATTCCGCCATTCCTGCATTTGATTTACACACAACCTGTGAAGCTATGTCAGGTATCTCCGCAGACTGTTCTGCGTGTAAGTGCGGAAGATGGGACTTGAACCCACACGATCGCATTGATCACAAGATCCTTAGTCTTGCTCGTCTGCCAGTTCCGACACTTCCGCATTTGTCA
>CAMNOU010000037.1 GCA_946546945.1 uncultured Lachnospiraceae bacterium
GGCCTGGGACTTTCCATGGTAAAACAAATCGTGCGGCTGCATAACGGGGGGATCGAAGTGAAAAGCGAACCCGGTAAAGGAAGTATATTTACGATCCGCTTTCCGGGAGGTCAAATATAACCGAGGTATTTCCTGTAGATGTTTTTTCTAATAACTCTCTAATATATCCAGACAATAATAGAAGTAGCCAAAATGAAAGGGGGTTTTTGATATGAGAAAACATCTTATACTTGCAGTTGCAGCGGTCTGTGTAATGACAGTTGCAGGTTGCGCAGGAACCGACACGGGGACAGGTGGGAGCATCAGCGGCGAATCATCACAGACAGCGCTTGAGAACAGTCAGCAAACAAGCAGAGAAACAGTCACATTATCAGACTCCGGCAATATTGACAGCGCGGCTGAATCCGACAAAAACAAAACAGACAATGCACAGCAAAATGCCGTTTCGCTTACTTTGGATGAGGCAAAGGCAATAGCGCTTGAGAAAGCAGGCGTTTCGGAAAAAGATGTTGTTTTTACGGAAACATCGTTTGAGTATGATGATGGGGTCGCGTGTTATCAGATCGATTTCATATCCGGGACGACAGAATATGAGATCGAAATAGATGCAAACAGCGGAGAGATTATTGAGTACGAAGCAGAATCTGTTTATGACTAAGAAAGGTGCGAAAAATGAAATATAAAAACATCATATCCGGCTTGCTCCTGCTGTCGTTATGTATCTGTCTTGCAGGATGCGGAGCTGATAATACAAAGTTATCTGATCAGGAAGTTCATCCAATCGGGTCAGAGATAACCGAGACGGACGAGACAAGTGACACTAGCGAAACGGGCAATACAGCAGAAGAAACGGAGGACGGATCTGTCCGAACGGAAATTGTTTTAAATGGGGATACCATCTCCGCAGGTGACGGCGTGACCATTAGCGGAATGACTGCTGTGATCAGCGAGGCGGGAACGTATGAAATAAGCGGGAATTTGAACGACGGACAGATCATTGTGGATGCTGCCGGAGAAGTGGAGCTTGTTCTCAATGGTGTGAATATCTATTGTTCAGTATCTCCTCCAATTTATGTGAAGGAAGCGGAAAATGTTACGATCACTCTTGCAGAGGGAACGGTAAATACACTTGAGGATGGTTCTTCTTACGATATAGAAGACATTGTTGATGGTCCGGATGCCGTGATTTATTCAAAGGCGGATCTTGTGATCAGCGGCAGCGGAAGTCTTAATGTTACAGCCAATTATAATGATGGGATCACCAGCAAAGACACCTTGCGGATCGAAAACGGAACAATTTCCGTGACCGCCGTCAATGATGGCATCAAAGGTAAGGATTATCTGATGATCAATGATGGAACCATAGTTGTTGAGGCTGGAGATGATGGAATGAAAGCAACAAACGACACGGAGGTTTCCTTTGGTTATATGGAAATAAACGGTGGGAACATCGAGATCAACGCGGTCGATGATGGTATTTCTGCTATATCGGACATTAAAATTACAAACGGGACGATCAACATCAATTCGGACAATAATGGAATGAAATCTGACGGCTTGATTACGATAACCGGAGGAACCATAACTGTTCAGGCAGAAGATGATGGTCTGGTTTGCCTGGAAAAGACGATTGCTGCGGAAGCTGTAGTGACAGTGAACGGAAGTGCCATTTCTGAGTGACAGAGAACCATTCAGAGAGATGATTGTTGGGCATGCAATGCCCGTTTGCATTATTCCGTCTGGAGTCCGTGCGGTTGTCGATGTTGAGAAACGGGTGATTCGATCATTGACGGACTTGTAAAGCTTTTAGCAACGGGTTCGTGGAAGGCTCTCCATCATTCTCTGCGGCGAATCAATGTTTCTGCAATCATCTCAATTCCAAGTATGCGAACATGAAAAGAAAAGTGTTCAAAAGGATCAAGCATCAGAAGTGCCGAAATGATGATCGTAAACACAATGCCCACCGCGCCGATAATCCTGAATTTCTTCGTCCGGAAGTAATCATTTATTTCTTTTGCAGCATCATTTAAGGATATCACAGCCCAGACTATTCCCAGGATTGCGATTGCCTGTTTGGTTTCCAAAAGCAGAATGATACCAACTATGCCTCTGATTACAGCATCGCCAAGGTTTATTCCGGATTCAGGATAACGGATTGCTGTGAAAACATTAATGGCAGCATATAAAATCAGTACGGCGCCCGCTATATAAGGCGCATATGAAGTTATCCTGTTCGCGAACAAAATAAACACTATACCAAGCGGAATAAACAAGTATTGCTGCTTATCATTTTTCAACATATTTTTCAGTTTTTTTACCACAAATTTTCTCCCTTTAGTGTTTTGATTCTGTCAGATTTATCGTTCTTTCGCTGATTTTGCAATTACACCTGAGACGTACTTGATTTATACGACTCTTCTAGAAAATCAGTTTATCTGTTCCCTACTAATATTCCTCTAACCTATTAAAACAAAAACTCCCCTCATGATTGAAGGGAGGGAAATGAAAGTTCCGAAGATGCTTTTTACTTTGTCAGCAGCCGCCCTAAAAGTCCTGTGGACTCCAGGAACAGAAGGAACATCATGACAGGCATGACATAGCGGACCATGACGGAATACAGCTTCTTTCTGCTGAAGCGGTGTCCGGTTGATTCCATCTCGCTGATGATCCATTTCGGTTTTAAGATCCAGCCGATCAGGATGCAGGCCAGGAACGAGATTGCCGGCATCATGACACTGTTGCTGATATAATCCATGATATCCAGAAGCTGTCCGACCGATCCGTTGGGAAGCGGAAGCTCAAAATACAATTTGTTGTAGCCCATACAGATCAGAATCGAAGCGACTGCATAGATCACGCTCAAAATCAGCGTGGTCTTTTTTCTTGAGGAATGGAACAGTTCCATGCAGTTGGCTGTAATGGTCTCCAGAACAGATACACAGGAGGTCAGCGCAGCAAATGCGACCATGATAAAAAAGGCAAGGCCGATAAAACGGCCGGCGGCGCCCATGGCGTCAAATACTTTTGGCAGGGATACGAAGATCAGTCCCGGTCCCTGGCCCATGCCTTCTGTGCCGGAGAATACAAATACGGCAGGAATAATCATCATGCCGGCCAGCAGGGCGACGACCGTGTCAAAAATCTCAATCTGGCTGACTGCCTTATTCAGGTTGACGTCTTTTTTTACATAGGACCCATAGGTGATCATGATTCCCATAGATACGCTCAGCGAGAAGAACAGCTGGCTCATGGCATCCAGAAGGATCTGGAAAAACCGGCTTACCGTCAGGCCCTGTACATTCGGAATAAAATAAACGGCCAGTCCCTGGATTCCCGTTCTGGTCAGACCGCTCTCATCTGTATGATGAAGGGTCAGGGAATAGATGGAGATCACAATGATCATGACCAGCAGAATGGGCATGATCACTTTGGAACACTGCTCGATTCCCTTCTCTACGCCGCGGTATACGATAAAAGCCGTAAAAAACAAAAAGATCAGGGCAAAAACGATGGGTGCGTAGGGGGCCGTGATAAAGCCCGTAAAATACCCGTCTGCCGCGGCATCGGCAGTGGAACCCTGCGCGAAGGCGACGATGTACTTGGTTACCCAGCCTCCGATGACCGCATAATAGGTCATAATCAGAACAGGGACAAAGAAGGTGAAAATGCCCAGAAATCCCCAGCCATGGCGCATGGTATCGTATGCCTTTATGGAACTTTGCTGGGTTTTCCGTCCTGTCGCGATGTCAGATGTCAGAAGAGTAAAGCCAAACGTAAAGACCAGGACAAGATAAATAATAATGAACAGACCGCCTCCGTCTTTAGCAGCGAGATAAGGGAAGCGCCAGATGTTGCCGACGCCGACCGCACTGCCGGCAGCAGCGAGAACAAAACCGAGCTGCCCGCTGAATCCGCCTTTTGATTCTTTTTTCATAACACATACCTCAACTCTCGAAATTTGTTAATAGAATAGCATACAGAATAAAGGATTGCAAGAAATGCAGGCCATACTTTTAGTAAAGCAAAATGGAATTGCGGGTATGTTGACAAAAGAAAGACATCTTACCCATAATGAAGCATAAAGGAGGTGCACAAACATGATCATTATCGGTGAAAAAATCAACGGCTCGGTTCCGGCCGTGGCAGCGGCGATCCGGGAGAAAGATGCGAATTATATCCATGATCTGGCTATCATGCAGTCGGCAGGCAGAGCAGACTATATTGATGTATGTTCCGCTGTTATGGATGACGATGTGGCTGTGCTGCACTGGCTTATTGACCGGGTTCAGGAGGTCAGCGAGTCAAAAATCAGCATTGACAGCCCGGATGTACATTCCATTGAAAGAGCGATGAAGTTCTGCAACAAGCCGGGGCTGATTAATTCGGTTTCCATGGAAGGAGACAAGATCGACACCATATTCCCTGTGATTGCGGATACAGAGTGGCAGGTCATTGCTCTTTTATGTGATGACAGGAAAATCCCGGACAGTGTAGATGAGCGGATGGAGATTTTTGAACGGATCATGGAAAAAGCAAAAGAGTATAGGATTGCTCCCTCCAGGATTCATATTGACCCTATGGTTTTCAGCCTGGGGACAAAACCGGATGCATTTACAAACTTTGCGGCGGTGACCAGGTCGATCAAAGAAAAATGCCCGGATGTCCATGTGACAAGCGGTTTGTCCAATATATCTTACGGACTGCCTTCCAGAAAGACGATCAATCAGTCTTTTCTGGTGCTGGCCATTGCGGCAGGCATGGACAGTGCTATTATTGATCCGACGAACGATATGCTGGGTGCAATTTATTCCGCAAGAGCGCTCCTTGAGATCGATGAATACTGCATAGAATATCTTGCGGCTTACGGAGAAAACCTTTTCGGAGTAAAAAAGAAATCATAAAAAAGCGTAAAGAGAAGACAAAGGCGCTGGATCCGCAGCGCCTTCTTTTTTTGAAAAAATGCTGTATTTTTGAAAAAATGTGTTATACTGGGGAAGACTTTATAAAAAAGACAGTGAACAGTATTTGGAGAATATCATGAAAAAACTATTGTTTATATATAATCCGGTTTCCGGAAAACAATTGATTCAGCGGCACAGAGAGGACATCCTGCGGCAGATGTATCAGGCAGGGTATGAAGTCGATGTCCGTGTGACTACGGAACAGGAGAACGCGGATCAGATCCTTCGCGAGATGCCTGATGGCTATGAGCGGGTAGTGGTAGGCGGCGGAGACGGCACACTGCACAATGCTGTGCAGGGAATCTGCGGCAGACAGATCCCTCTGGGATATATCCCGGCCGGGTCAACGAATGACTTCGGCCATTCCCTGGGAATACAGGGGACGCTCAGCCAGCTGGTAGACATTGCGCTTTCGGATTGTATCATGGACTGCGATGTGGGCCGGATGAACGACAGACATTTTCTGTATGTAGCCTGTTTCGGAACGCTGTCGGATGTCTCCTACAACGCCAGTCAGGAGATGAAAAATAAAATCGGCCATGCCGCCTATGTTGTAGAGGGGCTGCGGACCTTTCAGGGGCTCGAGACCATTCCGATGGTCGTGACTCTGGATGATCAGATTGTCGCGGAGGAGTTCTGCTACGGAATGATTACGAATTCCAAATATGTAGCCGGCGTGAGGATGAATTACGCAAAGGACGTCAGCCTGAATGACGGCAAATTCGAAGTCATTCTCATTAGAAAACCGCATGGTCCTGTCGATATCGGAAAAGTAGCACGGGACATGATCGTCCCGCAGGAGGATCCTGAAATGCTGCTGAAGGTACAGACCTCCCACATTCATTTCCATACGGAGACACCGATTGCGTGGGATCTGGATGGGGAATATGGCGGGCGCTACCGTGATGTGGACATATCTGTGGAGCAGAATGCGCTGCGTATCATACATGGCGATAAAGAAGAATCCCAGCTTGTAAAACTGGCAGATATGATCTCGAGGAGCCAGTTTTAAAAAAGGCGCGAATCACACGCTGACCCGGAATAAAAAAGTCCGTTTTCATGTGAGAATGGTTTGACAGATACAGTATCTGCGTGGTAAAATGTCTGTGTTTGGGGCATTGGCGCAGTTGGGAGCGCGCTACATTCGCATTGTAGAGGCCGTGGGTTCGAATCCCATATGCTCCACTTTTTATTTTTAGATATGGAACAGTGAAGCATCCCCGTCTCTGACGGGGGTTTTCTGAATAAAAACGCGGAGGGATATAGAAGAATGACAGAATGGAAAAATCTTGACCAGCTGGACGCATATCATGTGCTTTTGAAAATGAAAGGCAAAGTCAGTCTCCCACAGGTTATGGCGGGAGAGAGCGGAGCGCAGCGTGTAAAAAAATACAGCGTGCCCATGGCTGCCGGGATGATGTATAACTATGCTGCGAAGGAAGTCGATGGTGAACTGCTTGAAAAGCTGGCAGATCTGGCGAAAGAAGCCGGACTGACACAAAAATATGCGGATCTTTATAATGGGGAGATGATCAATACCGGTGAAAAACGGCTCGTCCTTCATCAGCTGACACGCGGTCAGCTCGGCGATCCGGTGATCGCGGACGGTGTGAATAAACGTGAGTTTTATGTGGCTCAGCAGCAGAAGATTGCTGCATTCGCGCAGAAGGTTCATGCCGGAGAGATTACCAATGCGGCAGGTGAGAAGTTTACCACAGTTGTACAGATCGGTATCGGAGGGAGTGACCTTGGCCCCCGTGCGATGTATCTGGCGCTGGAGAACTGGGCAAAGAAGAACGGAACGTTCCGTATGGAGGCGAAGTTCATCAGCAATGTGGATCCGGATGATGCTGCGGCAGTCCTGAATGCCGTCGATGTTGCGCATACCCTGTTCATTCTGGTTTCCAAGTCAGGCACGACACTGGAGACACTGACGAATGAATCTTTTGTAAAAGAAGCTCTGAAAAAGAAAGGACTGGATGCGTCGCGTCATATGGTTGCCGTGACGAGCGAGACCTCCCCGCTGGCAAAGAGCAGCGACTATCTGGCAGCTTTCTTCATGGATGACTATATCGGAGGACGTTTCTCCTCTACTTCCGCCGTCGGCGGAGCGGTTCTTTCCCTGGCATTCGGACCGGAGATATTTGAGAGATTTCTCGAGGGAGCGGCCGCTGAGGACCGGCTGGCAGCCAATGAGGAGCTGACCGAAAACCCGGCGATGCTGGATGCGCTGATCGGTGTTTATGAGCGCAATGTACAGGGATATCAGGCAACGGCAGTGCTTCCCTATTCCCAGGCACTGAGCCGTTTTCCGGCACATCTGCAGCAGGCAGACATGGAGTCCAACGGAAAGTCCGTGAACCGTTTTGGCGAATCGGTAAATTACAAAACCGGACCGGCCCTTTTTGGTGAGCCGGGTACCAACGGGCAGCATTCTTTCTATCAGCTGCTCCATCAGGGTACAGATATCATCCCGCTGCAGTTTATCGGATTCAGAAACAGCCAGATCGGAACAGATACAGATATTCAGGGAAGTACGAGCCAGCAGAAGCTTTGTGCAAATGTTGCTGCCCAGATCATTGCATTCGCCTGCGGGAAAGATGACGCAGATAAGAATAAAAAGTTTGAGGGAGGACGTCCTTCCAGCATCATTATCGGCGATCAGCTGACACCGGAATCTCTGGGCGCCCTGCTGTCGCATTTTGAAAACAAGATCATGTTCCAGGGATTTTTATGGAATGTCAACAGCTTCGACCAGGAGGGAGTACAGTTAGGAAAGGTACTGGCCAAGCGTGTGCTTGCGCATGAAACAGACGGCGCATTGAAAGAACTCAGCGATCTGCTGAATATTTAAAGTAAAAAAAGAATCGGCAGGAACGCCATGGCGTTCCTGAACAAAAGGAGGGAGTGACAGCGTGAGAGCATTAAAAAAACTGTTTGGAGTCAAAGAGAAGCTTTGGGAAGGCGCGGATGAAAAGCAGTGGCAGAATCTTTGTGCACAGCTTGGAGATTCCGGCATCTGGACGCAGGCCTTTCGGGTCAATCAGGAAACACCGAAGTGTTCCGGCAATTGTTCCGCCTGTGCTTCCGCCTGCAATTTTGATGAGGACACACCTGTCTGGGAAAAGATGGGAAGCGGGTTTTCCGATGACCTTCTGAAGGAAAAACCGGATCAGGATCTTTACGCAATCTATGTTCTCAAAGAAGACTTGCAGGAAGCGGGACGTATTCTGGACAGATACGGAGTATAAATTTGCGTTCCTGAATTAAAAAATCCCCCCGGCATTGGCACGTTGTGCCTGTGTCGGGGGGATTTATTGTTATAAAATGATTGTTCTTTTTATTACCAGTTGACCGCAATATCCAGCTGATACGGATTTGAGGAGGCGAAACCGCCTGTGTCTGCTACGATGCAGGTACCGAGGCTGGATTCCACCAGTGATCCTCTCGGGTGTACATTCAGATTGGCCGCGCACATGATATAATTGCCGAACATTTTACATCCATCGTCGCGCACCCAGTACTCACCTTCAAATCCCATGCTGTGCATGTTGCTGACAACGCGGGACATGTTGAGATTATAATAAGTTTCTTTTCCGCTCGGGCCCTGTACGGTTCCGTTTCTGCGGTTCAGGACCGGTCCGTCCCAGCTTGAATTGCCGGAAGAAGCGGAAGTCTGAGCTGATTCGCGGATGTCCTTGGTGACATAATCGCCGCAAATATATGCTGTTTCATCCTGATAGCTGATCTGATACCAGCCGTTGTCTGTGCGATCGATATATTCCACGATTTCTCCGCTATAAAGCTTTCCGAGTTTCTCGCTGTCAACAGTGGAAGAACTCCGGACATTCAGAGCAGAAGCAGTTACCTGTACTTTATGATCAGAATCGGCTGTCTCTTGTGCGAATACCGGGACCGTTGTCAGCATGCTGACTGTCAAAGCGGCAGACAGTGCACACAATGTTCTTTTCTTCATTACAAAATACCTCCTTAAATGTAACGCAATTTTTTCTAAATATTACATAATTGTTACAAAATGTTAATGTAGAAGGCATAATAACACGAAAAAAATAAATTGTCAAGCGTTCAATTCTATTTTTTTCTTCGCCGGCATAGAATTGGATAAGAATTCATGAGAGAAGAATGAAGAGACTCATGAAAAAATATTGCTATGTCGTTGCCATACTTCTGTTTTCTTCCATGCTGCTCACAGGCTGCAAAATCACGAAGGCGGGCACGGAGAAAATCCGTGATCTGGAATACACAGTTGTGGATGAAGAGGATATTCCGGATCTGTTAAAAGAGGAGATTGAACAAAAGAAGGCAGAAGATTTTAAGCTCAGTTACCTTGAGGAGGGTGCTCTTTACATCGCACGCGGGTTCGGCATGCAGGAGACCGGCGGATACAGCATACAGATGCAGGAACTATATCTGGCGGACAATGCTATTTATTTTAAGGCTGACCTCATCGGGCCGGAGGACAGGAGCGGGGTATCCAAAGCAGTCAGTTATCCGTACATCGTGATCAAGACGGAGCGACGCGGGGAAAATGTAATTTTTGATTGAGGAGGGAACATGGAATTAGTAAAAGAACAGATTCAGATGGAGAGAAAAAAGGGTACTGCATCCAGACAGATTACTTTTGATGAACCATATAATCTCCCGGAAACACTTCCTGATATTTATACGTTCATTCTGAGCAGGGGGGAAATCCGGCTGGATGAATGCAAAGCCGGGCAGGGGCAGGTGATGGTGCGGGGAGTTGTAAAATTCAGAGCCCTGTACCGTACGGACCAGAACGAATGGAAAATCAGCAGCCTTGAGGGGGAAATCCCGTTTCAGGAGGAGCTGAAGGTCGACGGGACAACGGAGTTTGATATGGTGAGCGCCGTCCCTGTCCTGGAAGATCTGACTCTTCAGATTATTCATTCCAGGAAACTGAACATCCGGGCTCTGATGGAGCTGGCGGTGACGGTCAGCGAGCGCTGTGATGCAGAGCTTCCGGTGGGCTTTGACGATGAAAAGAATCTGGAAATCTTACGGGAAAAAAAGGATTTTCTGAAGCTGATCTATAACGGGAAGGAATCCTGCCATATCCGGGAGGAAATCAGAATTCCCTCCAATAAACCAAACATACGGCAGATCATCTGGCAGCAGACGCAGATTTTCGGAATAGAAACGAGGGTTTCAGACGGGGAACTGGACATCCAGGGAGAGATCCAGCTTTTCCTGGTCTATGGAAGTGAAGAAAACGGAAGCCTGCAGTGGTTTGTGAGCAAAATACCTTATCAGTGCAGTTTTGAGATCCCCGAGGCAAAAATCAGTGCCATTCCATGGATATCGGTGCGCACACAGAATCTTGTCTGCAGTATGCAAAACGACGATGACGGAGAAGCGCGCATCCTCCTTTTGGAGGCGGATCTGCCGGCCGATGTCAGACTTTACGAGGAACAGCCGGTCAATCTGGTGCAGGATGCTTATCTGCCGGATAAGACACTGACGCTTGGGCGGAAAAACAGGCAGTTATCCAGGCTGCATATGAAAAATGAAGCCATATGCAGAGTCAACGAAACTATAAAGATACAGAACGCGGACAGTGAGATCATGCAGATCTGTGCCGGTTTCGGCAGCGCCGAGGTCGATCAGAAAGAACTGACGGATGCGGGTGTTCTGGTAGAAGGAGCGGTGAACATACAGCTGCTTTATCTGACAGAGAATGACAATATGCCGATAGAGGCTTCCGAGGAGGTACTTCCCTTCCGGCATCTGATTGAACTTCCTTATATAGAAGATAGAGAAGAAAAAGCAGCTGTTGAGCTTCAATACAGCCTGGACGCATTGTCCTTTTTAATGAAATCAAACAGGGAAGTAGAAGTGCAGGCACTTGTGAAGCTGCAGATTCTGGCGTCAATTCCGCAGCAGATGGAAGTCATTGATGAGGTGAGTGAAAGCCCGCTCCCGGAAAACGAATGGAATGCGGCAGCGTCTGCCGTTGTTCTGACTTTGTCCGATACGGACACACTCTGGAATATTGCAAAGAGATACCATACAACGGTCAGCAATATCACACAGATCAATCACCTGGAAGATCAGAAGCCCGCTCCCGGTAAAAGGATATTGCTGCTGAAACGCCTCCCGGAAAGCGCAGAGTAAGTAATAATGTTCAGAATATTACAAAAGTATTACAATAAACTGTGAAATGTTTCTAAAAAATTTCTTCTGAGGTTGCAATCCGGAATAAATGATGCTATACTGTGTGGCACAGCATAGCATCGTTTATGCTTTTTATGGAGATTTTTTGAGTAAAAGACTGTATAGAGACCTGATATAGGAGAGATCAGATGAGGAGCATGTCTATGAAAATGAAAAAAATAAGAAAGAAGATACTGGCCTTCGGACTGATTGCGGCCATGGTTCTGGGGAGTGCCCAGATGGTCGGAGCAACGTCGGTCCGGGAGGCGGAAAATAAGAAGAGTGAGGCTCAGAGCAATCTGAATTCCGTAAACAAAAAAATCAAAGATATTGAGGCACAGCAGGCGACCCTTCAGGCAGAGATCGACAAGGTGGACGCGGATCTGGTTGAAGTGCTGGTGAATATTGAGACGACGAAAAAAGACATTGAAAACAAGAAGGTCGAACTTGCCCAGGCAGAAGCAGATCTGGAAGTTGCAAAAGCGAAAGAGGCTGAGCAGTATGACTCCATGAAACAGAGGATCCGCTACATGTACGAGAACGGCGGAGACAGTTCTTTCATGACAGCGCTGGTTGGTTCGGACAGTTTTGCAGATGTTCTGAATAAAGTGGAGAGTTTTTCAAAGGTATATGATTATGACCGCAACCTTCTGGTCGAATATCAGAATACCAAGATCGAAGTTGAAAATCTGGTAGCACAGGTCGAGGAAGAGAAAGCTGAGCTGGAGGAAATTGAAGCGACCTATGAGGAGCAGCAGGCGGAATTAGAGCAGACCAAGGAGCAGAAGAAGGGGCAGCTGGAGGATTATGAATCCAGGCTTGCAGAAGCGCAGAGACTTGCGTCCCAGTATCAGGATACGATCACACAGCAGAACCGTATCATAGCGGAAGCTCAGGCTGCCGCAGCTGCAGCCGCAGCCGCAGCGCGTGTCAGCTCTGTGACCAGCGGATCCTCCAGTGTAGGATCTTCAGGGTCATCGGGCGGTTCGTCCGGAGGATCTTCGGGCGGATCTTCAGGCGGATCATCCGGAGGCAGTGGGACAGGATCTTCGGTTGCAGGTTATGCATGTCAGTTTATCGGGAACCCTTATGTATGGGGCGGGACAAGCCTGACAGGCGGTTGTGACTGTTCCGGATTCGTAATGAGTGTTTACGCGCATTATGGAGTATCCCTTCCCCACAGTTCCGGTGCACTGCGCGGTGTCGGCCGCGGGGTATCCGTATCCGAGATGGCACCCGGCGATATCGTTTGCTACAGCGGTCATGTTGGCATCTATGTAGGAAACAACACCATTGTCAATGCTTCTAATCCAAGCCCTTATCCCAGAGGCGGGATCAAGTATACAACAGCCACCTACAAATCCATCCTTGCTGTTCGCAGGATCTTCTAAAAAACAATCCGTGAATCATTTTAAAAAGGCTATCGCAGAGCGATGGCCTTTTTGTTTGATAATTTCCATTGCAAAGGAGTTGAAAAAAACAGAATATGTGTTAAAATATTTCTTGTGTGCTGCTTTAAAGCGTTAATGCGTTTAGGCGATAAAACTCCGGAAAATTCAAAACGAATCAGCGTTTTCGAAAGAACAGGCACCAACGATACAAAAGATCAGGTTGGAGGATGAAGGGATGATAGCGAAACGTCTGCGCAGATCTCTGGACGATGCGATCTGCATTCGCGACATTTTTGAGGAAGGCAAGAAGATGGCTTCCGTATACGGGAAGGAGAATATTTTTAATTTTACAATCGGCAATCCGAGTGTGGAACCGCCTGCGATTGTAAATGAGTCTATGAAGGAGATTCTGGATCAGGAGGATCCCCTGACATTGCACGGCTATCCGGCAAATGTAGGGCATCCGGATGTGCGGGCGCACATTGCGGATTACCTGAACAGGACCTTTGACTGTCATTATGATGAGAACGGAATCATCATGACCAGCGGAGCTGCATCCGCGATTGTGGTCATCTGTAATACGCTTCTGGATTACGGCGATGAAGTAGTTACCTTTGCTCCGTATTTCTGGGAATACAAAAGCTATGTGGAATCATTCTACGGGAAGCTGGTGCCGGCTCTCTGCGATATGAAGACGCTGCAGCCGGATCCGCAGACCTTTGAGGCCGCGCTTACTGAACGGACACGTTTTGTTCTGATAAACACACCGAACAACCCCACCGGGGCAGTCTATACAGATGCCTCCCTGAAGAAAGTGTGTGAAATCCTCGAAAAGAAACAGCAGGAATATGGACATCCGATCTATCTGGTCTCCGATGAGCCTTACCGGAAACTGGCCTATGATATAGAGGTGCCTTATCTGACGCATTATTATAAAAATACAATCGTTGTTTATTCCTATAGTAAAGCTTTGTCCATTCCGGGAGAGCGGATCGGATATATTGCCATGCAGCCGGATGTGGAGGACATGGGAGATCTGTTTGCCGGGATGACCGCATCCATGCGCTATCTGGGGTATGTAAACGCACCATCTTTGCAGCAGAAAATGCTTCTGAAATGTGTGGACGCCTCGGTTGACATCAGTATTTACAGGGAAACCAGAGATATTCTTTATGAGGGGCTTGTGAAAATCGGCTACACCTGCATTCATCCGGACGGAGCATTCTATCTGTTCGTAAAAGCCCTCGAAGAGGATGATTCAAAATTCTGTGAAGCCGCAAAAGAAGAAAAAATCCTGATGGCTCCGGGAAGTGCTTTTTACGGGCCGGGCTGGGTGCGGATCTCCTATTGCGTACCCGCAAAGGTGGCGGAGAGAAGTCTGCCTGCTTTTGAACGGCTCTATCAGAAGTATCAGAAATAATAATACCCCGCAGTCTCTGTAAATTCAAAGGCTGCGGGGAATTTTGCTGTTATTCGAATCCTGGAAAAGCATCAATAGAAACCAGATAATTACTAATCTTCTTTAAGTCTCTTTTCAAAATCTACCAATCTGAATTTGTCCGGGAAGAAACCAAGCTCAAGTACACCATCAGCTATTCTGTTATACTGCCCCATAGCATTTTCCGGTGATTGCAAATTAACT
>CAMNOU010000038.1 GCA_946546945.1 uncultured Lachnospiraceae bacterium
GTCAGCTGACGCTGACCCGAATTCCGCGCCAAGTCTCGCGAGCGAGACTTGAAGATCAGAATTTTCCCATTAGTAAAACAATAGTCACACGATTGTAACATCAATTTGCGAAAAAGACTATCTTTTTCCCGGTCTCCGGTGTTATGCCTTATAAAGGATGTCTTATACAAGAAAGCAGGGTTCGTGTGGATACAGATTTCAAACTGATAAAACAGATGCGTCAAGGCGACGAAGCTGCCTTTGACCTCTTTATACATAAATACTACCCGGATATTTTAAGATACTGCACGTATCACTGCCGCGACAGTGAAGAGGCGAAGGACCTCACGCAAGATACGTTCCTGCGCTTCTTTTCCGGGTTCGCCTCTTACTCTCACAGGGGGAAGGCAAAGAATTACCTTTATACCATAGCCGGGAATCTGTGTAAAAACAATTACAGGAAGGCCAGGGGACAACCGCTTGATTCCATTGGAGAGGAGCAGCTGTCTGAGAGTCCGGAAGATGTTCTGGCCACACAGATTACGGTTCGAACATGCCTTGACGGGCTGTCAGAGGAACTTCGGGAGGTGATTATCCTGTATTACTATCAGGAACTGAAGCAGACCGAAATTGCCGAGGTGTTGGGAATCGGGCTGCCGCTTGTGAAGTACCGGTTGAAAAAAGCAAAAGAGCAGCTTCAGAAAATGTTGAGAACGGAGGGATTGCATGGATCTTGAAAAATTACTGGGCAAAGAACGGATCGAAGTGGCCGTGGATGAAGCAGAGATTCAAACGGTCATTCGGAAAGCAAAGGCAGCTTTTATGGAAAGTGAAAGCCGGCGGATTCTTTCCTTCCATGAGTTTATCTGGAATCAGCTTCGCATGATCCGCAAGAGATGGTGGGCAATTCAATTTGCTGTTTTATATTTGGCATGGCTCTTTCTTTCAACAGAAAACGAGATGTTTTATATACGCCGGGGAATGGGCGTTTTTGCCGCCTTGTTTGCGATTATATTGGTCCCGGAATTATGGCGGAATCTGACAAACCGCTGCATGGAAGTTGAGATCGCTTCCTACTATTCCCTGCACCAGATTTATGCGGCAAGAATAATTTTGTTTGGCGCTGTGGATGTACTGTTTCTGACAGCATTTATTGGCGGCGCACATTTCTTTCTTCGTATTACATTGACAGACCTTGTTACGCAATTTTTGCTGCCTATGGTCGTGACCGCCTGCATTTGCTTTGCGGCACTTGGCAGGCAGCGCAGCAGCGAATGGCTTGCGATCGGGCTTTGTGTATTGTGGAGCGGTGTCTGGTGGGCGATTGCCGCTAACGATCCGTTGTACTCTGCAATAACGATTCCGATCTGGCTGGCGGTCTTTGCCTTTGCGTTCCTGTTCCTGGCGTTTGCCATTTATCGCTTATTGAAAAACTGTGACAATTACATGGAGGTGAATCGAAATGGAGCTGTCTTTGAATAGTCTGACGAAACAGTATGATGCTCTCACGGCTGTGAAAGACCTGAATCTAACCATGACGAGAGGTGTTTATGGCCTGCTGGGTGTAAACGGTGCCGGGAAAACGACATTGATGCGTATGATCTGTACCCTGATCCGGCCGTCACGGGGAAACATTACCTGTGATGGAAAAGACATCTTTGAAATGGAAGGCAATTACCGTCGTCAATTGGGGTATCTTCCGCAGGACTTCGGATATTACCCTGACCTGAAAGTATTTGATTACATGATGTACATTGCATCCATCAAGGGGTTGAGGCCGGCGTTTGCAAAGAGCCAGACTGATCGCCTTCTGGAACAGGTCGGTATGAAAAAGGCATCCAAACTGAAGATGCGAAAGCTGTCCGGCGGCATGCTGCGGCGCGTCGGTATCGCGCAGGCAATGCTGAACGATCCCAAAATACTGATCCTGGACGAGCCAACAGCCGGACTTGACCCAACGGAAAGAATCCGCTTCCGAAATCTCATCAGCGAGCTTGCTGATGACAGGCTGGTTTTGCTGTCTACGCACATCGTTTCCGATGTGGAGTTTATCGCAAATGAAATCATCCTGATGAACAAAGGGGAATTTTTCTTTACAGGAACTGCGGAAGACATCGTTTCCTCCATCGGAAAAGATGTCTGGACATGCACAGTACCCCGGCAGGAAGTGGATGGATACATGAAACAATATCTGGTCGCAAACATGAAAACTGCTTCCCGTGGTGCCGAGCTTCGCATCCTCTCGGAACGCCCGCCCATGCCGGATGCAAGGCAGGAGCAAGCCACGCTGGAAGATGCGTTCCTGTTCTATTTTGGTGAGAAAGCGGGGGAGGCAGAATAATGTTGAAATATGAGCTGAAGAAAATTTTAAATAAGAAATTGAATCGTATATTGCTTGCCGCCTCTCTGCTGCTGATGGTTGTATTCAGTATTTTTGCGATTGGCAGTTTTCGCGCTGTTGATACTGACGGCGAAACCGTGACCGGCTTCTCCGCCGCTCGCATTATGGTTGATGATAAAAACCGCTGGGAAGGAGAACTGATGCCGGAAGTAATTGAAAAGAGTGTGGAAAGCAGACTGGCTGGCGATTGGCAGTCCACCTCTGACATTATTTATTTGGCCAGCAAAATGCTGGTGGGTGAATTTAGTGACCTTGATGATTACGAGGCAATCCTTTCCGCAAATTCAGCGCAGATCGCCTCGATCTATGATACATACCATGATAACCTGCGGGCAATGAGTGAGGAGTATGGAGATACGCCGGAGAAACAGGCGTTCCTGATGGAACAATATGAAAAAATCGATACGCCGTTTATCTATGAGGCATACGATTCCTGGGATACGATGCTGATGTATGCCACAAATTGCGGCCTCATTCTGATTCTTGTCATTAGCTTTATAACTGCCGGAATTTATTCAGAGGAATTCCAGTACAGGGCCGATTCGGTGTTTTTCTCCGCAAAATACGGGCGGAGCAAAGCCGTCCTCACAAAAATCTGCTCCGGACTGCTCATGGCAACGTTGATCTACGGAATCGGAATGGGTGTTCTCTCGGCAATTAGCTTTAGCGTTATGGGTATCAGCGGCGCTTCCACCGCATACCAGTTTTACCAACCGTATTCCGTCTATTCCGTCACTTTCGGCCAGATGTATGGCATTCTCACTTTGGGCGGATATATCGCCAGTTTGCTCGCCGCCTCTGTGTCCATGCTGATTGCCTCAAAAACAAAGACGATGAGCATCGCCATCGCTGTTCCGGCCATTCTGTTCTTTGTCTCGCCATTTGTCGGACGGGCCATGCCCTTCCGTACCTTTTTCAGTCTGACGCCGGACCAGTTGATGAACATCGTCAACTGCGCCCGTATCCCATACATTTATCAAGTTGGGAGCATTGTTTTCCGGCAGATTCCATTCATTATTGTCTTTTACGCAATAATTGCCATTGTATTGCTTCCGTTTGTATATCGAAACTACCACAAGATGCTTCTGAAATAAGGAAACAAGATTCTGAAACAGGGGAATAAGATGAAACAAAGAAAGAAAAAGCGATTTCCGCTGATCCTGCTGCTTTTGATGCTCGCTATCGCTTTCATATCGGTCAGGAGAGTCGTGCAGGAAGGCCCTCTTGATTTCGGCAATACTTTCAACATCATCCATCATACGGCAGATGAATCAAGAGGGTGGAATCTCATCCTTGTAAACCGGGATAACTATATTCCGAAAGATTATAAGATTGATCTGATAACGCTATCGAATGGCGAACAGGTAGATTCCCGGATCTATCCGGATTTACAGGCCATGTTCGATGATGCCAGGGCCGCAGGACTGCAATTGTTTGTAAGAGCAGGATACCGCACACAGGAAAAGCAGCAGGAACTTCTTGGCGAAAAGACAGAGGCATACCGAAACGAAGGATATTCCAGGTCCGAAGCGGAAAAGCTGGCGAAAGAATGGGTGGCTGTTCCGGGAACAAGCGAACATCAGCTTGGTCTTGCCGTGGATATTAACGCAGACACTTCTGTGTGTTCAAAAGACGCCGTATATTCCTGGCTTGCTGAGAATTCCCATAAATATGGATTTATCCTCCGGTATCCACCGGATAAAAAAGAAATAACCGGCGTAATCAATGAGCCGTGGCATTATCGCTATGTAGGAAAAGAAGCAGCAGAAGAAATGCATTCCAGTGGGCTTTGTCTGGAAGAATACATACAGCAATTTGACTGAGAGATAACCAGGAGGATTCGTGCCTGGGCCCTTGAAGGAAAAAGCAAGTGAAAGGACCCAAACCGAAGAGAGAATGCCCGCGGGGTTGGGTCCTTACGTGGGAAATTCTTGTAAAGGACCCGAAGGAGGAGCCGTGCCTGGATCCTTGAAGGTAAAAAGCAAGTGAAAGGACCCAAACCGGAGAGAAAACACCCGCGGGTTTGGGCCCTTCCGTGGGAAATTCTAGCAAAGGCCCCAGAAGAGGAGGCGTGCCTGGGCCCTTGAAGAGAAAAGCAAGTGAAAAAACCCAAACCGGAGCGGGAAGGCCCGCGGGTTTGGGTCCTATCGTGGGAAATTCTTGAGAAAGGACCCAACAAATATTGTTAAAGAAGAAATGATGAAATCTTCTGGTGGATTGTCTGAAGCGTGAGTGGATTTTTCCGTGTCTCAAAGGTAGTTATTAGATTGATGTCTGGGATAATTCCGTTTTGGCAATATAACTGCAGTTTTTCACAGGCCTTTTGGGCATAGAACGGTTGATCCATCATCCCGAAGTGCTCCCAGTAAAAAGTATTTAATGTTGCAGGATGACGGATTGTGAAATCCGGATAAAAGATAACATCACCCAGTCGAAGTTCACATTCATAACGAAAAGGAAGTTTATGTTGGAATAATGTCATATCAATGAGAAGTTCTGATTTCGAGCGCAGGAGATGACCGCTTGGACTCTGAAATTTTAAGTTTTCAGGATAGGCTTCATTTGTGTGATATGGCATTTCAACCCATTCAGATAATTCCTGGGAAGAGGGCTTCAGGTGAGTGCTAAGCAAGTCGGAATATGGAGGGTTGGATAGAAGAGAAGCTGATTTTCCGACATAAGGTGAAGGGTGTGTCAGATATACGTCAATGGCCTTAATTTCTTCTTCTAATTCCTTCACTCTGATCGTCAAATACTTTCTGTAGGCGAGTTGTTCTGCCAGAGGACGATTCTTTTTCGAAATGCAATGTCTCTTTTTGTTTACGGAATGATACCATTTATAATATTTTCCGTTTTTGGAACAAAAGAAGCTTCCCGCCGGAAGTGAGCCCAATTGTGTTCGGATGGATTCCAGTTCTTTAATATAATCATTGCGAAGATTACGCAGATGTTCGCGATACACGCAGAGACCTCCTTTGATAAAAGAATTTTTAGAAAAAGATGATGCCATTATATTAGAACACTTTGCGGTTCAATGCAAGAGCAAAATATTTGATTTGTATAAAGGCAAAATTGACCATTCAAAAAAGTGAAAAAGTTTGTCTGGGCCCTTGAAGGGAAAAGCAAGTGAAAAGACCCAAACCGAAGAGGGAACACCCGCGGGTTTGGGCCCTTCCGTGGGAAATCTGTGCAAAGGGCCCGGAGGAGGAGCCGTGCCTGGACCCTTGAAGGAAAAAGCAAGTGAAAGGACCCAAACCGGAGTGGGAACGCCCGCGGGTTTGGGCCCTTCCGTGGGAAATCTTTGCAAAGGACCCGAAGGAGGAGCCGTGCCTGGGCCCTTGAAGAGAAAAGCAAGTGAAAGGACCAAAACCGGAGAGGGAACACCCGCGGGTTTGGGCCCTTCCGTGGGAAATTCTAGCAAAGGACCCGGAGGAGGAGCCGTGCCTGGGCCCTTGAAGGGAAAAGCAAGTGAAAAGACCCAAACCGAAGAGAAATCACCCGCGGGTTTGGGCCCTTCCGTGGGAAATCTGTGCAAAGGGCCCGGAGGAGGAGCCGTGCCTGGACCCTTGAAGGAAAAAGCAAGTGAAAGGACCCAAACCGGAGTGGGAACGCCCGCGGGTTTGGGCCCTTCCGTGGGAAATCTTTGCAAAGGACCCGGAGGATGATCCGTGTCTGGGCCCTTGAAGGAAAAAGCAAGTGAAATGACCCAAACCGGAGCGAATACTCCTGCCGGTTTGGGTCATTTTTTGTTTATAGTATTAACATCAGCATTACAGCCAGTACGATGATTCCGAGAATCGGGGCAATCACCAGCAATCGGATCATTGCTTTTACAATACCGATGACGATTGCGACTGCGACGAGCAGAATCAAAAAGATAATGCCTAATATTAACAACATGTGATCACTCCCTTTCTGTTTTGTATAAGATGATTATACATGACTTTTTGGGAAAGGTATACTTCGAAAACAGGGAAATAGCATGTTGTATTTTTCTTAATCAGACGAAACCGCCTGAAAGGAAGAGTGCTAAGCACTTCTGCTTGCGGACTTTGTTCTGTGGTCTGGGATATTCTCTTTTCGAATGCTTTTCAGCTGAAATGGAATACCCTTTTGCCTTTCGAAGGGGTTATTGTTATTTAAAAAGAATGTTGCACGAGCTGTGTGATTGTGCTGATGAATTCTTTCTCCCCCGGAGAAATATGATCTGTTTTCCAGATGACGCAAAGTTCGAGTAAAGGATCGCAGTCGGTCAGCGGCACGGTACTCAGTTCATTTTTCTGAAAGATCTCGCTTTTGGGAAGAACGGATACGCCAAGGCCCGCATCGACCATCAGGATGGCGGACTCAGAGGTATCATATTCACAGAGAATATGAGGCGCGATCCGGTATCTCTGGAAGTAGTTTTGCAGCTGACGGGCATAGTCATGGTAATAATAAACGGATGGCAGAATCAGAGCTTCCTTCGCCAGCTCATACAGGCAGAGTCCTGCGGAGTCTGCAAGCGGATGATGCGGAGGAAGGATGACCTGCATTTGATCCGAAGCAAGCGGCTGAAAGGAGATGTCAGAAGAAAAGACCCTGCTTTTCGGTTTCAGTGTAATGCCGAGTTCTATTTCGTTCTGTCCCAGAGCAGAAACAATTTCAGACATGCCAAGCTCTTTGAGCTGAATGCTGATATCGGGATGTTTCCGGGAGATCGAACGAATGGTTGACACCAGAAGCTCAGATGCAACATTTCTCATATGTCCAATGCGCAGCTGGGAATATTCCGGTGTGTGGTTCGGGTCGGTTTCAAGCAGAATGTGATCGTATGCAGCCAGTATTCTGTTCACATAGGGAAGAATGGAGCGCCCGGCCGGCGTGAGTTCAACGCCGGAAGCCTCACGGTAGAATAATTGTGTCCCGAGTTCCTGCTCCATGGAGGCAACGTGCTTGGAAAGGGCTGATTGGGACAGAAACAGCCTTGCTGCAGACTGCGATATATTTTTTGTATAAACCAGATCGGCGAATTGCCTGAGGTATTCAATGTTCATATCAAACCTCCGTTATAAAGGTGCGGTCAGTTCAGGATGTCATGCTATCTGCAAGAGGTAACAGATATGGATTTAGAATAAGTAACATTTTAACACAGAGAAACAGGTAAAATAAGGGGAGGGTAGGTTATGTTTAAAAAATTTACCAATGGATGCGTCCGCCTTGTACAGCGTTTTCTGCCGGATGCATTTATCTTTTGTATCATTTTGACCATTGTAGTATTTGTTGCGGCGATGCCTGTGACCCGTATGAATCCGATCCAGGTGGCAAATGCCTGGGGGCAGGGCGCGTGGGCGCTGCTGGCATTCTCCATGCAGATGGCTCTGGTGCTTGTGCTCGGCACGGCTCTGGCGAATGCGCCGGCCGTAAAAAGGCTGATCATACGCCTTGCCTCTGTTCCGAAGAAACCGGCGCAGGCTATTCTGTTTGTCACGGTCATTTCCATGATCTGCTGTTGGTTGAACTGGGGATTTGGTCTGGTAGTAGGCGCCATTCTGGCAAAAGAAGTTGCGAAAAAAGTAAAAAATCTGGATTATCGTCTGGTGATCGCTTCCGCGTATTCCGGATTTGTTGTCTGGCATGCAGGGGCATCCGGCTCCGTACCGCTGACACTGGCTGCCTGGGATGAAAGCGTGGCGGCAGCTACTTCCGGCGTTGTGACAGAAAGCATCCCTACCTCACAGACGATTTTTTCTCCGTGGAACCTGATCATGGTTCTGGCTGTTATTATAGTCATCTCTATTCTGAACAGCCGTATGCATCCGGATGAGAAGGACGTTGTTGCCATTGACCCGGCGCTTCTTGTAGAGGAAGAAGTCGAGTATAAAACCCCGGAAACACCGGCAGAAAAGATGGAAAACAGTATGGTCCTTTCCATCATCATCGCAGTGATCGGTGTGGGATATCTGGTATACTATTTCGTCTCGACGGGGTCCTTTAACCTGTCGCTGAATATCGTAAACATGATTTTCCTGCTTCTGGGAATTATTTTTCATAAGACGCCGATCAGTTATGTGCGGGCAATTATGGATGCGGCAAAGAGTGCCGGAGGAATCATTCTGCAGTTCCCGTTTTATGCAGGAATCATGGGCATGATGACTGCGCAGGGGGCCAACGGACTGTCCCTGGCCGGAGCAATCAGTAATTTCTTCGTCAGCATTTCCAATCAGGTCACATTCCCGCTGTTTACCTTCCTGTCAGCCGGAATCGTAAACTTCTTCGTTCCTTCGGGCGGCGGACAATGGGCAGTACAGGGACCGATCATGATGCCGGCCGGACAGATGCTTGGTGTAAAACCGGCCGTAACAGGTATGGCAATTGCCTGGGGAGATGCCTGGACAAATATGCTTCAGCCGTTCTGGGCGCTGCCGGCACTGGGCATTGCCGGACTGGGCGCGCGGGATATCATGGGATACTGTGCGATCGTATTGATTGTGACCGGAATCATCATATGTGCCGGATTCGCTTTTCTTGTCCCCTTTATGGCTTGAGAAAGCACAGAGCCTGAGGAGTACCTGGTTAAAAAGCTGACGTTGTGAATGGAGCTGCCTTGTCTTTGATCATTTGATCAGGGACAGGGCAGTTCCTTTTTTCATGGAACTGGCACGCCGGAATAACGTTTTTTGAAAAAAACTTGATATGTCTGTAAAAAAGAGTAGAATAGCCTACAGACAAAATAAGAAAGGGCTGACATGGTGAAGAGAAGTTTATTTGAATTAAAAAAACCGGATAACCTGTTGTTTTCTGATCACGATCTCAGGGTACTTCTGATTCCGCTGATGATCGAACAGCTGCTGAATGCCATGATGGGCACGGTAGATACCATCATGGTCAGCAATGTGGGGAGCGCGGCAATTTCGGCCGTATCTCTGGTCGATTCTATAAATGTCCTGGTTTTGCAGGTGTTTGCGGCGCTGGCCGCCGGCGGAACAATAGTCTGCGCACAGTATCTTGGGAAAAAAGAGCCGGAAGAGTGCAATCGCGCGGCACACCAGGTCTTTCTTACCATGTTTATGATTTCGATGATCCTTATGATCGTCTGCCTGGTTTTCCGTCATTCCCTTTTGAGCCTGATTTTCGGAAAAGTTGAGCAGGATGTCATGGACGCATCACAGATTTACTTTCTGGTTACGGTGCTGAGTTATCCGTTCATTGCCATGTTCAATGCTAATGCGTCTTTTTTCCGCGCCGAGGAAAATTCACGCCTGCCCATGATGATCTCTGTCATCTGCAATTTTATCAACATCGGAGGAAATGCGCTGTTCATCTTCGGACTGCATATGGGGGTGTTCGGCGCCGCGCTTTCGACACTGATTTCCCGCATTATCATGTCGGTCGTTATGCTTGGTTTTCAGCGCAGAGACAAACAGGTCATCGTAATCCGGGATTACTTCCGGATCAGACCGGATCTGGCGCTGATTGCGGTGATTCTGTCGGTGGGGATTCCCTCCGGCATCGAAAACGGTATGTTCCAGTTCGGAAAGCTCGCGATACAGTCTACCGTTTCTACCCTGGGAACTGTTGCGATTGCGGCGCAGGCGATGACGATTATTCTGGAGAACTTAAACGGTATCTCTGCAATCGGAATCGGGATCGGCTTGATGACGGTTGTCGGTCACTGTATCGGCGCCGGCAAAAAAGACCAGGCAATCTACTATGTAAAGAAACTCACCCGGATTGGGGAGGTCGTTGTTTTAGCCGGCTGTCTGCTGGTATTTGCGCTGACAAGGCCTGTGACGCGGATCGCAGGGATGGAACCGGCGAGTGCGGACATGTGTTTCTTTATGATGTCGTGGATCACACTGGTCAAGCCCATCGTCTGGACGGTCGCATTTATCCCTGCATATGGCTTGCGGGCAGCGGGGGATGTAAAGTTTACCATGGCAATATCTACTGTTTCCATGTGGGTCTTCCGGGTCGCGCTGTGCATTTTCCTGTGCAGAGTCATGGGCTTTGGACCGATCGCGGTCTGGATCGGAATGTTTACCGACTGGACTGTCAGGATGTTTGTATTTGGGTTCCGTTTCAGGAGCAGGAAATGGCTTTCTCATCATCTGATCTGAAGGCGCTGCAGAAAAAAATCCCCGGGGCAGATCGTATCTGTTATAACGATCTGTCCTGGGGATTTTTTTATTCCAGAACAGCATGTTCCAGAATGAATTCCATTGCCTTATTCATAAGGAGCTGGTCGGCGATGCTCTCGATCTCCTCTTCACCGAGTGACTGCGCGAAAACATCAGGATCTTCTCCCTCTTCCAGTGCCAGTTCTGCCAGTTCCTCCGCCAGTTCATCGCCGGAAACATGAAGATTCTCTTTGTTTGCGACTGCATGCAGAACCGACTGCTCACATATGCTTCGGACGGCCTCCTCTTCTTTAGAGGCGCGGATCTGTTTTTGGCTCATTCCGGATCGCTGACAGTAGGTCTCCAGAGTCATATTGTTTTCCTCCAGTGAATAGAGAAAATCTTCATACAGTTCCTGCGCAATTTCTCTTTTCAGATCCTGATCCACGGGGATCTTTGAATCTCTGATGATTTTTCCAAGCAGCTCGCGGGCCAGTTTTTCGCTGGCGGAGACCTCCTTGCGTTCCTGCAGACGGGAGCGGATATCCTCCCTCCATTGTGCGAGCGTCGCAAAAGGAGAAAAATCTTTCGCGAAATCATCGTCAAGAGGCTGGAACTCCGGCATCCGGATCTGTTTGAGGAGTACGTGAAAAACTGCCGTTTTCCCGGCCAGATCCGGCATCCGGTATTTTTCCGGAAACAGAACGCGGACATCAAACCGATCCCCCGGCATATGTCCTTCGACTGCTTCTTCAAATCCCCTGACAAACGTATGGGATCCCAGAAGCAGAGGATAATCCGTCTGCCGGCCCCGGGGGACCATCCTGCCGTCACATTCCACTTCGTAATCGACCACTGCTTCATCGCCCGGCGCGGCAGGCCGGTCATCTATATTATAAACAATGCAGTTTTCCCGCTGTTTATTTTTCAGGACTTTCTCGATTTCTTTTTCCCCGACGAGGACCGATGGCTGTTTTGCACGGACACCTTTGTATTTTCCAAGTTTCATCTTACTGCCTTTCGATAGTTTGTTTCAGTTTTTTGATTGAGTATACCACAAGAAAAGAGGAGCGTAAACCTGAAAAAAATGAAAAACCTCTTGACAGAGTTCGGTATATGGGTTATTGTATTAACATAGTAATACAACAGTACAACAATACAGAAAAAGGAGGAGAGGCATAGATGGCTTGGAAGTTCAGCGATAACCGTTCGATCTATATGCAGCTGGTCGAGCAGATTCAGAATCGCATTGCCATAGGATATTATGCTCCGGGCAGACGCCTTCCATCTGTCAGAGAACTGGCGGCGGAGGCGGAGGTGAACCCCAACACGATGCAGAAGGCACTGGCAGAGCTGGAGAGGATGAAGTTATTGTATTCCCAGCGGACAGCCGGCAGATTTGTGACCGAAGATGAAGGGAGGATTCAGGACATGAAGCATGAGACAGCGAGGAAAGCAGCAGAGGACTTTCTGAAACAGATGGAGAATCTTGGTTTGAGTGAGGCGGAAATCATCAGGCTGATTCGTGAGGTGAAGGAGGTAAAGGAGGAAAAGGCGAATGAGTAATATGATATTGGAATGCCGGGATCTTTCCAAAAACTTCGGAAATATAGCGGCGCTTGATCACGTTGATCTGTCTCTGAAAAGCGGCAGGATCGTCGGGCTTCTGGGACCGAACGGCAGTGGAAAGACGACACTTTTAAAGATTGCGAACGGCCTTTTAACACCTGATTCAGGAGAAATCCTGCTGGATGGAATGGCACCGGGCAGGCAGACGAAGGAGATTACATCCTTTTTGCCGGACGCGAACTATCTTCCTGACTGGATGAATGTTGACTCTCTTTTGAATTTGTTCCGGGACTTTTTCCAGGATTTTGATGAGAAGAAGGCGCAGGAAATGATGGAGCAGCTGGGGCTTGACAGAAGATCCAGACTGAAGACTCTTTCAAAAGGAAATAAGGAAAAGGTGCAGCTGATCCTGGCGATGAGCCGCAGGGCGAAGATCTACTTCCTGGATGAACCGATCGGAGGAGTGGATCCTGCTGCGAGAGATTATATTTTAAGCACGATCATTCAGAATTACTCGGAAGATGCACTGGTGCTTTTATCCACACATCTGATCGCAGATGTGGAGCGGGTACTGGATGAAGCGGTATTTTTAAACAGTGGGAAAATTGTGAGTCACCGTGAGGTAGATGAGATCAGAGAGACGGAAGGGAAGTCTGTCGATCAGCTTTTCCGGGAGGTGTTCAGATGTTAGGAAAATTATTAAAATATGAATTCAAATCGACGAGCCGCCTGCTTGGTATCATCTATCTGGCGATTCTGGTGATGTCTGTTGTGATCGGGTTCAGCTGCCGTTCGTTGATTCAGCAGGTATTTGAAACACCGGAGATGTATACGGCAATCCCGTCGACAGGCCGTATCGTCTCAACGATTATTATGGCCAGTATTTATGTGATTCTGGTTATTGCACTGGTCATTATTACCTATTATTTTATTATAGAGCGTTTTTATAAGAGCATGCTGAAGGGGGAAGGGTATCTGATGCATACACTTCCGGTGGATACCTGGCAGCTCGTTGCCTGCAAGACCATCAGCGGCTTCGTATGGAGTATCCTGGCCAGTGTGGTCGTCATATTATCCATGCTCATTATCATCGCCGGCGGCGGAGTGTGGAATACCTTTTTCACACAGGTTATTACAGAATTATTCCGTGTATGGCATTATTTTAATGTCAGTGTCGGACTGATTGTGACGGCATCGGTTTTGAGCACCATTCGCCTGATCCTGACCTTCTATGTGTCCATGGCAATCGGCGGTTCAGCGAAAAAGCATAAGCTGCTGTACAGCGTGGTGACCTTTATCATCATCCTGGTCATTATGCGGATCATTGCGGCGATAGGAAATGTTGACATGTTTACGCAGCTCATGAACTCTTCCTTCCTGGGCGGCGCGGAAGCATGGAAGCTGAATGTGTATTTCGGGAAAGAAATTGTATGGGATGCAATTTATTCGGCTGTGTTCTTCTTCCTGAGCACTTTCTTCCTGAAAAGAAGACTGAATCTCGAGTAGGTACGGAACAGACAGGTTTGCAGGTGTCTTCAAACGAGGTATATTTACAGATCAGCTGATATCCTTTATAATGGAAAAGACACTGACACATTACTCCAGCCTATGACAAGGAGGAAAATCATATGGTATTAGTAAGTACAGACTACATTGCAGGAAAAGATCTGGCTATGCTCGGTCTCGTAAAGGGAAGCACGGTACAGTGCAAAAACTTTGGCAGAGATATCGGAGCAGGTTTTAAAAATCTGGTCGGCGGAGAACTGAAAGCCTATACGCAGATGATGGATGAAGCCAGAGAGATTGCTACAAAGCGAATGATTGACGAGGCCGAAGCCATGGGTGCGGATGCAGTTGTAAATCTCAGATATGCAACTTCCGCAATTATTCAGGGGGCAGCCGAAGTGATTGTTTACGGAACGGCAGTCAGATATGTATAAAGATGAAAAGACAGGATGGAAAGGGAAACTGGAGTCAGTTTCCCTTTTTTCTTTACAAAAAGTTCATAAATCGTTTACGGTATTAAGTATTGTTTCCGGTCTCATAAAGTGATAAAATGTATTGCATGCCTGAGAATAGTGTTCAAGTCTCGCTCGCGAGACTTGGCGCGGAATTCGGGTCAGCGTCAGCTGAC
>CAMNOU010000039.1 GCA_946546945.1 uncultured Lachnospiraceae bacterium
ACAATTCCCACCCGGTTTCAAGAACAAATGTTCGAGAAAATAAATCTTATCATCTTACACAGATACAATCTCACTCCTGACATCTGACACGGAATAAGACCAATATCAGGAATGATATATCATAACAAAATATTGATAATAATGATAATAATTGCAATTCATCCCACCACCTGAAGAGGATGGGGGAATTCTTGCTAAGTTAGGTTAAAACTACTCTGAACTACTGGCGTCCGATGCACTTATCCTTCAGAGCAAATGCGATAACTGTCGCAATTGCGGAAAGAATCGTGCAGAGCAAAAATGCATTGCGGTATCCGCCGTTTACATTTGCGCCTGCTGCAGCCAGCATGGCCGGAACAAGCAGGAATGCGCAGGAACGGATTCCGATTACGAGCGGCATGATCAGTTTGTTTGCCTGTGCAAAATCAAAACGTCCGAAAACAGAAATGATTGCGGAGGGCATCAGATTCATCATACCGCCAAGCAGGATCGCATAGAATACGACCGAGAACGATGCCAGCGGAATGCTTGCGATACCGGAACCGATCGCGGATACAAGCATCATGATCGTCCACAGCAGCGCGAACAGCTTGACTGTTTTATTCGTTCCGAGTTTCTGGTCGATATATCCCCAGATGACGGATGCCGGGATACCAATGATGGATGCGATGGTCAGCCACAGAATCGACATATTCTGCTGCATGCCGACTGCCATCAGACGGGGAATCATCTGAGAAACGGCTGCAACCAGTCCGAGCGCGATGAACCCGAACATAATCGCCAGCATCCACATCTCCTTTGTTCTGAAAAGCTTTCCAAGTGTAAATTCACTGTCAGCACTGTTCAAAATCGCGAGATTTGCCTTTCTCTCCTCTTCCGTGATCGGCTCGTTATCCGGATATGCGCCTGCTTCTTCCGGATAGTTCTTAAACCATACCACAGCGATGACCGCCAGAATGATCATAATGATCATCATGAGATGGAATGGCGCGCTGATGCTGATTCCGAACATGCCCTGGAAGACTGCTACCATGATTGCAGAGGAGAAACAGGTTCCCATCGTTGCCCAGCCGAGGGCAATTCCCTTCTTTCTCGGAAACCAGTTGCTCATGATCTGCTGTGTCGAAACCAGATTCAGTGAGTTGGCTACGGCAGTAGCCAGTACAACGGAAAGACCATAGGATGCGATGGAATTTGCATGTCCATAGGTCAGCCACAGGATCGCGGAAATGATCAGGAAGATTACCGTGGGCCATTTCACGCCCTTTTTCGCTACGATCATTCCCAAAATCAGGGATACCACAATACCGACAAAACCGCCGATTGCCGAGAAAATCAGCATCTGGTTGGAATCCCATCCATACTTCATGGCAAATGCGCCGACAGATACATTTAAGGTATCCGGAACCGTGCAGGTAAACATATAGATGAACAGTGTAAAGATAATCACCATCCAGCCCTTGCGTCCGAACCCTTTCCCTTTTGTTTGATTCATAAATACACCTCCCTGTTATGATAAAATTATCCTATCATTGCGGGGAGGTATATCGTTACAGTATTCTTTTCTCTTGCTACAACGTTTTCGTTGATGCAAACTCATTTTTCAAAATCACTTCAGCCAGGTTGCGGGCCTTGACCGAATATTTCTCTTCCTTCCAGATCAGATCGATCATACCGACGCCCTCAAGCTCCGGAATCGGAATAAATGCCAGCTTATCTTTCAGATTTTCATACATCGTTTCATAGACAATGGAAATACACTTCTGCGTAATCAGTGCGATCCCCAGATTATGTCTGGCACTATAGTAGCGATACGTTACTTCTTTTTCAATCCCGCAGCGTTTCAGATATTCTTCGGTTCTTTCCTTATAATCCCTGGAAATTTCCTCGTCAAGTACACCCACAATCTGTCCTCTCAGCATATCCTGCGAAAACTTCCGGTTCGCCATCGGATGTTTTCTCGACAGATAGATTCCCGTTCGGATCGGATGGGTGCAGACCTGCAGCGTATAAAATGAATGATTGCTTCTGAGCTCCGATTCATAAGAAACAGCCATATGCACCGTCCCATTCTCCAAACAGGCAAACAAATCCTCTGCCGTATAGAATTCATAAGAGATATTCAGCTGCGGATACTGCTCATTGAAAGCGGTAATGCTGCTGATCAGATGCTGATTGAACGCTCCGCAGTCCAGCAATCCGATTTTAATCTCCTTTTCCTGACAATAAAACGTATCCTTCGCCTTATCGATCGCAAGATGATGCTCCCGCAGCGTTTTCTCCCATACCGGATAGAGAATTTCACCCGCCGGCGTCAGCCGCACCCCTTTATTATGTCTCTCAAAAAGAGGGAAACCCAGTTCCGTTTCCAGTGCTTTGATATGTCTGCTCACACTCTGCTGACTTAAGAACAGACGAACAGATGCCTTCGAAATGCTTTTCGCCGCTGCCGCCTCAACAAAACACTCGATCTGCAGTATCGTCATCCGTGTTCCTCCTGCTCATACAAAAAAGGGGGTCAGACAACATTCTGCCCGGCCCCTTTTTTTCGTAATCTTCTTTTATCCTACAGCTGAGGTCCTGCCGGCACCAGTGCCTTACCGGCTTCATTTCCCTCATATTTTGCAAAGTTCTTAATAAATCTGCCTGCCAGATCCTTTGCCTTCTCCTCCCACTCTTCGGGTGTCGCATAGGTATCGCGGGGATCGAGGATCGTCGGATCCACGCCCGGAAGCTCTGTCGGTACTTCCAGATTGAAAAGCGGAATCTTCTTTGTCGGTGCCTTCAGCACATCGCCATTTAAAATCGCATCGATAATACCGCGGGTATCCTTGATGGAGATACGTTTGCCGGTGCCGTTCCATCCGGTATTGACCAGATATGCCTTCGCGCCGCTCTTCTCCATCTTCTTTACAAGCTCCTCGCCGTATTTGGTCGGATGCAGCTCCAGGAAAGCCTGTCCGAAGCATGCAGAGAAGGTCGGGGTCGGTTCTGTGATGCCCCGCTCGGTACCTGCCAGTTTTGCCGTGAAACCGGACAGGAAATAGTATTCTGTCTGCTCCGGAGTCAGAATGGATACCGGAGGAAGCACACCAAATGCATCCGCAGACAGGAAAATCACATGCTTAGCGTCCGGACCTGCAGAAATCGGACGAATCTTGCGGACAACATTGTCGATATGATCGATCGGATAGGATACACGCGTATTCTCTGTCACGCTCTTGTCCGCAAAATCGATCTTGCCGTTCTCATCAACGGTTACATTCTCAAGAAGAGCATTTCTTCTGATCGCGTTATAGATATCCGGCTCGGACTCTTTATCCAGATTGATGACCTTTGCATAGCAGCCGCCTTCATAATTGAATACGCCGTTATCATCCCAGCCATGCTCGTCATCACCGATAAGCAGACGCTTCGGATCGGTGGACAGTGTCGTCTTGCCTGTTCCGGACAGTCCGAAGAAAATAGCGGTATTCTCACCCTTCATATCTGTATTCGCGGAACAGTGCATGGAAGCAATCCCCTTCAGCGGCAGGTAGTAGTTCATCATGGAGAACATTCCCTTCTTCATCTCGCCGCCGTACCAGGTGTTAATGATTACCTGTTCCCGGCTGGTGATGTTGAAGACAACCGCCGTCTCTGAATTCAGACCAAGCTCTTTATAATTCTCAACCTTTGCCTTGGAAGCATTGAAGACTACGAAATCCGGCTCATAGGTCTCCAGCTCTTCTGCTGTCGGCATGATAAACATATTTTCCACAAAATGAGCCTGCCATGCCACTTCCATAATGAAACGGACAGCCATTCTGGAATCTCTGTTCGCGCCGCAGTATGTATCCACAACAAACAGTCTCTTGCCGGAGAGCTCTTTCTTCGCGATCTCCTTCACAGCCTCCCAAGTCTCCTGAGAAGCGGGATGATTGTCATTCGGATATTCCTCTGTCGTCCACCATACCGTATCCCGGGAATTCTCATCCATGACAATGAATTTATCTTTAGGGGAACGGCCGGTGTAGATACCTGTCATAACATTTACAGTATCCAGCTCCGTGAGCTGTCCCTTCTCGAATCCCTCCAGATCCGGCTTCATCTCTTCCTCGAACAGCATCTCGGGCGAGGGGTTGTATACGATCTCCGTCGTTCCGGTAATTCCATACCTGGTCAAATCAATCTTAGCCATAATAATTCTCCTTTTAAGTGCAGAAAAATAAATACCATTTTTATTATACACGGAAAGCAGATAAAGAATCAATCACTTTTTCTATATTGCTATGCCCACTTCTGAAGCATCGAAATAACCTTTGTCAGGTATTCACACAGAATGTCGATCTCTTCATATGTATTGTAGAAAGCTGGTGAAACCCGGACTGCTGCCGTCTCGTTCAGGCACTGCAGCATCGGCTGCGCACAGTGATTTCCGGAGCGGACAGCGATGCCGGCTTTGTCGATCATACTGGCAATATCATAGGGATGCGCCTTATCTGCGACAAAAGAAATCACGCCTGTCCGTTCCTTCGGGTTCCCCAGAACACACACGCCCGCAGAGGATTCGATTTTTGAAAGTGCATAGGTAAAAAGTTCGTCCTCATAGCTGCGTATTGCCTCCGCTCCGTGCTCCTTCAGATAGCAAACGGCAGCTCCCAGTCCAATGGCGCCTCCGATATTCGGGGTTCCCGCCTCGAAGCGGTGCGGCAGCGGTGCCCAGGTCGTCCCTTCTTTTCTCACAATGTCGACCATTCCGCCGCCGAAGCGGACCGGCTCCAGTTTCTCCAGACACTCTCTTTTGCCGTACAGGATTCCGATGCCGGTCGGTCCCAGCATCTTGTGCCCGGAAAAGACGTAATACTCACAGTCCAGTTCCTGCACATCCACAGGACGGTGCAAAACACCCTGCGCACCGTCCACAAGAACCTCTGCCCCATACCGGTGCGACAGAGAAACAATCTCCTTCAATGGATTGACCGTCCCGGTCAGGTTCGACACATGGGCACATGCCACCAGCCGGATCTGATGATTCTTCAGAATATTTTCCAGCGCCTCCAGATCCAGCTCCCCGTCCGGTGCCGGACACACGAAAAACTCTGCTCCTGTCTGCCTGCAGATCTGCTGCCACGGCACATAATTCGAGTGATGCTCCATCTGTGTCGTCACAAATCCCTTTTTTCCGTCCGGATTTCCCGCGGCGATTCCGGCAGAGACCAGGTGAATGCTGTCTGTCGTTCCCTGGGTGAAGATAACAGAATCGGACTCCTTTGCATGGAGAAATTCCTGAATGATCTTTCTGGCATTCTCAACAGCCTCTGTGGACCGTTCACTCAGATAGTGAATTCCTCTGTGTATATTCGCGTGCTCCATCCGGTAGTGTTCCACGATTTTTTCCGATACCTGAACCGGCATCTGACTGGTCGCGGCATTATCCAGATAGATCAGAGGTTTGCCATATATCGTCTGTTCCAGAACGGGGAAATCCTTCCGCCAGATATTTTCACTCATATCATTCATCCTCTCCGTGACAGTCAGCGCCGGCCGTCACACTGTATAAAGCTATTGTTTTTCTATTATACTTTATCAGTAAATAAAAGGAAAGGACAAAGTATTCTTTCCCCTATTAAGAAAAACATATTGTTTCATCCATGTGATATCCATTATAATATTTATAACTAATATGGATATACGAACACCTGCCATTCAGGAGAAAGCACATGACGATTACACAGATAAAATGGTTCCTGACCGTAGCCGAAACTCTGAACTTTACAAAAGCGGCAGATCAGCTTGGTGTTTCACAGCCAACCTTAAGCCGACAGATTCTAAACATGGAGGAGGAATTAAATCTGCAGCTCTTCATCCGCAGCGGACGGTCTGTCAGTCTGACTCCTGCCGGAAGATCACTCGCGGACAACCTGGGCCCGATATATGATGACTATCAGAAATCCGTAGAATTTTCTCAACAGATTCAGCGCGGAATCAGCGGAGATCTGAAAATAGGCATCCTTGACGGTACCTATGTATCAGATTTCATGCCTCCCATCGTAACCTACTTTGAAAAACATCACCCCTATGTCGAAATCAGCTTTGAGCGCTGTTCGTTCGATGAACTGGAGCGTAAACTTTACAGCAATTCCCTGGACATCGCCTTTACTGTTTTTTTCAGCGTTGCCGGAAAAGATTACCTGATTACCAGATATGTGGAACACAGCCAGGACTATCTGATGATGAACCGTTATCACCGCCTGGCTTCCCGCAAAAATGTCACTCTGAAAGACTGCCGGGATGAAACTTTTATAATGATTTCTGCGGAAGACTGTGAAGAGTCATCCTCCTTTATCATTGAAGCCTGCCGTGAATGCGGCTACTATCCCAACATCAAGTTTGCACCATCCCTGTATGACCTGATGCTGAACACAGAAGCCGGAAAAGGAATCACTATTCTCGATTCGAGAAATCTTCTTCGGTTTAATCCCCATATTAAAACATTTGAAATGGGGAAAATGAAATGGGATCCGAGCCTGGTTGCTGCCTGGAACCGCAGCAATTATAATCCGGCAATCCCGGTCTTCATGACACAGCTGAATCGTACTCTGCAGCAAATTGCAAACCACCGGAACAAAAAATAAGCCCTGAACCGGAATAGAATTCATACGGAATCAGCATACATATATTCCAATCTCCCCATAGTTCCCGATTCTTCCTTCTGATAAAATATTTGTAGAAAACATTTAGACGACAGGAGGAATGAGCTATGGAAGAAAAAAATCCAAACTTCACAGAACGGATCCGGCTGCTGGAGGATTCGGTTGCATGTGCACGGACAGACCGTGTCATGACTGCTCCGTTCTACACTTATTTGCCAATTTTATTATATAAGGAAACAACCATCGCCGATGCGATTACAGACTGGAGAAATGCAATCCCGTCCTATCTTCGTTACCATCGCGAACTTATGCCTGATCTTGCGTATGGACCGGAGGCCCTTTTCCCTGGCGGTGCAGTCAAAGCACTTGACTGCAGATTCGTGCGGATTCCGGGCGTTGATTTTCCGGAGAAAAACATCGGATTCCAGGTTCTTGATCAGGAAGACGGATATATGTCGCCTGATGAATACCTGGAATACGCGGAAGATCCTTCCGGATTTCTGATGAAAAAAATACTTCCAAGGCAGTTCAGAAAACTGGCAGGACTGGAATCCCTTGATTTTTCGCAGGCAATCTGGCAGGGAATGTTCTACACAACACTCGGGGCTCTGGATCCGAGAGTAAAAACTGCTTTTGACGCCATTCTCGAATGTGCCGGAGTGATGGGAGAACAGGTCTCTGCCGGCGCAGAATTTGCAATGCAGATGGCGAAAGAAGGAATTCCCTCAGGCGTTGACCTGGTAACATCCGCCCCGTTTGATATTTTTAATGATACCCTGCGGGGGTTCATGAATGTCACCATGGATCTGTATGAATGTCCCGATGAGGTACTGACTGCTGTGAACGCTGCGACCAAAATACAGGTGCGTTACCTGAAAAACCAGATAAAAGCCAGACCAATCCGAATCATTGGCTTTATGCTCCACAATGGATTTGACATGTTCATGAGCAAAGAACAGTTCGAGACCTTCTACTGGCCGGGACTGAAAGCCTGCATCGACCTTTGTGTCGAAAATAATGTAATCCCGTGGATCTATGTCGAAGACAGCTACATGAAAAAACTTGACATCATTGAACGTGATATCCCGGCTCACAAGGTAATCATGACCTTTACGGGTACCAATGATCTGAAAAAAGTAAAAGAACGTCTGGGCGGAAATATATGCTTAAAGGGCGGACTGATTGAAAATGTTATCGAGTTCGGAACCAAGGAAGAAGTCAGAAAAATGGTGAAAAATGCTATTGACATCTACGCTCCCGGAGGAGGACTGATTCTGGATTGTGATGTAGCTCTTGATCACGCGCCGATGGAGAATCTTTTGACCCTGTTTGACACAGCAAGAAACTACATGAAATATTAAATATAATCTGTAAAAAAGGACTGACACCATTGATCAGTCCTTTTTTGTTCCCTTTTCTATTGACTCTTATCATCTTTCTTTTTCTGAATACTCCAGATTCCCTGTAAAACAGTGAAGAAAACCATAGCGAGCACAATGCAGAGCATCCAGATCTGTGTCATACTCATAATACTATTCTCCTTTCTCCTTTGATACATCGATCAATTCATCACTATCACCAAATTTATTTACTTTTCCGATAAAAAAACCCACAGTTGTGATTGCAAATACCATGATTGCAGCACTTATAATGGTTGTAACAAGCATATGCATAACGGATACCTCCTCTTTAAACAACCGCTTTTTCTTTGCGTTTTCCTTTGTAAAGACCTGGTTTCCCAGGCAGAACAGCAGTAAAAATCAAACCGAAGATCAGTGCAAATATCAAAGAAATGTAGTTCACATGCATCTGAGCAAATGCGGGATGATTTGCAGCAAGCGCATTCTGCAGGCCGAATGTGGACCAGATGCAGACAGCGATCCAGGTAACGATAAAAGTAATAATCGTTGCGGTTTCACTTCTCTTCCACCACATTCCAATGACAGCCATTACAAATACCGGGATACCAAATGAGAATATCCAGTTAACCATTTCAACCGGAGCAGGCTGCAGATTGCAGATGGCAATCGAAACGATGGTGATTATGATAATCAGAATACGAATGTATTTTGTCCGCTGAACCTCGGTCACATTCGGATTTTTTATACCATACATATCATGTGTAATTACGGTAGCAGGTGCCAGAGCCATTACAGCAAAACTGGAAAGATCAACTCCCAGAAAACCAGCCGCAAGAAGCGCGATTGCCCAGGGCGGAAGGAGATCTTTCAACATGGCCGGAGTCATATTCAGCGTACCAACTTCACGGTAAGCTGCAATCGAGAAAGCAGCAACCCCGATCAGGGCAGGAATAATACAGAACAGACCATTCACCGGGCCGGCAAACCACATAGATTTTTTTACCTCTTTGTTGCTCTTTGCCGTTGCCACCGGCTGATAACCGGTCTGAGCCATGCCGTGGAACAAAGATGCTCCGAGAGCAGTCGGTACTGCAAAACCAATAATCAGCTGACCATTTCCAAACATATTGGTGAACCATGGTGTTTCACTTGCCAGAATCCTGGTCTCAACACCATCCCATCCTCCGGGAAGTGTAAAAAACAGACAGACCAGAACGACAATCAAAGAAACATACATGACAACTGCATTGATGAGATTCAGCCATGCAATTTCTTTCATACCTGCCAGCAACACATAAAGACATGCAATGATACCTCCGATGACGGCACAGATCGTGTAGGACCATCCCGTCAGGAAAGCCAGTGTGATTGCTATCGTCTCCACCTCAAGTGCACACATCGAAATACCAAGTGCCGCATTGATGGAAGCAACCAGAGCGCCGGATTTTTTCCCGAAAATATGTGTCAGAAACTCACCGACAGTTCTTGCTCCGGATCTGCGTATCCAGGGACCCGTAAACTGAGTGATGACAACCATCATGACAACACAGGCTATAGAAAACCATATGGCAATCACTCCCATAGCACCCGCATTCTGACTGGTTCCCCAGTTATGTGCAGATCCCAGAAGAGTCAGCGCCAGAGTAACTCCGACCAGTGATGCCGGAAGACCGCCCCCGGCAAATGCAAAACTGCCGGCTTCCTGTACGCGCTTTTTGTTTTTGCGTGCAATAACCGCACTGACAATGATGATGGTTGCTAGTTCGTAGATAATTACAGCAATAATTGCACCCCAATTCATAAGCTCTATATCTCCTTTCTTTTCTTGCTCATATTGTATAGAATAAAGTTCTCTATGCCAAATAAAGAAAATGAATAGGGGTATCTTCCTTTTTTATCGGATCATTATGATAGAAGTGCTGCTGTAAATTCCGGGATCTGCTCTTTTATGGATACATAAACACATGACATTCAGGAGAAAACACATGACATGTTAATATCACGCGCAAACTCTCCAAACCATGGAAGAGCAAATTCCACTCTCCCGTTTTCAGGGCTGCTCCATATTCCAGCCTTTATTAACCGGTTTCTATAAGGATTAAACTGATTATTTGTCATTGACAGTAATTCCCGTATCTGCCTGACCTCTCCAAAGGGGACCTTTGAAGCCGCCAGTACCACTTCCCGATCCTTTGCAGATAATTCGGTCCAGATTTTTTGATAGGCAAATTCATATAGATACTCTTTTGCGTTCTTCAATGCCTTTTCCTTTTTATCAGGATATTCCCAGGAAAAATATCCTATGGTCTGAAATGCAAAAGAATAACCTTTTGTATATGATGCGAGACGTATCGCCTCATCTTCTTTTAATCCCAACGTATCCATATAATTTCTTGTCATAGCCTGAAAACTCAACGGTGATAACACCGTCCTGGGGGCCCGTTCAAGAAAGGTCATTCCTTCTGCATTTCTCAGCCGGTCTATATTCTTATACAATCCTGTCATAAGCAGAAAAACAGGAAGTTCTTCCCGTAAAAAAATCTGGTAAGAACTTGTAAAAGCCCGCATATCTTTGGAATTCGTTACTTCATCTATTGTAACCAGTACTCTCTGATTATGTTTTTTGATACTATAAAGCATACGTATAAGAGCTTCTTCTATATCAGAAACAGGTGCAATCCCATTAATTCCGATCCCTATGCCAAATGCCTGAAGATTTATTTCCGCATCGCGGAACAACCTGCTAAGTGTTTTATTGCTGTCAAGTTTTGCCGCAAGACTGACCAGTAAATCTCTCTGCGGGTTTAAATTTACAACAATCCACTCCTTTTTTTCTCCTATTTTCTTCGCAATACTTGTCAGAAATACTGTTTTTCCTGAACCTCGTATTCCTGTTATAAGATTAATATAGTTAGACGGTCTTTCCTGACAAAACTCACTGATAATCCGTTCCGCCTGAGCACCTCTTTCAATCATTTCAACAGGAGGCTGCCCGAAAACCAATGTATATGGATTCGACATGGAACATCTTCCTTTCTTGTTTTTACTGTCTGTTTACTGTCAAATAGTATTTACTGTTTCTTTACTGTACTTTTACTGTTCAATATATTTTTACTGTTCTTTTACTGTTTTGTCAAGGAAGTCTGACTTCCCTCATCTATCTTAGATATTATCTTATGAAAACGAAACAGCAGTATCAGAATCACATACACAAACGCTGCGGATATCGCAATATTCACATACATCTGTTTATAAAAAACTGCCATCAAGAGTACGAACACACCGGATACGATGCATGCAATGACAAGGAACTTCAAATTTAATCTCATCTTAACCTTCGCAAAACGCCGCAAAGCCAGCAGGCATACGAAAAACAGCAAAAAGGATCCTACCAGAAACCGGGATTTCGGAACCAGCGCAACCTCATCGTCGTGCATAAATTCCAGCGCGGTAGTAAGATTATTCAGCGCAAAAATCAGAAAAATGTGAATCAGCATATACACAGCTCCATTCGTGTGCATTTCCCTGTCAATCAGATGGTCATAGCAGATTCCGTAACTCAGGAACAGGCCCGCCACAATGAGAAAAGCGCACAGAGAAAAATAGACCGTGTTTAATCCGAAGCCGCCGGAAAAATAGGAGGCAATCGCGATGATCATTTCGCCAAATGTAAATACCACATACAGCATTGCCCGTTCAGACAGATGAGAAAAGTCAATCATCACAAGCTGATTTACCCGGCTCATCGCAAAAGATCCTACGATTCCGAAAAACATCGCTGCCGGAGTAAGCGCCAGTCCGGTCACTGCATAGACCGGAATAAGAGCAAACACAATCACTGCCTGAATCAGAATCAGTCCCATGTTCTGCTTGATATGCTCAGACTCCCATGGCTGTCCATCCGGAACTTTTCTCAGCTGAATCAGGTACTGAACCGCCATATTCAGAAGGATCAGTCCCCATGCAATATTGTACCGGTAAAAAGAAGACTGCCAGTCGATTCTGGTCGCATCTGCCATATAATACAGCAGGTACATATTAATAAAAATTCCGATATGATCTGTAACGCCGTTAGAACCGTACCGGTTGATATAAAAGGTTGTATACATCCAGATCTGGATAATGATCAGTGTATAAAGTACATAAGAAAGATACATTCCTCCGGTAATAAATCCATCCTCTACATGATGGACCATGAAACTGTTCCGTCCGATCAGATAAACAAAAATCAGATCGTAGATCAATTCCAGGTACTCCACTTTCTTTTCACCTAATTTCAGATCAAACATAGATTACTCCGATTTCTTTTACAATTGGGTTTTCGAAATGATTTGTCTATTTTTCTTTGATGTGATTCTTCAGCCATTCGATAGAAAACCGGATATCATCCAGCATATGATCCTCATCACATCCGTAAAGCTCCGCAATCAATGTCCCCTCATACCCGTCTTTCTTCAGTTCTCCAATGATCTGATCGATCCGGATATGCCCTTTTCCGACCGGGCAGGGATAAATTCCGCTTCCGTCTGTCACAATCTTTTCTTCATCTTTCGGATTTACCGGATAAAAACTGCGGTCCTTGACATGAACCGTACAGGTACGGTCTTTGAAAAGATGGAACCCTTCCATCTCATCCTCTTTGTACATAATGAAATTTCCTGTGTCAAAAGCACAATACAATCCCGGAATCTCATCAAAAAACCGCTGCATGCCCCGGATGCTGTTGAAAGGAGCCGCCATTCCGTCAAAGTCCTCCAACGTTACTTTGACTCCTCTCAGCTCCCCATAAGAGACCGCCTGTTTAAGACCCTCGATCATCCGCTGCGTCAGAAACTCACTTTGTGTTTCTTCACCAGGTTCAATCATCCCCGGAATCAAAAGAACATTGTCCGCATGCATCTCGACCGCCAGATCGATACAATCTTTATATCTTTCATCAGAGTTCAGATGTGCAAAATCCAGAAAACGATAAATACCTTCTACTCCAAGTCCGAGCTCTTTCATAACCGGCTCCAGTATCTTCCTGTCTTCCTCGAATACCTCATAATTCATGTATAAAAGTTCAAGACCGGCCTCTTTTAAACCGGAAAGAGCCTCTCTCATGGAAATACCGGAAGCCTCCACTCCCGCCTTGATGTTTTCATAAAATGCAGCTATCTTCATGAACGGTTCTCCTCTCTGACACTATTTATTTAGAGAAAAAAAGCTCAAATTCAATTAAGAACTTGAGCTTTCAAAGAGGCGTAGACCGGATTTGAACCGGTGCATACTGGTGTTGCAGACCATTGCCTTACCACTTGGCTACT
>CAMNOU010000040.1 GCA_946546945.1 uncultured Lachnospiraceae bacterium
ACAGAGGTGAATCCTCATACTTATTCTGTTACCTATCTATTGTATCCCAACATTTATCGCATTTCTTCTCATTTTTCAGCTTTTTATCCGATTTGGCCTGCCAGCACTTCTTTTGCCGCCGCAATCGCGTCCGGAATTCCTGCCGGGTTCTTTCCGCCTGCCTGCGCCATATTCGGACGTCCGCCGCCGCCTCCGCCGACTTTCGCCGCAGCCGCCTTGATCAGATTGCCTGCATGGGCACCTTTTTTCATGGCTTCATCGGTTGCCATCGCCATCAGGCTGACCTTGCCTGCGTTTTCAGAAGCAAGCAGGATGACGCCTTCGCCGATTTTTTCTTTCAGCTGATCTCCAAGGTCACGCAGTCCGTTCATATCTACTCCCGGCACTGCTGCCGCAAGAAGCTTCACACCTTTCACTTCTTCAACGTTGTCCATGACATCGCCCATGGAAGACTGTGCGATCTTGCTCTTTAAGGAGTCATTCTCAGCCTGCAGTGCTTTTAATTCCGCCTGCATATGCGCAATCTTTGCCGTCAGATCAGCAGGAGCAGCCTTCGCTTCTTTTGCGGCCGCATGAAGCTGTTCTTCCACATTTTTATAATAAGCCAGCACATTGGCACCGGTCAGCGCCTCGATCCTGCGCACGCCGGCAGCGACTCCGCCCTCGGAAATAATCTTGAAGGCATGAATGTCTGACGTATTTGCCACATGCGTTCCTCCGCAGAATTCTTTGGAGAAATCTCCCATAGAGACAACACGGACACTCTCGCCGTATTTTTCGCCGAACAGAGCGATGGCCCCCGTCTTTTTCGCCTCTTCTACGGTCATGATTTCCGTACGGACAGGAATGGCCTCTGCGATCTTCTCATTGACGATCGTCTCTACTCTGTCGAGCTCTTCCGGCGTCAGCGCCTGGAAATGCGAAAAGTCAAAACGTGTGCGGTCCGCGTCCTGATAGGAGCCGGCCTGTTCCACATGTGTTCCCAGCACATCACGGAGCGCTTTCTGAAGCAGATGAGTCGCTGAATGATTCTTGCAGGTAGCGATTCTTCTCGCCTTATCGACCGCAAGAGTCACTTTGTCCCCGGCTTTGATCATTCCGGATATCATATGGCCGGTATGTCCGACTTTTCCGCCGCTCAGCTTAATCGTGTCTGTTACGGCAAACGTCCCGTCCGGAGTCCTGATCGTACCGTGATCGCCGATCTGTCCGCCCATGGTCGCATAAAAAGGAGTCACATCCGTAATGATCGTCCCGGCATCTCCGTCTGTCAGAGCCTCAACAATCGCATCGTCCTCTTCTTTTGACGCAGCGGTTTTCACAAGCACCTGCACAGCCGCTTCTTCCTCCAGACGGTCATATCCGTTAAATTCAGTGGTAATATCCGGGTCGATCTCATCATAAACAGTGGCTTCGTGCCCGTTATAATTGGTTGCCTTCCTGCTGCTTCTTGCTTTCTCTCTCTGCTGCTGCATTGCGGCCTGAAAGCCTTCCGCATCATAAGTAAACCCTTTTTCCTCCAGGATCTCCTCTGTCAGATCGACCGGGAATCCATAGGTATCATATAATTTGAATGCATTTTCACCGGACAGCACTTTCTGCCCTTCTTTCGCGAGCTGCTCTTCCATCTCTGCCAGGATACCAAGCCCCTGATCCAATGTCTTGGCAAAACGCTCTTCCTCCTGAGTCAGAACTTTCAGAATGAAGTCCTTTTTCTCTTCCAGCTCGGGATAACCGTCTTTGCTCTCGCGGATGACCGTCATCGCCATCTCTGCCAGGAATGTTCCCTCAATACCCAGGATTTTCCCGTGCCGGGCCGCACGGCGGATAATCCGGCGCAGAACATAACCGCGGCCTTCATTGGAAGGCATAATGCCGTCGGAAACCATGAATGTCGCAGAACGGATATGATCGGTGATCAGGCGGATGGACACATCGTCCATCGCATCCGTATGATAGGTTTTTCCGGACAGTTCACAGACCTTATCCCGGATCGCCTTCATGGTATCTACATCAAATACCGAATCCACATCCTGAACGACGACAGCCAGACGCTCCAGTCCCATACCGGTATCAATATTCTTGTTTTCCAGTTCTTCGTACCCGCCTTTTCCGTCTCCGTTGAACTGGGTAAATACATTGTTCCAGACTTCCATATACCGGTCACAGTCGCATCCGACTTTGCAGTCCGGACTGCCGCAGCCGTATTTCTCTCCGCGGTCATAATAAATCTCGGAACAGGGGCCGCAGGGGCCTGCGCCATGCTCCCAGAAATTATCACACTCTCCGGTCTCCGGATCCCTGTAAAAACGGGTTATCTTCTCGCCGGGTACGCCGATCTCCTTCGTCCAGATCTCATATGCTTCCTCATCCTCCCCGTAAATAGAAGGATACAGGCGTTCAGGGTCAAGGCCAAGGACTTTCGTCAGGAACTCCCATGACCAGGCAATTGCCTCATGCTTAAAATAATCTCCGAACGAGAAATTGCCCAGCATCTCAAAAAATGTCAAATGACGCGCTGTTTTTCCTACGTTTTCAATATCCCCCGTGCGGATACACTTCTGGCAGGTCGTCACCCTCCTTCGCGGCGGGATCTCCGCTCCCGTAAAATACGGTTTCAGCGGTGCCATTCCCGCATTGATCAGCAGAAGACTGTTGTCATTATGGGGAATCAGCGAAAAACTATTCATGGCAAGGTGTCCCTTGCTCTCAAAAAACTCCAGATACATTCTGCGCAGTTCATTTACTCCATATGCTTTCAAAACTCTTCCTCCTAAATATAAAGCCTCGGTTTTTAAGCCTCGGCCTTTAATTTTATCACAGCGGTATTCCGTTTTCAAGTAGTCACTTTTTCGGCAGTCGTTTTTGCAGGTTCATGTGGGAAATATTGTAGATAAACCCTTTGTTATCCGGATTCATGCGGATCGCCTGCGGAACCGGGATACATCCGGCGACGAAAGAAGCGATAATCATCCAGCCGATCTCCTGGATCGGGAAAAAGATCACCGACAGTACCAGCGCCCCGATCGGCTGCTGCAGCATGGTTCCCAAAAGAGCGGCGGTCACGACGACAATGCCCAGGATCTGATTGGTCCCAAGAAGGATGGATACGCCATATCCGATACTTAAACCCGAAAAAATGACAGGGAAAAAGTGTCCGCCCCTCCAGCCGGACTCAATACATACATTTGTCAGAAACAGTTTCACGATTCCGATCAGAATCAGAAGATAAGGCGTATACTGCAGATACTCATACTGTATCGCCTGAATATCATTTCCTCCCGAAAACATGGTCATCGGCATGAAGGATCCGATGCTCCCCAGAATCAGACCGCCCAGAACCGCATTCAGAATGTCCAGTTTTTTATCCCGGAGTTTCCGGAAAAAATCTGCGGTCAGCCGCCGGAAAATCAGGAAGAGATAGCCGGCTCCGATTCCGACCAGCACCAGAATGATTACGCTCGCCCTGTCCCAGCCTGACATTTCACTCTCCGAAATATGCGGGACAGAAAGGCCCCGGCCGAGCAGCGCGTTTAAGATTTCATAAGTCAGCAGCCCCGCAATACCGGCCACGACTCCCGATGAGATCTGTTCCGGACGGGTCCATTCAATCTTGCCTTTATCATGACTGGGCGCCGCAAGCAGGCCTTTCAGCATCTGCTGAAAGACAAATCCTTTTGCACTGTAGGGATTGTTATGTAAGTAAGCCTCCATGGTCTGACGTCCTGCCCCAAAATGATCCATCGCCCAGCAGGCCATTCCAAGCAGAAGACAGACCAGCCCGGACTCCGGTCCGACCGCGCCTCCGAAGAACAGGGATAAAAAAGCAGCTGTGACGGTGACCGGAAGTTTTTTATAAGGATAGGTCCCGGTATTCTTCACCCGTTTGATGGAATCTACCATGCTTTCCGGATAGGGCCCGTAAAATCTGTGGAAAATGCCGACAATCAATCCGCCAACCAGACACATCAGCAGCGTATAGTATTTTGTTTCGACCCGTCTGGATTCCAGATACTTCGGCACCATATCCCAGATGACGGTGATCCCGACATTTGCCATCTTCAGGTAAAGCCATACGATTGCTGCAATGATCACTCCCGTCACTGCGCAAAAGCCAAGAAACAGCATCCAGTTATTCATTTCTTTTTTCATTTGGTATGTTATCCTCAAGCAGCTCTGTTCCGTCTGCCGCACTCGTAGCCAGGTAATCACAACGTTCATTCTGCGGATGTCCGTCATGACCCTTTACCCATTTGTACTGTATCTGATGCGGCTCCATTGCCTGAAGCAGACGTTCCCACAGATCCACATTTTTCACCGGTGATTTATCCGCCTTCTTCCAGCCGCGTTTCTTCCAGCCGTCGATCCAGTGCTGATTGAAAGCATCCGTCAGGTATTTGGAATCCGAGAACAATTCCACCCTGCAGGGCCTGACAAGTGCCTCCAGCCCGGCAATCGCAGCCATCAGCTCCATTCGGTTGTTTGTTGTCATTTTATATCCGGCGCTCAGTTCTTTTTCGTGCAGAACACCCTTTGCGTCAATATACTGAAGAATTGCGCCGTATCCTCCGGGGCCCGGGTTCCCCCTGGCTGCACCGTCTGTATAAATGGTCACTTTCATATCATCATGTTCCTCCTCTATTTCATAGAGCGGATGATCGCGTTGACTTCTTTATACACTTCTTCCGGATCATAGCCAATAGAGAATTTCTGGTTCTCATACAATATTTTTCCATCCACCATGGTCAGTATGACATTCTGTTTACAGCCGCTGTACACCAGATTCTTAACAATATTGTTTTCCGGCTGCATATTCGGCTGGTGCAGATCGATCAGAATCAGATCTGCCTTCTTCCCGGGTGCGATCCTGTCGCAGTCCGGCAGGTTCATGGCTTTTGCCCCGCCGGCTGTCGCCATATATAAAATACGGTCGGCACTGATGCACTCCGCATCCATTTCCCGGACCTTGGCAAGAACAGAAGTCAGGAACATCTCCCTGAACATATCCAGACTGTTGTTGCTGGCAGCACCGTCCGTACCGATTGCCACATTAATGTTTTCATCTGCAAAACGCTTCAACGGAGCAATCCCGCTGGCAAGCTTCAGATTGGATGCCGGGCAGGTCACTGCTGTGAGGCCCCGTTTTTTAAAGATTTCAAAATCTTTATCATCGAAATAAATACAGTGGAAACCGCCCCCGCCGTATTCATACATGCCCATCTCTTCTGTCAGCTGTGTCGGTGTCTTTCCGTAACGTTCGATGCATTCCTGCACTTCGCGCTGCGTCTCGGAATTATGCATGTAAAGCGGCGAATGATACTTGTCTGCCAGAGCGGCAATCTGCTTCATAAGCCCCGGCTTCGTTGTGTATTCCGCATGAAACCCGATCATAAAGGAAGTCAGATCACTGGTCTCATTCACCTTATGATAATTTTCCTCCACTACCTGTGCAGATCCGCCAAAACTGTTGACGCCGGACACCTGTACTGCCCGGAACCCGCAGGACGCGGCCACCTGTGCATAGACAGGCGGGAAATAACACATATCAAAACTGGTCGTAATTCCGCTGGTCAGATACTCCATGATCCCGAGGACTTCCAGCGGCCGGATGTTTTCTGTATTCAGCTGATCCTCTTTGGGGAAGCACTGCTGATACAGCCATTCCTGCAGCGGCAGATCGTCCGCATAGGATCTTAAAAAAGTCATGTATGTATGTGCATGCGCATTTTTAAATCCGGGCATCAGCAAATTCCCGCCGCAATCAATCTCCCGGTCCCATTCCGTCCGCATCGTTTCTCTTTCGGGATCTGCCGTCCCGGAGTTCTTTTCAACGGAAAGGATCCGGTCATCCTGTGTATGCAGTTCTCCATCTATAATCTCAAAAGATTCATCTTCTTTCAGCGTCAGTATCTTTGCATTGTAAAATCTGATGTTCATTTCTTTTCCTCGTTGATCCGGGAACGCCCCGGCATTCGTGCTTATAAAAGTTTCGCCATCCTGACAACAGACTCTGTCACCAGCTTCTGGAATAACGGCGCAGTACGGTCTGCGCTCTCCTGAATCTCCGCGTGGGTCAGCGGCGTCTTTGAAATGCCGGCTGCCAGATTCGCCACACAGGAAATCCCGCAAACTTTCATGCCCATATGATTGGCCGCAATTGCTTCGCCGGCTGTGCTCATTCCCACAGCATCTGCTCCGAGTGTCCTGCACATGCGGATCTCTGCCGGGGACTCATAGTTCGGACCGGTAAGCTGAATATATACGCCCTCTTTCAAAGGAATTTCCAGATCTTTCGCCGACCGGCGTATCACATCCTGCAGATCCTTCTGATAAATCTGACTCATGTCGGGGAACCTGGTCCCAAGCTCCTCAATGTTCGCTCCGATCAGGGGTGAGGGCACAAAATCTGAAATCTGATCCGTGATCAGCATAAGATCACCTGCGTGCATTCCCTCCTGGATGCCGCCCGAAGCATTGGTCAGAAACAGCACCTTCGCACCGAGCATCCCCATCAGACGTACCGGCAGCACCACGTCCGTCATCGAGTATCCCTCATAATAGTGCACTCTTCCCTGCATGATTACAACCGGGACATCCTGAATATACCCGAAAACAAATCTTCCCTTATGTCCCGGAACCGTAGATACGGGAAAACCCTCGATCTCGTGATAATCCAGCACCGTCTCTATCTGTATCTGCTCTGCATAATTGCCGAGTCCGGATCCCAGAACCAGGGCAATGTCCGGCCGGAAACGGACCCGCGCCTTTACGCTTTCACAGCATCTTTTCAATTTATCATATACGTCATTCATATTCACACCAGCCATTTTTTAAATTAGTGCTACTATATTAACATAATTTGACACATTCCTCAACAAAAGATTTTTTCTGTCAGATGATGATGCATACCAGCCCTCCGTTGCTGTCATTTACGATTTTCTGCATGGTATCCTGCAGCTTCAGCTGGCTCTCTTCATCCATCAGAGCAATTTTTCTCTGAATTCCGTCTTCCACCAGTTCCCCTATGGATTTCCCGAACACACTGGTTTTCCACAGCCCGTCTGCATCATTCCGGTTTTCTTTCATATAGGAGATCAGATCAGCTGCCTGTTCCTCATTTCCGATAATCGGCGCAATTTCAGTCTCCACATTTGCCCGGATCATATGTATGGAAGGTGAAGACGCCCTGATCTTTACTCCGAATTTGCTGCCATGCTTCATAAGCACCGGTTCTTCGACAGATATTTCCCCCGCAGATGGCATAACGACACCGTATCCGGTGTTCTTTACTCCTTCGAGCGCCTGCGCGACCTTTTCGTACTCTGCCTTTTTTCCGGCCAGTCCCTTCACCGTGGAAATCAGCTCATATTCATCCCGGATCGGAATACCGGTCAGTTCGCTCAGATTATCGTAATACAGATCTTCTCTGATATGGATCTGTATACGGACAGTGCCCAGCGCCGGATCGATCTGCCCGAACTGAACGGAATCGATATCTCCGGATTTTGCTTCCCAGCTCAGCCCGATCAGATCGCGCATCTGCACTGTGTGCTCCATCAGACGTTTTATTTCCGCAATCACACTCATCTTTACAGGATGTTCATCCGGAAGCATCTCCACCCATTTGGAAACGAAAATATCCATTCTCATCACCTGGAATTCAAACAGCACCTGCTGAAGGATATTCCGGACATCCTCTGCCTTCATCTGTTCACAATTGACCGGAAGGACCGGCGCCTGATACTTTTCCCGCATTTGTTTCACTGTTCTGTCCGTCTGTTCGCTGTATGGGCGGGGCGTATTCAAAAGAACAACAAAAGGCTTGCCGATTTCTTTCAGTTCCGTGACCGTCCGTTCTTCCGCCGGGATGTAATTTTCCCTGGGGATATCCGTGAAACTCCCGTCTGTTGTCACGACAATTCCAATCGTCGCATGCTCCCGGATGACCTTCTGTGTTCCAATCATTGCAGCCTTCGCAAAAGGAATCTCATGATCATACCAGGGCGTCCGCACCATCCGCTCATTTCCTTCCTCCATATGCCCGTTGACGCCTTCTATAAGAAATCCGACACAGTCAATCAACCGGACCCTGACCGGTACATTCTCCTCTAAATCAATCCGGACCGCTTCTTTCGGCACGAATTTCGGTTCTGTCGTCATGATTGTCTTTCCCTGCGCCGACTGCGGCATCTCATCGACCGCCTGACTTCTCGCGGCAGGATCTTCTATGCCGGGAATGACCATCAGATCCATAAATCTTTTGATAAATGTTGATTTCCCTGTACGGACCGGTCCGACGACTCCCAGATAAATATCTCCGCCTGTTCTTGCAGCAATATTCTGATAAACACTTGCCATTTCCATACGCCTTTATGCCTCCCTGATCAAAGTGCTTTTTCCTTCACATTTCATGTTTTCAGGCACTCTTTTCTATATCCATATGATATTTTCAAAAAATATAGAACCAAACATCAAAATCTGCTTGCAAAAGGAGAATACAACTGCTAAAATATAATAACAGGTTACCAAAATGATACTTGATAACCTATTTATGGACATGATAATATTCTTTTTACTATCAGATTAAATCAAACGAGAGGAAACAGAATATGGAAACCTATAATCCTTATCATTTTGTAACAAATTGCATTTCCGGGAAATGGAAGATGACACTGCTCCACCATATCCATCATTATGGTAAGATCAGATTTAATGAGACCAAAAAAACGCTTGGCGTCAGCGAGAAGGTATTGAGCCAGCAGCTCAAGGAATTGACGAAAGACGGTCTCGTAGAGCGCATCCAGTATAACACTATTCCTCTGAAAGTCGAATATATCCTTACCCCTCTCGGGAAAGATCTGATCCCGGCTCTTGACATTCTTTATGTATGGAGCATCCGCAGACTGAACGAACTGGGCCTCCCCATAGATCCGGATGCATTTAAAGTACATAATGAAATGAAATATCAGGATCAGCTGATGGACATTATGGATAAATATATGAACAGTCAGAACAAAGAATAAACTCCCGGAAACGGGAGTTTATTCTTTGCTATCTGTCTGTGATTTGCAGTTTTGTTCATCTCTTATTGGAAGCCCGCCAGATTTTCTGCTCTTCTGCCGCTTTGATCAGTTCATCTCTGAAATCAGGATGCGCAATCGAAATCATCCGCTCTGCTCTCTCCCAGGTCGGTACGCCCTGCAGATTGACACAGCCATACTCTGTCGCAATATACATTGCCTGGGTTCTCGGGGTCGTGATCACATCTCCCTGTGTAAACTTCGCAAGTACATTGGAATGCTTTACGCCCTGCTTGTCGGTATGTGTCGAAGGCATCGCCAGGAACGCCTGCCCGTGTTCAGCTTCCGCAGCACCTGTCACGAAATCAAGCTGTCCGCCGGTTCCGCTGATATGACGCGTGCCGGCTGTCTCGGAGCAGACCTGGCCATACAGATCCACGGCAATACATCCGTTAATGGATACGAAATGGTCCAGTGCCTTGATTGTATAAGGGCTGTTTACATAAGCCATCGGCGCGGACATGACATCTACATTGCGGTCAAGGAAATCATACAGTTCTCTCGAGCCGTTGCAGATTGAAAATACACCCTTGCCGCGGTTGATTTTTTTCTTTTTATTCGTAATCTTTCCGGCCTCATAAAGCTTCAGATAACCATCGCTCATAAGCTCTGTATGCATTCCCAGATCCTTCAGGTCGGAATCAGCGATCAGTCCGCCCAGAGCGTTCGGCATACCGCCGATACCGATCTGCAGCGTAATACCGTCATAAAGATACGGGAAAATATTCGCGGCGATCTTGCGGTCAATATCGCTGGCTGCTCCGCCGGGAGCAGTTCCGATCGGGCTGTTGTTTTCAACAACATAATCCACCTCGGAAATATGAATATGATCTCCCTCCATACCAAATACAACCGGCATGGTCTCATTTACTTCCAGAATGATGTGGTCCGCGACATCCAGCATCTCCTGCATGCAGCAGTTTGTCAGACCGTAGCTGAAATATCCATGCGGTCCCATCGGTGAAACCGTAATCATGGCCACATTCACCGGCGCGTATCCCTTGGTATAATAGGACCCGTTATACCGAAACAGCATGGGGTTATAATACGCCATACCCTTATCCACATATTTTCGATCAAGACCGGAACAGTGCCATGCATTGTATGTAAATGCTTTGTGATCCGGATCCTGTTCTACGACCTGTACCGGCTTCATTGCAATCGCATTACGAATCTTGACATCCTTCAGCTCATCACGGCGTGCAGCCAGTGCTGCATCCAGCGCTTCCGGGAAAGAACATGTCTGACAGTAGTCGACCCAGTCACCATCTTTTACGATCTTGACTGCTTCTTCTGCGGTTACAAGCTTTTTCTGATACTCTTCGTAAACTCCTATCATTCGAATCCTCCTCGATTTTATCTTTAGAGTTCATTATATCATGCTTCCTGTCCTGTGACAACAAAAATATATTGTGCATAATATACGATTTTTCTTTGCATGATTCCTTTTTCTCAAAATTCAAGTCTCACTCTGTGTTATGCTCCGGCTGTTCTGTCCTTCACCGTTTTCAGGTTTTTCAAAATATACTCCCTGCTCCACAGCTGATGTCCTTCCAGTCCGTCGCACACTTTCGCAAAATCCGCATTTTTCACAGCTTCATGAATCTGCTCAAAGTACACGATCCCGGAATGATATTTACCGCCGCTCCCCCCGTGCTCTCTCGGCATCGCGAACAGGGCGTGCAGGATGTCGTCCATCCCGTTCATGGAGGTCAGCTTGGATAACAGCATATCATTATTCGCATTTTTGTAGAACACATCAAGAATACTCCGGATACATTCACAGCTCTCGATCACGCTGTTCGACTTCCGGTATTCTTCGATATGCACTTCAATCTCCTGTGCCATCTGTTCACAGTCTCCATAGCGCAGGGCGTTTCTTGCCGCGACAATCTGATATGCGAAGGACAGCTCCTGGATCTGGCGGACATCATCATCGGTAATATCGACCACTCTCGCTCCCACGTTGTTTTCAAATTCAATCAGTCCGTCGTTCAGCAAACGATTTAAAGCTTCCCGGACAGGGGTAGAACTGACGCCAAACTCTTCCTGCAATTTATTGACATTCAGTTTGCTCCCAAAAGGAATCTCCAGAGATATGATCTCTTCTCTGATTTTTTCATACACCTGGTCAACCAGCGACATACGCTTAATTACTGCCATTTTTCCTCTCACTTTCACAATTCAAATCGGTAAAATCTGTCATTTTATAAAATATGAAATGTTATGTTTAATTATGCCATATGTCACGGCCGGAATCAATGAATAATTGAGTATAATTAAAAAGAAAAAGATTACAGAGCACCCGTTTCCAAAACTGTTCTCTGTAATCTTTTTATTCACATTTTATTTATTTCAAAACAGCACAGGCAGCGCTTTACTCGACTTCAAAATACTCGTTGTCGTCCAGCTGTCTGGCTCCCTCTTTCTCATAAACGCCCGGCACCTTGCACTCCGGACAGAATCCGAATTCATCGCCAAATTCAGGCATTACATCCAGAGCGTATTCGAATTTCATGCCGCATTTCGGGCAGTGATAATACATATATAATGCTCCCCAGGTCATGAGACTCCTCCTTTAATAAAATCAGACCGGATGCCGCAAGGGCATCCGGCCTTTTTTTAAGATCAATCAGCTATCTTATTCAAGCGGTAATCCAAGCATCTCGCGAGCTTCAGCCGGAGTAGCAACTTCGTTGCCGTACTCTTTGATGACACGAACAGCTCTCTCTACGAACTGAGCGTTGCTCTCTGCAAGAACACCCTTGGAGTACATAACATTATCTTCCATACCAACACGGATATGTCCGCCTAATGCAACTGCACCGTAAAGCATCTCCATAGCGCTGTGTCCAACACCGAAGCAGGACCATGTAAAGTTTCCTTTACCAACCAGCTCTTCTGCTGTCTCTTTCATGAATACAAGGTTCTTCATTGTACCTGCGATACCATTTGCGCAGCCCATGCAGAACTGGAAGTGTACCGGAGTCTTCAAAACACCTTTCTTGATATAGTAAGCAGCATTGCCGATCATACCCGGATCAAATGCCTCGATCTCAGGTTTTGTCTTGGTCTCCTGGAATAAGTATCCGCAGTCTGTTAAGAACTTCGGAGAGTTGATGAACAGTCCGCTGTGAAGCCAGTTCATGGAACCGCAGTCATAGGAAGCCATCTCAGGTTTCAGATCTTTGATGTGCTGAACGCGGATCTCGTCATCTGCGTGGATATCACCGGATGTAGTCATGTTGATGATGATATCGCACTCCGGATATCTCTCTTTTAACAGTTTTACAGTCTCAGCGAATTTAGCCGGATCCATAACACCGTTGCCCTCATCATCTCTCATATGGATATGAGCGATTGCAGCGCCTGCTTTCCAGCATGCGTAAACATCATCAGCGATCTCTGACGGTGTCATCGGTACGTTCGGGTTGTTTTCTTTTTTCGGCCATGCGCCTGTAACAGCAGCTGTGATAATAGTTTTCTTTGCCATTGTGAACACTCCTTAAAATATTATTAGATTTCCTATTACAAAGGCTAGTATACACCAGTCTTTTTCAGAAAGCAACGTAAAAAATGCGGATTATTCTTATAAGAACTAATCGCGAACTCACTCCACGCCTTCATACAGACGTGGAGTGACTGAAAAATCATTGACTTGTTAATGATTAGATCTGCGGATCTGCAGCAAATTTCTCATAATCATCAAATCCGTAATGCTCTCTGTCCTGGCATCCTGTGCCGCAGTACAGATATGTTCTCTCCGGAACATCATTTACGTCGTCCTCATCGATACGTGCTACGCAGCGAGCCATGGAACCGTCGCCCATGTACCAGCGAAGCGGGAAGCAGAAGAACTCGAATTCTTTACCGCAAACCTTCTCAAGGTCACCACCAAGGTTCTCAACACCAACGATGCCATGTCCGAGCATTGTCTTGTGGCAAGGCTCCCATGTTCCCCAGTTTCCGATTGCCTCAAGCGGTCCGTAGAACTCATCATAAGCTTCCTGACCATAATATTTTACATAGTACTCTTTCTCGAAAGGAGCGTATGCTTCCTCACCGAACTCCTCGATAAACTCTTCGATGATCGGTTTTCCGGATGCGCCAAGAAGGTTCATTCTTGTCATACCGTTGTTACCCATAGCTGT
>CAMNOU010000041.1 GCA_946546945.1 uncultured Lachnospiraceae bacterium
TGGAGCCGGAAACGCCAAGCGCAGTATTTGACTTTGCACAGGGGCTGATGCTTGGAATCGTGTTGATAACGATCATCATCGGTATCCTGATGACCAACGAAAGCGGGCACAAGCTGCAAGAGAAAAAAAAGCGACTGCTGGGTAAAACAGTGCATGAGGAGTAATCTAAATCATATGGCATAAGCGCAGCCGGAAGGATCTTTTTGGAATCTTCCGGCTATTTCTGTCTCAGGGGTTGATAACTATGTAAACGATGTTTCCGGGGCAATGGAAATGGGACTTGAGATCATGGAGATCGAGGAAGCGGAATATGCTGTCCTGTCGCTAAAAGGACCGATCCCCGACTGTATTCACGAAGGCTGGAAATACGCTATGGAAGTGTTCCTGCCGGAACAGGCCTATATGCACGCAGGAACGCCTGACTTTGAGGTCTATTCCGAAGGAGACATGTACAGCCCCGATTATCAGATGGAACTGTGGATTCCACTCTCCAGAAAAGAATAAATGGTAACCTAAAGGGCGACAGTCAAGTGCTGCCGCCCTCTTTGCTTTTCCCACGCCAGAATGAGAATAAAAGCGAACACTGTTGTTTTAGCTGATATAAGCCTATGGGATTGTAAACTGCGGTGCGGCAGTCTTTAAATACGCTCGATAAGTCGGAAGTGATCGCGCACCGCAAAGAAGACTATCAATACAAGGTGCTGATGCGAAACAGGAATAAGGCGGCAAAAGAATATCTAACTGCAATTGTTGACCTGGCCACGCTTGAGGAAATCATGCTGTTCTATGTAAAGTGGGAGCTGCAATGAAAGGATTTCTTATCAAGGATTATTTGTCGATCCGGAAAAAGACGGAATTCTCCGTCATGTACTTGAACTTGCAAATATAGTCGCATTGATGATTATCTTGCAGGGATATGGCCACGATAACCCGGGTGCAAATGCTTGTGTATGATAAAGAAGCAAACATCAGAAATGAAAGGCAGAACGCTTCGCTATTCTGTGATAAAGCACAAATTGGAGCCGTGATAAAAAATTTTGTATACATGCAACTTTTTTACTGTTTCAATCGTGTAAATAGCAGAGGACCTTCTTGGGGGAAGAGGTAGTTTTATGAGATTAGACATAGAAGAAATCATAGCTGAAGATAAAGACCGGCTGTTTGCGGCTGCCTTCAGTATTTGCAAAGATAAATACGATGCCGAGGAAGCAGTCCAGGAAACCTTTATTAAATATTATACTACAGTAAAACAGTACGAGAACGAGGATCATATACGGGCTTGGTTGATTAAGGTTGTCATAAATAAATCAAAAGACATGGTTGGCTCATTTTGGAGGCGAAACAAAATGACATGGGAAGATTATATGAGCCAGTTACCTTTTGCAGAGCCGGAGGATAGCCGTTTGTTTGAGGCGGTTATGGAACTGCCGGAAAAATACCGCGTAGTGATACACTTGTTTTACTATGAAGAATACTCCATAAGGGAAATTGCAAAAATATTGAATCGTCAGGAAGGAACTGTAAAAAGCCAGCTCAGCAGGGGCCGAGGTCTGTTAAAACAAACACTGAAAGGAGAATGGGAAGATGAGTAATAAGTCGAAGTATCAAAGAGCTTTTTCTGTGCTGCACACATCACGTGACTTTCAGAAAGAGATAGCGGAGCGAGGTAAAAGCAAGCGGAGATATTCTAAGGCGGTCGCCGCCTTTATCGTCGTCATGCTTATGGTTTCATCCACAGTTGCTTATGCTGCTGACGTGGGCGGAATCCAGCGAATTGTGCAGGTATGGATTCATGGGGATCAAACAACAGCTGCCTTAAGTGTAGCTGATGATGGCTCTTACCAGATGTCGTACAAGGATAACGACGGAAATGTGGTAGAGCAGGCAGGACAAGGGGTCGCAATAGGCAAAAGCGGAAAGGAAAGTCCCCTTTCAGAGGATGATCTGGTCGAACACATAAATGCCCCGGATATAAAATATTCAAATGATGGGCAAGTTATTGTCTATTACTATGGACAGTCCATTGATATTACAGATCAGTTTACCGATGGAATTTGCTATGTAAAACTAATTCACGGAGATGACGTTCTTTATATGACCGTAAAGTATAGGAATGGATATTCTTATAGCCCCAAAAAATATCCTGATCCCGCATCGTTCAATTTCGTCAAACACAACTAGACAGGAGATGTATATGAAGCGCATGATTGCTGTCCTGATTTGCACACTGTTTATGCTATCCACATATATTGGTGTTCAGCAGGAGTCAAACATACAAATTCTTAAATATGGAAACCTGGAAAAGACATATGCTGAGCCCTTTATCATCCCAGACATAAGCGATATTGTACAGCCCGATGTGCTGTTTCAAATACTGTCTGAAACGGCGAAAAAGACAAATAGTAATATCATCAGAACCAACATTACAGAGGGTGAATCGGCCGGGACATACGAGCTGAACAAATACCTTTTGATTGCAAATGAGGACAGTCTTTATTTGCGCTCTTATATTTTGGATAGTGGACATTTTTTGACCTCTAAAGAGAGCATGGAGCGAAACGGGAACCATTTCCTGTCAACAAAGACTGGAAATGGTGAAAGCCAGACAGGGATTCTTCACAGCGATATGTTGAATATGGAGATAAACATATATCCGCTTGAAAGAGAGTTTGACTATATAAAAGCGGACGGATTGTACTATGCAGAACTGGCTGAAGACACTTCCCTGAACGATTTTCTCACTGTTTTGTGTGCCAATATCGAGAGAATAAGCAGCGTTTCGGTTTCTATATCGGACGTTCAGGGAGAGCCCAGCACCGTCGGCATCCCATATACAGACATCTCAACGAGCTGTCTCCTTCTGCTGTTTGTTTGCCTCTTTACTGTCTTAATGGTTTTCTATTACCTTTTGCGGGAGAAAAGAACTGCGGCGATCATGAAATTGATGGGAGTTCGACCGGCTATCATCTGGAAAGAACAGTTTGGAGAACCCGCCGTTATATCGCTGGTGTTTGGGGCCATCGGCAGCCTTGTGTTTACAGCTTACAAAAGAAATATTTTTTACGTGTTGGAAGTGACGGGGTATGGATGGCTGATTGTTGGTGTTTTCCTGCTGATCTTCATCGCTGCAAGCCATATTGTCAACAAAAGGCTGCGCTTTCATCATGCGTTGAAGGGTGAAAAGTACACAAACGGAATTCTTGCCATTCAAACGATTGCAGAACTCGCCTGTATTTTTTTCATCATCTACACAGGAGCAACCACGTACTCGGATATAACTGAGCTGCGTCAGGAGATGGAGCGAAACCGCAGCTGGACGGTTGCAGAGGATTACGGGATTTTCTATCCGTTTTATTCCGGGGATGAACAGACAGAACGCGAGAAAAACGATACTGAAATCTTGATTGGCGAGTCGTTATATACGGAATTAAATGGACAAGGTGCCTTGTTTGTCAACGCAGCAGATTATGAAAACCAGGACATCGCACTTCATGGTGAACCAGAAAGCAGAGATTATCAGTTTTCGATGAAGGTGAATCCCAATTACCTTCAGGCGTATCCTGTCTTAAATGAGGATGGTCAAAGAATATCAATCAGCGAGGATGAAAACGCCCTTATTCTATTGATACCCGTGACTTACAAAGAGGATGAGGAACAAATACGGATATTCTATCAGGAAGAGCAGGATTCCTTTCGTTTCATAGATGAGGACGTCTATGGGCTTCAAAACGCTGACTTGGAGAATCAGGAAGTTAAAATCATCTGGACAAGGGAAGGGCAGAGCGTTTTTGCCTTTGATTCAAAAGTGGAAACGAGTACAGGTGAGGTTATGGATCCTGTCATTGTTGTGATTACAGAGAACAATTCATTTATCAGCCAAAGAGTAGGAGTCCTTGGAAAAGGAAATGCTGATCCGCTGAAAGTAAAGCTGTATGGAAACAGTAAAGAAACCTATGAGTCCATATATCCTGCCCTGCAAACACTTGGCCTTGATGATAATTTGAAAGCACTGGTCTCTGTCGATGAACAAATGCTGGAAACGATAACTCTCATTAAAGTAAACTTGTATCTTACTGTGAGAGTGCTGATATTGTTGTTCTTAGTTACGATATTTCTGATTTATCAGTCAACCATGCTTCTGTTTGATCAAAACAGAAGAGACTATACCATTAAATCAGTATTTGGCATTCGCTGGGATAAAATCTATGGGAGGATATGTCTTGGAAAAACTGTAAGTCTGCTGCTTCTCTCTGTCATCTATGCAGTTTTTGTGAAGTATGGAGGAATCGGATACCTTGTGTTTGCTGCTGCGCTTTTAATTGGAATACAAATCGTTGTCATATACCTTTGTACGATGCAGCAGCAAAGAAAGAGAAGGATCGATATTTTGAAAGGAAACTGACCATGTTTGAAAAAGCGACGCCAATTTTAGAAATGAAACATATAGTAAAACAATACGGAGGTCGAGTATTATTTCAGGATTTTAGCCTGTCTATACAGAAAAATGAAATGCTGGGAATTTCAGGGGCAAGCGGAAGCGGAAAAAGTACCCTGTTAAATATGATAGGGATGTTTGAAAAGCCTGATAGTGGTGACATCAGGTTTTTTGGAAAACCATTGCCAACAGCCGAATCAAAAGAGGGGCGGAATCTCATGCACAGTAAACTATTTTACTTGTTTCAGAATTTTGCATTGGTAGAGAATCAGAGTGTGGATTACAATTTGGAAATTCCGATGATGGGAAAAAAGATCACAAAATCCGAAAAGAAAAACCGGAAAATGATGTCTTTGGAGAAAGTTGGGCTGAATGTTTCTTTGAGTGAAAAAGTATTCCACTTGTCAGGAGGAGAACAACAGAGAGTGGCCATTGCCCGCGGCTATCTGAAAGACTTTGACTTACTTTTGGCTGACGAACCAACCGGATCACTGGATGCCGCCAATCGTGATGAGGTAATTGAAATCTTAAAGCAGTTTCACCGCGACGGGAAAACCATTGTGATTGTTTCTCATGACCCGGTTGTCATGCAGAATTGTCAGAGAATTATTCGGATATGATTTTAGATCCCTAATCAAGTACGCCTCGGGCGTACTTGCCGCTGCTAATCCATTTCTTTCAGCAGATTTCGATACTCCGAGGGCCGGAAGCCGGTGATGCGGAAGAACTGGGAGGAAAAGCTGTCAGAGCGTTCGTAGCCAACCGCTTTTGCAATCTCTGCGATACGCAGGTGCGTGGCAATCAGAAGATGCTGTGCGTGGTCAATGCGCTTGCGGATCAGATATTCCGAAACACTGCATCCGGTATATTCCTTAAAGGCGATCTTTAGTTTTGTCGTTCCCATAAATGCGATTTTTGAGAGCTGTTCCAACGTGATCCCAAAGGCAAAATGGTGATCGATGTAGCGGATAGCAGCGGCCAGGTTCTCTTCATCCTCTGCACTCATGTAAAAAGAACGTTTTGCCCTGGAGTTTCGTACTGCTTCGTCCAGTATCAGTGCCAGGGCTTCCAGTACTTTTCCCTCGTAAAAGAGCTTAGCCGGCGGACCAAAGCCGTGATAAGACTGCACCTGCCTGAGAAGCAAAACCAGCTGCGGGTGGTCGGTTCCGCCTGAGATGGTGCGGAAAGCCCTGCTTAGTTCAAGGACGTCTCCGTCAAGCTTCTCTTTCAGATAATGCTCGTAAAACGGAGGCATGATACTGATGCTGACCGAACTGACCGGAATGTTTTTATGGAAAAGAGCCTGATAGATTTTGTCTCCTCCGCTTACATAAGCACGAAGGGTGTTTGGCGACAGCTGATCATACGGGTGAAGTTCTTCTCCCGAAACGGAACGGTAATACCGGATCGACAAAAACGCCGGTTCCGGCAGCCTGACCAGCGTGTCTCTGAAAAAACAGAACTCCTGTATATCAATAGCAAACATATTCTCCGCGATATAGCATCGAAATATTCCGGTTCCCATGTCATGGTTCAGCTTGTACTGAAACTGATTCGGATCGCTAAGAGGAAAGTCTTCGTCTCTTTTGAATCCTCCATTTTCCAGCATTTTCATATATAGTTCTTTCGTAATTCCCATATCATCCTCCGCTGTAAAAATACGCCGGACAGACGTATTGATACGGCAATCAGTCGTTTTTTTGCCGGCCGGTTGCGCCGGCACATGCAGGATAGTAAAATAAAACATATGGTTAACGATAGCTAACCCTCAACCTATTATACTGGAAATGACGCTGATTTGCAAGAGTTCGGCTCTTTCCTGAAGCCGTATGGAAGAAAGGAAACGATATGATCTATAAAAAGCTTAGAAAATATGTTCCGGAGCGGATCGGGTTTGCCTATGTTGGTGTTTTGATGGCACTGGCTGCCGCGGCCCTATCCGTGGTCAGTTACTATTATCTCTATGGGTTTCTGAAAAAAATTATTGTTGAAACCGATGTAGCCGGGGCAGTTCCCCTGGCAATGCGCGTTGTAATATTCCTCATTGCCAATACGGTGGTGTATTTTCTGGCCGCCTGGACCACTCATATGCTGGCTTTTCGATTGGAGACAAACCTGAAGAAACAGGGCATCCGGCATCTGATGAACGCTTCCTTCAGCTTTTTCGATAAAAACGAATCCGGACGCATCCGCAAGATCATCGATGACAACACGGCCATGACCCATTCCAGTGTTGCACATCTGATCCCGGACCTGACCACCGCCATTTTCGCGCCTCTTTTGGGCATTCCGCTGACGTTCTATGTGGATTGGCGGATGGGCCTGCTGTTTACGGTCAGCTTTCTGTCGGGAATGCTCTTTATCCGCAACATGATGGGAGATCAGAACTTTATGGAGCAGTATATGACGGCATCGGATAAGATGAATTCCGGTGCTGTGGAGTATGTGCGCGGCATCCAGGTGTTGAAGATTTTTAAAAGCAATGTGCGGTCATTGAAAGAGTTTTACCGGGCTGTTACAGAGTATGCGGATCTGGCGCTGAAGTACAGTCTGAGCTGCCGTAGGTGGTACGTCCTCTTCCAGGTGTTTTATAATTCTGTGTTCCTGGTCACATTGTTTTTCGGATATGGGGGAACGGTTAATCCGCGGGAACAGCTGGCCGGGTTTTTGTTTTACGCCCTGTTCAACGGTATCGTCTATCTGGCACTGAACAAGGTGATGTATGTTGGGATGTACACCTATCAGGCGTCTTCCTGCATTGAAAAGATCGAGACACTCTTCGGTGAGATGGAGGAGAAAAAACGCGCAGCCGGCCAGCGAAAAACCATGGACAGCACTTCCATCGAGTTCCGGGATGTGACCTTCGGCTATGAGGAGAAGAAGATCGTAGAACATCTCTCTTTCAGGCTTGAGGAGGGGAAAACCTACGCGCTTGTGGGAGCGTCCGGATCAGGAAAGTCCACACTGGCCAGGCTTGTTTCCGGCTTTTATCGTCTGGATGGCGGGCAGATCCTCATTGGAGGACATGACATCAGCGAATACACGGAGAGAGTGATGACGGGAAACATCGCCAATGTGTTCCAGGATACGAAGCTTTTCAAAAAGAGTATCTATGAAAATGTGCAGCTTGGACGTCCGGGAGCAACGCGCGAAGAGGTGATGGAGGCGCTGAAACTTGCCCAGTGCAATGAGATTTTAGAGAAGCTGGAAAAGCGGGAAAATACGGTCATCGGATCAAAAGGCGTGCATTTGTCCGGCGGTGAGATGCAGCGCATCGCCATTGCAAGAGCGATTCTGAAGGATGCGAAAATCATCATTCTGGATGAAGCTTCTGCCGCGGCGGATCCGGAAAACGAATATGAACTGCAGCTGGCCTTTGCCAATCTGATGAAAGGAAAGACGGTGATCATGATCGCCCACCGGCTCAGCTCCATAACCGGCGTAGATGAGATATTGGTGATTGACAACGGAAAGGTGATGGAACGAGGGAGCCATAAAGCGTTGATGGCTTATGACTCCGCCTATAAAAAACTGCAGGAGGAGTTTATGCAGGCAAACGAATGGAGGGTGAGAGCATGAAAGCATTGATGAAGCGAAAATTCGGCTTGACGGACAGCGGGGTGAGGGCGGTGCGCCGTGCGGCACTTATTTCCTTTTTTGTGAATGCGGGCTATATGGCACTTATGCTGATCGCCATGTACTATGGCAATCATGTGCTGAATGGAGCTGCTAAATCGGCCTTGTATTATCTGGGCATCATCGCGGTTACATTGGTGGTGCTGTATGTCTTGATCGACCGCGAATATGTGCTGACTTTTAACGCTACCTACAAGGAGGCCACCGATCTGCGGCTGGAGATTGCCGACCGGCTTAAGAAACTGCCGCTGTCTTATTTTTCCCGACATGACCTGAGCGACCTTTCTCAGACCATCATGCAGGACGTGACGGACATTGAACATGCCATGAGCCATTCTATTCCCCGCTGCATCGCCTACGTTTTTTTCCTGATCGTCATGGTGATCCTTATGCTGATATCGAATCCGGTTCTGGGCCTTGCCGCTCTGATTCCCTTAGCAGCGGGACTGGTACTGATGTTTCTGTCTCAAAAAGCACAGAAGCGCTGGACAGAGAAATATTTTTGGAAAATGCGGGAGACCACAGAGGCGTTTCAGGAGAGCATCGAGCTGCAAAGGGAGATCAAAAGCTGTGGGTTTGAGGAAGAAAACTATCAGGCAACAGCGCGCGCTCTGGATGCCGCTGAGCGGCTGCGGGTGCGGAGCGAACTTGCGCAGGCTATGCCCCTCCTGTTGTCCTCCACCATCATGAAACTGAGCATCGGACTGGTTGCCGTAGTTTCCGCAGTGCTGCTGCGGGCAAACACCATCCAGCTGATTTACGCCATCGGTTTTCTGCTGGCCTCTGTGCGGCTGGTGGATGCAGTGAGCGGCATGGAGGATTACTTTGCCGAGATCTTTTTCCTGGAAGCCAGAGTGAAGCGCATCAACGAACTGCGGAACACGCCGACCCAGACCGGCGAGGAAACAGAACTGAAGCACTTTGATATTGAACTGCAGGATGTGCGATTTGCCTATAACGATGAAACAAATGTGATCAACGGTGCGAGCTTCACGGCGAAGCAGGACCAGGTCACCGCTATTGTGGGACCGTCCGGCTGCGGCAAATCCACCATTCTGCGGCTGGTATCACGGCTGTATGACTACGATCACGGCAGCATCCGCATCGACGGGCGGGACATCCGGGAAATCTCCACCGATGCCCTGTTTGATAAGGTGTCTTTCGTTTTCCAGGATGTGATCCTTTTCAATGCCTCAGTCCTGGATAATATCCGTATGGGACGGCCCGATGCCGCGGATGAAGAAGTCAGGCAGGCGGCCAGACTGGCCAACTGTGAGGACTTTGTTTTAAAGATGCCGGAGGGTTACAACACGATCATCGGAGAAAACGGCAGCAAACTCTCCGGCGGAGAACGGCAGCGGATCTCCATCGCACGGGCCCTCTTGAAAAATGCCCCGATCCTTCTGCTGGATGAAATCAGCGCCAGCCTGGATGTAGAAAACGAGCGGAAGATCCAGGATGCGCTGAACCGGCTGATCGCCGGCAAGACCGTCATCATCGTTTCCCATCGGCTCAAATCCATTGAAAAAGCGGATCAGATCGTGGTGATGGACGCCGGAAAAGTGGATGCGGTGGGCACCCATGACGAGCTGCTGGACAAATCGGCATTGTACCGCAGGCTGATTGAAAAATCCAGCCTGACCGAGCAGTTTGTTTATTGAGAGAAGCACAAAGAGGTTTCTATTACTCACTGTTAATGTTAGTGCGCAGATTGTCAGGTTATGATATAATTAAAAACCTGAGAGCCTGAAGGAGGTGATGGGCATGAGCCTGTACGCAATTGGAGATCTGCATCTGCATTATCAGTCCGTATTAAAAGCGCCCGGGCAGCTGCATGACCGGATCTGGAAAAATCATGAAGAGAAGTTCCGCAGGAACTGCGGGAAGATGATCTCCTCCGGGGATACACTTGTCCTTGCCGGCGATCATAGCTGGGGCAGGAATCTTTCGGAATGTGAGCTGGATCTGCAGTACATTTGTGATCTGCCCGGCCGGAAGATTCTGACAAGAGGAAACCACGACATGTTTTGGAACATAAAGAAGACAGGTCAGTTAAATGAACTGTATCAGCCGCATCTGACATTTCTTCAGGACAGCTATGAGGTTTATCAGGATTACGCCCTTGTCGGAACCAAAGGGTTTACCTTTGAAGGCCCCTTTTACCTGGATCGGCGCGGCCGGATCATGGGGTGGGAGGAAGAGGCAGAAGAGCATGCGAAGAAGCTGGTTGACCGTGAACTCTTGCGCCTGCGGAAATCCTTTGAACTTGCGAAGGCGGATGGGTACCGGAAATATATCATGTTTCTGCACTACCCGCCCACCAATATTCTGGAAGAACGCAGCGGTTTTACGGATATGGCAGAGGAATACGGAGCAGAGCAGGTGATCTATGCGCACTGCCACGGCGAAAGCCGGTTCCATGACAGCATACAGGGAGAGTATCGGGGAAGGATATATCATCTGGTCTCCGGAGATTACCTTCGCTGGAAACCACTGAAAATACTTTGAGCAAAAACGCAGGAGAGGATGTCGCTTCTGCGTTTTTTTGTGTCCTGGAAAATTGCGATTTCCCAGGACACAAAAAACGCTCCGCTAAGGATGCGCAGGTGCGCGTACAAGGAATTATGTCGGTAAACCGACCGCGCACCGCGCGAGAGTTTCGCAAGCGAAACTCTTTGTTCTATGAGAAGTGAGTGAGAGTTATGAAAAACATGTTGACACGGTGTCAAAATACATATATAATAAACATGCTGACATGATGTCAGTAATAAAAGAGGTAATGAGGATAAAACTATGAGAAAAGTCACACCGGAGCAGGTTGCCCGTAAAAGGGAAGAGATCATCAATGCCTGTGAGCAGCTATACCAGACGATGAGCTTCCGGGAAATCACGCTCAAGGAGATCGGAAATATCACATCTTTCTCCCGGCCTACGATCTATAACTATTTTGAAACAAAGGAAGAGATCTTCCTTGCGCTCTTTCAGAGGGAGTACGACCGCTGGAATAATGATCTGACTGCCATACTGGAAGGGAACGGGGAACTGACGAAGGCAGAACTGTCGGATAAGATTGCAGCGTCTCTGGACGGTCGGACACAGCTCCTTAAGCTCCTCTCTATGAACAACTACGATATGGAAGCAAACAGCCGGCAGGAACTGCTGACAACATTCAAACAGTCTTACGGACGTTCCATGCATCTGATGTGCATGCTGTTGGAAAAGTTCTGCCCGGATATGAGTGTGGCAGAGATCCAGGATTTCATCTATACCTTCTATCCCTTCATGTTTGGAATATATCCATACACGGCGGTCACGGAAAAACAGAAGATTGCTATGAAGAAAGCAGGTATTAACTATGTGTATCAAACCGTTTATGAGCTTACTTACAGCTGTTTGATCCGGCTGTTAAGCGAGTGAAACGACGGAACTTTTGAAATAAACTTTACGGCAGACAGAAAAAAGGAGAAGAAAAAATGGGAAGGAGATGTTTTTTATGAACTATACGAAACTTGGGAATTCAGAACTGAATGTTTCCAGAATCTGCATGGGATGCATGGGATTCGGTGATTCCGGACGGGGCCAGCACAGCTGGACCATCGATGAGGAACACACCAGAGAGATTATAAAGCGCGGTCTGGATCTTGGTGTCAACTTCTATGATACGGCCATCGGTTATCAGAACGGCACCAGCGAGCAATACGTTGGCCGTGCACTTCGCAGCTTTGCAAAGCGCGATGAGGTTGTTGTCGCAACGAAGTTCCTTCCCAGAACACAGGAAGAGATCGAACAGGGTGTCAGCGGACAGCAGCATATAGAGAACATGATCAATACGAGTCTTCAGAACCTTGGGATGGACTATGTGGATCTCTATATTTATCACATATGGGACTGGCAGACGCCGATCTACGACATTATGGACGGCCTGAACCGGATCGTGAAAGAGGGGAAAGCCAGATACATTGGCATTTCCAACTGCTTTGCCTGGCAGATTGCCAAAGCAAATGCAATTGCGGAAAAGGAAGGCTTCGCGAAGTTCGTATCCATTCAGGGCCACTATAACCTGATCTTCCGGGAGGAGGAGCGGGAAATGGTTCCATACTGCAGTGAGGAGAATATTGCTCTTACGCCGTACAGTGCGCTGGCATCCGGAAGGCTGTCGAGACTCCCGGGGGAGGGCGGAACCAAACGCGCCGAGGAAGATACTTACGCAAAGTTTAAATATGACGCGACAGCGGCTCAGGATAATGTAATCATCGCCCGTGTTGCAGAGCTGGCAGAAAAGCATGGTGTGACGATGACGGAAGTTTCTCTCGCCTGGCTGCTTACCAAGGTGACCGCCCCAGTCGTCGGTGCGACAAAGCTGCATCATATCGAAGGAGCAGCAAAGGCTGTGGATCTCGTACTGACACCGGAGGAGATTCTCTATCTGGAGGAACCCTACGTGCCGCATCCTCTGGCAGGTGTCATGGCGCAGAACAAGCCTGACGCCGCAAAAGAAAAACACGTCTGGTCGACAGGAGATCAGAAGATTGTAAAATAACAGGAGGAAACGAATATGGCTGAGAAGATTGTACAGACAGCAGGCAGAGACCAGCTTGGAGAATTTGCACCGATGTTCGCGCATCTGAATGACGATGTGCTTTTCGGAGAAGTATGGAATGAGGAAGCAATCGATGTAAAGACAAAATGTATCATCACGGTGGTGTCCCTCATGGCTTCCGGGATCACGGATTCCTCCCTGACTTATCATCTGCAGAACGCAAAGGCGCACGGTGTGACAAAGGAAGAAATCGCTGCCATCATTACCCATGCCACCATGTATGTGGGCTGGCCGAAGGGCTGGGCTGTTTTCAGACTGG
>CAMNOU010000042.1 GCA_946546945.1 uncultured Lachnospiraceae bacterium
TAGGAGGCGGTCGCTCTATCCAACTGAGCTACGCAGACAAATATGATGTTCTGAAATAATAAATTCAGAACATTAATATTATACACTTTTTTGGCAAAGATGGAAGCCCTAATCAGAAATCCTCGAAAGTACTGCCCGCCGGGCTGTTGTCTTCCGGGAAATTAACAACTCCCTGCATCCATACGATGCCCTTGAATCTTCTGCCCGCTGCCGGCTCTCCGTAAAGATCCCTGTCATTGATACAGACTTTGAAGAGCAGGTCGCCGCACATGATGGTCAAAATCCAGACCTCTTCTTCCGTAACCGGATTTTTGGTCCAGACGCATCGCTGGATCTCGCCCAGGATCGAATACAGATCGCATTCCACACCGGTCGGCATGAAAGTAGAATCCACGAGCGTATAGATATCGTCTTCCTGCAGCTTGTCCATGATCACCGCGTACATGTCCATGTCCTGCATCGTGAGATTCTTCATGGCGTCTTCATCACCGCTGCGGGCCATATTCATCAAATTGCGGCGCGCTATGTCCTTCTCCCGTGTGTCTTCGATCTCCTCTTCCGTCTTGAGAATCGGGAGCATGACCGTTCCGCCGATACACAGCCCGGAGAGACAGACGGATGTTCCCGGGATCGGCCGCATCTGAGGCGCCCCGTACTTGAGGAACTCGACCGTATTGATCAGGCGGAAGATCAGCGTCGTGCCGACACTCAGGTCATCAACCACGCCTGCATATGTGTGTCCCTCGATTCTCTCCTCCACACTGACCTGTTCCAGGGAACTCACAGACTCGCTGACAAAATAGGGAAAGAGTGACTCGCAGTTAAACTCATTCTCTTCATCGAACACGCCGACAGCACAGATCCCATACCCGTTTCCGAAATCAAGGCGAAGCTCGGCAAGCATGGAATCCTCGTCCAAAGGATCGGTAATATAGGACCTGTGTTCCGCTTTATCCAGCACATCCTCTATCAAGTTGTATGTATCGCGGGCTTTGAATGGCCCGGAATATCCTATTGCCCTGAAGTATTTGTGCAAAACAGACCTCTGTCAAACATATGTTCTATTATTGAAACTACCGCTTCTCCCACGATCAGTGCTTGGGAACCATCACTTCCATGCCGCCCATGTAGGGACGAAGGACAGCCGGGATTTTGACAGATCCGTCTGCCTGCAGGTTATTCTCAAGGAATGCGATCAGCATTCTGGGAGAAGCCACAACAGTATTGTTCAGCGTGTGTGCAAGATATTTTCTGCCGTCGGAGCCGTTTACGCGGATCTTGAGGCGTCTTGCCTGCGCGTCTCCGAGATTGGAGCAGCTGCCGACTTCGAAGTATTTCTTCTGTCTGGGAGACCATGCCTCTACGTCACAGGATTTGACCTTGAGATCAGCCAGGTCGCCGGAGCAGCACTCGAGAGTTCTGACCGGAATATCCATGCTGCGGAAAATCTCTACCGTGTAGCTCCACAGTTTGTCATACCATTCCATGGATTCCTCGGGTTTGCAGACAACGATCATTTCCTGTTTCTCAAACTGATGGATTCTGTAAACGCCGCGCTCCTCGATGCCGTGCGCTCCCTTTTCCTTGCGGAAGCAGGGACTGTAGCTGGTCAGAGTCTGAGGAAGCTTCTCCTCGGGAATGATCTGATCGATGAATTTGCCGATCATGGAGTGCTCGGAAGTTCCGATCAGATACAGATCCTCACCCTCGATCTTGTACATCATCGCATCCATCTCCGCAAAGGACATGACGCCGGATACGACAGCACTGCGGATCATGAAAGGCGGAATGTGATAATTGAATCCCTTGTTGATCATGAAATCCCTGGCATAGGAGAGGACAGCGGAATGAAGTCTCGCGATATCTCCCATGAGATAATAGAACCCGTTGCCGGATACGCGGCCGGCGCTGTCCAGATCAATTCCGTCGAATTTGTCCATGATATCGGTGTGATAAGGGATATCAAAATCCGGAACTACAGGCTCGCCGTATTTCTGAATTTCCACATTGTGGGTATCATCGGGACCGATCGGAACGGAAGGATCGATGATATTAGGAATAACCATCATATCCTTGAGAACGATCTCATCCGCTTCCTTCTTAATGGCGTCGAGCTCTGTGAGACGGTCTGCCATCTCATTGACCTTTGCCTTGACAGCTTCGACTTCCTCCATTTTGGAGGGATCCTTCTTGGCCTGTCCCATCAGCTTGCCGATCTCCTTGGAGAGCTTCTTTCTCTCCGCACGGATCTGATCAGCCTCGCCTTGGGCGGCACGGCTCTTTTCATCATATTCGATCACTTCATCAACCAGAGGAAGTTTCACGTCCTGAAACTTCTTGCGGATATTTTCCTTTACGATTTCCGGATTTTCTCTCAAAAACTTAACATCAATCATATTGTGCCACCTTTCTTTCCGGCGTTTTACTTTGCATTGCTGCGCGCCATATTATAACATGTTTCGGCAAAATTTCCTAACAAATTACGGCAATAATACACTTTCATCGATCTGTCAGTCTGTCGATGATCTTTTCCAGATCATCACTGTTATAAAAATCGATCTGAAGCTTGCCGTGTCCGTTTCTCTTTCTCTGAATAGAAACTTTTGTGTGAAGGGTCTGCTGAAGTCTCTCCTCAATCTGCTTGTAAATAACGGAAATGCTGGGATCCTCTTCCTGTGCTGCGGGCTTATCGGTTTCGCGTTCCGCCGCTTTACCGGTCTTAAGGAGATCCTTTACAAGCTTTTCCGTCTCTCTGACACTGAGCTGCTTTTCTGCAATCTTCTCCGCCAGTCCGATCTGTTCCGCCGGTATTTCCAGAGGTAGGAGCGCTCTGGCATGTCCCATGGAAATTCGTCCGTCGATTACCATTCTCTGGACCTTCTCTTCCAGTTTGAGAAGCCTCAAGGCGTTGGCCACTGCGGAACGGCTCTTTGATACTCTCTGCGCCAGCTCCGCCTGCCCCATATGAAATTCATCCATCAGCCGTTTATAAGCCTGCGCCTCTTCGATGGGATTGAGGTCCTCTCTCTGGATATTTTCGATCAGGGACAGCTCCAGGATCTCTTTTTCCGAATAGTCGCGGATAATGACCGGAACCTCCTTAAGGCCCGCCTTCATGGCTGCCCTCCAGCGTCTCTCACCCGCTATGATCTCATAATACCCATCCCGCTTCTGAACCAGTATCGGCTGCAGAAGACCGAATGTCCTGATTGATTCGGACAGTTCTTCCAGCTTTTCCTCGTCAAATACCTTCCTCGGCTGTTCCCTGTTTGGTTCCACTTCCGAGATTCTGACAGTAACTGCATCTCTCAGATCATCCGCATTTTTGGTTTCTTTTGATTCTTTACTTGTCTTTTCCGGTTTTTCTGCCTGCTTTTTTTCAGATGTTTCACGTGAAACATCTTGCGGAAATTGCGGAATCATATTTTCCGGGCGCTGGTCAAGCGGATTGCTTTCCGTGTCTTCATCGTCGGCAAACAAGATTTCCACACCTTCCGACTCCGCCGACCTCATAGCTTTTTCTACTTCTTCCCGCATAGGAATCAGTGCATCCAGGCCTCTTCCTAAACCGCCGTGTTTTCTTGCCATTTATTACCCCTCTGCTTATTCATATTCCGGTAGAATTCTTAAGGATCACTTCTTTTGCAAGCGCCCTGTAGGCCTCTGCGCCGGATGACTTTTTATCATACACCGTGATCGGTTCTCCATAGCTCGGTGCTTCAGCAAGTCTGATATTCCTGGGTATCACCGTGTTATAGATATGCTGTTCAACGTGTTGTTTCACATTTTCCACGACCTGTGCCGACAAATTCGTTCTGGCATCAAACATTGTGAATACAATGCCTTCTATATCCAGTTTTCTGTTCAGTCTTGTTTTCACTAGATTGATCGTATGGATCAGCTGGCTGAGTCCCTCCAGTGCATAGTATTCACACTGGATTGGAACAATCACGGAATCAGCTGCAGCCATGGCATTTACTGTCAGAACATTTAAGGAAGGAGGGCAATCCATGATTATGTAATCATAATCGTCCTTGATATAATCCAGAGAATCTCTCAGGATAAACTCTTTTCTCGGAATACCGATCAGTTCGATCTCGGCGGCCGCCAGATTGACATTAGAGGCAATCAAATCGATTCTCTCCATAGTATTTCTCAGTATGCATTCATTGATCGTACAGTCATCCAGAAGCAGCTCATAAACCGTGTTTTCACAGCTGTTTTTATCAATCCCGAAGCCGCTTGTGCAGTTTCCCTGCGGATCTATGTCCACCACCAGTATTTTTTTTCCTTCTTCCGCCAGAGAAGCAGACAGATTAATGGCGGTAGTTGTCTTGCCAACTCCGCCTTTTTGATTTGCGATTGCTATGATTTTTCCCATGGACTCGTCCTTTACCGGTCAAAATTCAATAAAATGGCTGTTATATCTCACTGAATATCAATATCCCCAGGTGAGAAGTTCCCAATCACCGCCCTTGACTCGTCCGAGATACCACTGCCATCCCTCATAATCATAGTCAGGCTCCCATGCGCCGCCGCCTTCAACGGGAGAGTGGAAGCTGCTGGTAAATACGATGCAGTCGTCATATTTAACATCCATTCCCAATTCATCGATATACTCGATTCCATCCTTGCATGTCTGATCATCCGTATAAGTAATATCATACAGAACACATCCGTCCCAGGTGCCGAATTCATCGAGGATCACTTTGATTGCGGCATCCATGTCTTCTTTTGTATAGAGCTCCGAGCTCTTGTAATCGATCTTCATCTGAGAAATATCGGCTTTTTCAACCGGGAATCTGGGCTCGGTTTCCACAAGCTCGGCATCCGCAAACCCGTCTTCTTCCGTCACGGCTTCCGCAGCTTCTTCTGATTTATCTGTTTTATCAGCTCCCGTACTATTACCGCACCCTGCAAGTGAAAGCACAAATACCATGGATGCTAATGCGCATACAATTGCTTTTTTCATATCCTTTAAAAAACCTCCTGTTTTTTTTCTATTGTATCATATTATCACTGAATTGGTTCCTTTGATGGCGTTCCCGCTTTTCTCGGATATCTGGAAGGCGTCTCTTTAATCTTGCTGATCCTGACAAGTGATCTCTGATACTCAGTTCCGGGAAGTCTGAAAAATATCGTTTCCGGCTGTGCACCGCCGAGAAGCGCAATTGCTCTGGCCCCCATTCTGATCTCGTCCGTGACCTGATCTGTCTTATAAGAAATGAACTGTCCTCCCTTTTTAACAAAAGGAAGACAATACTCTGACAGAGTAGCTAAATTTGCCACTGCCCTGGAACAGCAGATATCCGACTTTTCCCTATATTTCTTGTTCTTTGCCAGTTCTTCCGCCCTTGCATGAACCGCAGTTACGTTCGTCAGTCCGAGTTTTTGGACCGTATCCTCAAGAAAACGAATGCGCTTATTCAGGGAATCCATCAGGATTACCTGAACATTCGGAAAGACTATGGCAATCGGGAGACCGGGAAAGCCGGCACCGGTTCCCATATCCAATAGTGAACACCCTTTTTCCAATGTTTCACGTGAAACAATCCTGACGATGGACAAGCTGTCTAAAAAATGCTTTTCATAGACATCTTTTTCATCCGTGATTGCCGTCAGATTCATAACGGAATTCCACTCGAGAAGATTATGATAATAGAGTTCAAAATTATGAAGCATCCTTTCATCCAGATCTATTCCCAGTTCTGCCGCATTCTCTATAAACTCTTTTTTAATGCTCTCAGTCATTCTCTGTATCCTTTCGCGTCTTCTGCGTTCTGTATTTTTCCAGATAGATGAGGAGAACAGCTATATCAGAAGGCGTAACCCCCGAAAGGCGGGATGCCTGCCCGATAGAAGAGGGTCTGAATTCCTTCAGTTTCTGTCTGGCTTCGAGTCTGAGGCTTCCCACGTCGTCGTAATCGATCGAGGAAGGAATTCTGCGGTTCTCCATTTTATCAAACTGTTCTACCTGTCTCTTTTGCCTTGCTATATATCCTTCATAGCGGATATTGATCTCAACCTGTTCCGTCACTTCCTTTGGAAGGGGCTTTCTGTCAGGATCAAGGCCCGCCAGCTGTTCATATCCCAGCTCCGGTCTGCACATCAGTTCCGCCAATGTGCATGCGGTTTTGAGGTCCGCTGAATTGTGCGCTCTCAGATATTCCTGATTTTCCCGTGCTGCACCGATTCTGATACTTTTCAGTCTTCTGATTTCTTCATTGATCAGTTTTTCTTTGCGACACACATGATCATACTCCTCCTGCGTGATCAGACCGACTCTGTAGCCGTATTTCCGCAGGCGAAGATCTGCGTTGTCCTGGCGCAGGAGAAGCCTGTATTCCGCCCGGGATGTCATCATGCGATAAGGCTCCCTGTTGTCTTTTGTCACAAGATCATCAATCAGCACGCCGATATATGCTTCTGATCTCTTCAGAATCAGGGGTTCTCCTCCCAATATCTTCATGGCGGCATTGATACCGGCCATCAGTCCCTGTGCAGCGGCCTCTTCGTATCCGCTGCTCCCGTTAAACTGACCGGCACAGAACAGTCCGTCCACCGATTTCGTCTCCAGCGTCAGCTTCAGGAGATTCGCATTTATGCAGTCATATTCAATTGCGTAAGCATTTTTAACGATCACACAGTTTTCAAGACCCGGAACAGTCCTGTACATTCTCTGCTGCACATCGTCGGGCATGGAGGAAGACATTCCGTCCACATATACTTCATTCGTGCCGCGCCCTTCCGGTTCAATAAAGACCTGATGTCTGTTCTTCTCGGAAAACTTGACCACCTTGTCCTCAATGGAAGGACAGTACCGCGGACCGGTTCCTTCTATGATTCCCGCATAAATGGGAGACCGGTCAATATTTTGACGGATAATAGTATGTGTCTCTTCATTTGTATATGTCAGATAGCACGGTACCTGCTCGATCTGGACATCTGCAGGATCCGTGGAATAGGAGAAAGGTATTACGACTTTATCTCCCTCCTGAATCGTCATCTTTGAATAATCCAGCGTTCTTCCGTCCATTCTGGCAGGTGTTCCGGTCTTAAAACGGCGGAGCGGTATTCCGATCCCGTTCAGGGAATCTTTGAGTCCTGTCGATCTCTGCATTCCGCTGGGACCTGTTTCCGTAATGGATTCTCCGACAAGGCAGCGGGCATTGAGATATGTGCCGGTACAGATGATTGCTGCTTTACATTTATATACAGTCCCTGTATGAATCCTGACGCCAACCACTTTGTTTTCCTCTGTCAGAATTTCCGTCACTTCCGCCTGCCGTATCGTCAAATGATCCTGGCTTTCAAGGACCTGCCGCATTGCTTTGGAATACTCGGCTTTATCCGCCTGTGTCCTCAGCGAATGAACAGCCGGCCCTTTTGAAACATTGAGCATCTTGGACTGAATAAATGTTTTATCAATATTTTTGCCCATTTCTCCGCCCAAAGCATCTATTTCTCTGACGAGATGGCCTTTCGAAGAGCCCCCGATATGGGGATTGCAGGGCATCATGGCAATACTGTCCACATTCATCGTAAATATAACAGTGTCCAGTCCGAGTCTGCTGCAGGCAAGCGCTGCCTCTACTCCCGCATGACCGGCTCCAATTACGCACACCTGTGTTTCGATCTGATACTCCATACGCAGTTCTGTCCTTCCGATTTACAAATATATCTTATTTTCCCATGCAGAATTTGGAGAAGATCTCTTCAACAAGATCATCCTCAACCGCTTCTCCCAGAATTGTCCCGAGAACGCGGTATGCATTCATAAGGTCTATGGAGAAGAAGTCTTCGCTCATTCCATCTTCAATACTCTTTTTTACAAGGCAGATGGAGTTTCTCGCCTCCCTGACGGCATCCTTGTGCCTGAGATTACTGAGAAACACTTCATTATTTTCCGCGATCTCGCCTGTATGAAAAAGTTCTGACACATATTTTCCAAGCTCTTCCATTCCTTCTCCCGTCTGCAGTGAGCAGAACAGGAGAGGAGGACACCGGTCACTGAAGGAAAAGAGCGACCGTACTTCCTTTTCCTGTACTTCAGACAAGAGATCCACTTTATTGACAAGAAGAATGCACTTTGTGCCTTCCTCCATCTTTTTTATGATCCTGTCGGCTATCTCCGCGTCTTCCGCAGAGAGCTCTCTGGAGCTGTCGATCACAAATAAGATCAGATCCGCGCTGTCAAGTGCTTTCTGAGCCCTGTGGACTCCAATCTGTTCCACCTTGTCCTGGGTCTGCCGGATTCCTGCGGTATCTGTCAGATGAAGCAATACTCCGCCCACCCTGACTGTCTCACTGAGCGTATCCCTGGTCGTCCCTTCAATTTCCGTGACGATCGCTCTCTCTTCTCCGGCAAGATGATTTAAAAGAGAAGATTTTCCAACATTCGGGCGTCCCACAATGGCGGTCCTTATTCCCTCTTTCAGGATTCTTCCCTCCTCAGCGCGGGAGAGAAGAGCGTCCATTTCCTTCTCAAGCAGCAGACATGTATCCATCAGCTTTTCCGGATATCCGTCCAGGCTGTAGTTTTCGGGATCATCCAGTGCGGATTCGATAAATGCGATCTCATACAGTATTTTTTCTCTGAGCTCTCTGATCCTGTCGGATACAGAACCCTCGAGCTGTGCAGCTGACGTCTTTCTGGCAAACTCATTGGTCGAAGAGATCAGATCCATAACCGCCTCGGCCTTAGCCAGATCGATCCTTCCTCCCAAAAAAGCTCTTTTTGTAAACTCGCCGGGCTCAGCCATTCTGGCGCCGGCCCTCAGGACCAGCTCCAAGATCCGGTTCATTAAAAACATTCCGCCATGTGTATTGATCTCTACCGTATCCTCTGTTGTATAGCTGTGAGGACTTTTCATCCAGGAGACCATGACCTCATCGATCATACTCTCGCTGTTTGGGCCGTCATTTTCTACTATATATCCGAAACGGATCGTACCGGGTCTCCACTTCGAAATATCCGTTTTTTCTTTCTTCGGTGTTCTGTATAGCCGGGATCCGATCCTTGCTGCATCAGGGCCGCTGATTCTGATGATTCCGATCCCTGCCTCCGACATGGCGGTTGCGATTGCCGCGATCGTATCCGTCTCAACATGATCATACATAAGAGCCATATCACATGCCTTTCCTTACTTACAATTCTTTGTCAAAAACCAGAATACAATAATCTTCTGATAAAAGAAAGAGCCGGGCGGCCGTAATGCCGCAATCCCTGCCCAAATAAAGACCGGACAAGAGACGTTCTCAATCTCTTATCCGGTCTTTTACATACCTGTCACAAATAGCCTTGGATCTTACTCCTCTTCCGAAACCTGTGTGTTGTCTCCGGCTTCCTCAGAGCTGCGTCTGTTCTCTTTGGATCCGCGGTAATCGCGCTTTCTTCCTCCGCGGCCATTTCTGCCTCCCCGGCCGTTTCTTCCGCGGCCGCCCTTGGAGGGGCGCTCCTCCTTGAGGAGATCTTCGCCGTTTTCGTCCTTTTTGAGGGCCACGATAACTTTGCGGTAAGGCTCCTCCCCTTCACTGTACGTGGTGATGTATTTTTCATTCTGCAGAGCGGAATGAATGATCCTTCTCTCATAAGGATTCATGGGCTCAAGTGCCACGGGCTGTCTGGTCCTCTTGACTTTGAATGCAATATTCTTAGCCAGGTTTTCCAGCGTTTTCTTTCTTCTCTCTCTGTAATTTTCCGTATCAGCCTTGACGTGAATGTATCCGTCCACGTCCTTATTGACTACCAGAGATACGAGATACTGCAAAGAATCGAGGGTCTGGCCTCTTTTGCCGATGAGAACGCCCATATCCTCACCTTCCATGTCGACGGTGAGAATGCCTGTCTCCTTATCATATTCCTCGCTGATATCGACGCTCATCTCCATTGTATTAAATACACCGTCAAGGAAATCATGTGCCTTTTTCTTGACTTCCACAATCTGCTCATCGCTCAGCTGCGGGATATCAGCCTTTTTTCTGGGAGCGGGCGCCTGCTTTTCTTCGGCTGCAGGAGCTGCCTCCTCTGTGTCAGGAGCAGCTTTCCTGGGAGCAGAAGCCTTCTTATTCTTTTTCTTATTGTTCTTCTTTGCTTCTTTTTCCTTTTCGTTCTCTGCTTTTTTCTCTGTCTTTTCGACTTCCTTCTTCTCGGCCTTAGCTGCTTTTTCCGCCTTCTTTACCGCTTTTGCTTCCTCTTTGACTTCGGGAGTCTGGAACTTTTTCCCCTCATTTTTTACAGGCGCAGCAGTCTTGTCCATGAGATCTCTCTGCATTTTCTTTTCTGCTTTTCCGATCACATCATCAAGAATTGCCTGTGTAGCTTCAGCAGCTTCCTTGGCTCTTGCCTTTATAATGGCAGGCTTGGCTCCGATTCCGAGAAATCCGGATTTTTCTCTCTGCACTACTATATAATCCAGACGATTGCTGGTTACCGACAGTCTCTGGCAGGCTGTAGTAATGGCATCATCTACAGTCTTTTCTGTAATTTCGATATATTCCTGCGACATATCTTATCCTTTCTTGCCTTGCTTCTTCGAAGTATTGTTATTCACTTCGTTGAAGCTGCTGACCATATTCGCTTTTTCAGCCAGACTTCCCGCTTTGTATTTTTTGCCGTTCAGCTGTCTGGCCTGCTGGACTTTTTTCTCAGAATCCTCACTTACGGCAGTACTGGTTCTGTCCTTCATTCTTCTTGTGTTCATGGAAGAATATGTGCTCATTGTACTGCTGCTGACGCGGTTCTTGTCCTTCTTTCCTTCTTTGGCCTCTTTTTCCTTCATCTTTTCAAGATTCTTCTCAACCATAGCATCGATGTCCATCTTATCGATATGCTTGTTGATCAGAACCTGCTGGATGCAGCGGATCACGGCACCGGCGATCCAGTAGATGCCCATACCGTTGGGAAGGCTCCAGCAGAAGAAAGCTGACATCAAAGGCATCATGACGTTCATGGACTTCATGGTCTGGCTCATCTGGTCATTGCCATCCCCCTGCGGAGCCTGAGGCATAAGGGCAACGTTCAGATACTGCGTTACAGCTGCAAGTACAGGAATGATGAGTGCAACAATAACCAGAACATATGTTTTATTCTCAATTGCTTCCTTAAAGAGAGAAGAGGGTGAATTTGCCATGTTCAGACCAAGAAAGCTGTTGTATCTGGTCAGATTTGTCACTGTGTTGTTAATGTCACCCTGCAGATCAGAAAACTTCTCGCTCAGCGCTGTCCAGTCAGCGCTGCTGAACTTGTTGAGGACGTCAATAAATGTGTTCTGCACATATTCTGTGACGCCGTTTACGAAATTTTCATTTTCAAACTGTTTGGCAAAATATCTCGCAGCGTTTGTCTGCTGAAGATAACTACCGGCATCAGCACTGATCAGTTTGTCCACAAGAGGGAAAAAGACCTGCTTTACCATAGGTACATATGCAGGAATATTGTAGAACACGCGGTAAAGAGCAAGCAGAATAGGCATCTGGATCAGGAGCTGTACACAGCTGCCGGTCGCTGAAACGCCATATTTGCTGTAGACCTCTTTGATCTCGGCCTGCTGTCTCTCCATAGACTCGGCATCCTTGCGGCCCTCATATTTTTTATTGATCTTATTGAGTTCCGGCTGCATCTTGCGCTGAAGCTTGGAAAATTTCTGCTGCTTGATCGTGAGCGGCAGCATGGCCATATAGATCAGAATAGTCATGATGATGATAGCCAAACCGATATTGGGAATTCCGATCATATTCAGGACGTAGAAAATTCCGTTCATGAACATTCCAAGCAAGCTGGCTATAGGTCCGATAATCATTCCACTGGACTTGGTAAGAAACATTGAATCCTCCTTCAGGATTAGTCAAAACACTGCAGTCATGCAGTTTCAGGGTACGGGATCGTATCCCCCGTGCGAAAACGGATTACACCTCAAAATCCTCCAAAGCGCAAGAAGTCCTCCTTTAACCGCACCGTATTTTTCCACTGCCTCCAGTCCATACTCAGAGCATGTGGGGATATACGGACACTTTGTACTCTTAAGAGGAGATAGATATTTTCTGTAAAATTTAATGATCCAGATCAATATCTTTTTTGCCATAGATTCCAGCCTTTCCCGCCAGATGCAGAAGCGCGCCCTCTATCCTGTGATAGCCGGCATCCTTAGCCCTGGACCGCGCCACGACTACCATGTCCAAACCACTATTGAACATCTGCTCATGCAGCCGATAACTCTCCCGGATCAGTCTTGTGATCCTGTGCCTGACGACGCTGTTGCCAACCTTCTTGCTCACAGATATTCCGATCCTGTTTCTTCCTGTATCATTCCCACACACATACAGGACCAGGTCCCGGTTCACATATGATCTTCCGGTATTGTAACATTTTCTGAAATCTTCATTTTTCTTCAGAGATTCCATAATCGCATTACCCTAACATAACAAAGAAAGCCACATTGCTGCGGCTTTCAGGTTGAATGTCAAACGGTTAATTTCTTTCTGCCCTTAGCTCTTCTGGCTGCAAGAACCTTTCTTCCGCCGGGTGTGCTCATTCTGGATCTGAATCCATGCACCTTGGAGCGCTGTCTCTTCTTGGGCTGAAATGTCATTTTCATGTATGGTATCCTCCTTAACTAAGTTGTTTTCTTCGTTATACA
>CAMNOU010000043.1 GCA_946546945.1 uncultured Lachnospiraceae bacterium
CGGCTGTCATGCAGGCGAGCATGCCCGCAGCGTCATTCCTCTGTTCGGCGCTTGCGATCCCTTTTCGTGTGCCGCAGATTCTTGGAGCCTTCGGTACTTTGACAGTTTTATCATATCTGATCCTCTCTATGAAGAGATTACATGAGCTGTGAAAAAGATGTTTATCTCAGTGGGAGATTAGACCCGCGCCAAGTCTCGCGAGCGAGACTTGAACTGCGGGTATCCATCCACACCGAACTTAATCACCATGCCGGAGCAGGTATTGATACACTTGCCGCACTTGATACACTTAGACTTATCAATCTGAAAATGTGTTTTCTGTTCTGCTCCCATGGCGTTATCCTCTCAGACTTTTCCCGCTGCTGCTTTTATTATACAGTTACCGACTACCTACACAAGTAGGCACCTTTTTATAACTATGGTTACCTTTTTATAAGAATTGCTTTGCTTTGGGAGACGCGACTACTCCCTATTGAAAAAGAACAGAATCGATCCGCCATTCAGCCCTGCTGCCATTGACCGCAACGGGTGAGACTTTTTCTCATTAAAAGCCGGATATCACTTTACTAACTCAATTCCCATTTCATATACTTTTCTGCACTCTTCTGGGAAAACTGTTTCGTGTCTTTTGTACTTTGCTTCGGCGTTGAAGTACCACGGCCAATCAGTCTTGCTATAATCTTTCAGCTGCAACGTGTCACCGCTGACAAAAACCTTTGTAGGACCTACAAAGCGGCTCATTGTCTGCTGATAATTTTGAAGCAGTGCCTGATAGCCGTAATCCGGCGCATTACTCGTCATAATAAGAAGAACAGGGATCATGTTTTCGTTGCAGCACATCGGATTCATGCTATAGGTGAGATTCTGGAATACCAATCTCTCATAAAGCGCCCGAAAGGATGCAGTCAGTTCTCCAAGGTAGTTCGGAGACCCTATAATCAGCCCGTCCGCCGTCCGAATATCATCAAGGACCGGTGTCAGACCGTCACGGCAGATACAGTGTCCTTTGAATTTCTCCTTCTTGCAACCGAAGCAGGAAATGCAGCCTGTATATTTTTCCAAACGGAACAGGTCATATCTTTTGACCTCCGCTCCAGCCGATTTCGCTCCCTTTGAGGCTTCCGTAATCAGCGTCTCTGTATTCCAGCCCATTCTCGGTCCGGCATTTACGGCGATGATTTTTTTACCCATTCCTGTTTCCTCCATTATTCCTGATCTTGTCCGTGTTGAATCCTGACTCTACGCCAAGACAATCTGCTTCCTTTACCTGATCAATGCCCGGAATCCCCAAAACGAAGGCTTTGCTCTGAAGCATTGCGGCAAGCGTCTTTCTCCTCCGCATTTCCATTTTCATTCTTTCTTTGCCATGTCGATACCTCTAATCTACAGTGACTGTGGCAATGTATTCGATATTCTCGCCGGTCGTGATTCCCGGATCGGAAATACTGAATCTGCCTTCCGTCACGCTCATGAAATGGCAGATCGCAATGCCGAGATCTATCTTTTGAACGTCCCACGCCGCACCGCTTTTATATCCATCCGGATGTTTCTCATAAAAGTGATATGACTTGCCGTTTTTTACCACACGGCACGGCTGCATATTCGCGGCAGATGGATACCATCTGACCGCTTCCAGCAACTCACTTGTCTCCTGCAGCGGAGTTAGGAAATCGCCATCAAAAAAGAGTTCAGACTCCGGAAGACGCTCATCTCCATGTACGCTGCTTCTAAGTTTAATATCTACTTCGGCCTTTTCCGTAGCCGGATATCCCAATGGGCTGACAATAGGCATGATCTCGTCTTCGCCGGTATCTGCAGCCTTTTCAAAAAGCTCCCTTTTCATCGTTCCGCCGATCCACGTTGTGCCGATTCCACGCAACCACGCATAAAGCACAAACTGTTCAAAAGAGTATCCGAAAGCCTCTTCACAATGTGGCACCTTCTGAATTTTACCTGCAACATAAAGATGTTCTCCGTTGATTACCGGGCTGGATAGTCCATGTTCCGCCGCATCCAGAAAAACAAAACTTACTGGAATTTCATAAGGATTGGTAATTGTTTTTGTATAATCGTCGAGGGCTTTCCTATCTTCTTCCGTAAGCGGTCTTCCGTCAAACGTGCGGACGCTCTTTCTTGTTCGAATTAGCTCCATCATATTCATTTCAAATTCCTCACCAAGCCGTTATTCATTTGACTTAACGATATCCGCCAGAGTCACATGCTCATTACGAAACTGCGTAGTTCCTGCCTCCTTTGGCAGATGAATCGCATGCTGTGGACAGTTGTGCAGGCAGGCATAGCAGACCTCACAGCGATCTCCGAATAGCACTTCATCTTTTGTTACTGTGATATTATTCGCAGGACATACCCTGGCACAGATACCGCAATGTATGCAGTCATCATTTACTGTGTAATCAAGTGCCATATTCTTATTTATGACATTCGGCGCATGATTTTTATGATAGTATTCCATCTGTGCTTTAAGATCCGGCGTAGGCATTACCCTTTGCTCTTTCCTTGCCTGTATATCAGCACAGATCTTATCAAGCTGCCCTTCCACATCTTTTCCCGGAAGCTTCCTTATTTCCTCATCCATATCAAAAAACGGCAGGTAATTATCGACCATCAGGACGCCGTTGCCGTATTTTAAGTCCCATCCTCTTTCACGCGCCGCCACTTCGGCATGGCCAAGTGATACCTCATATCCATAGCCGCAGGTAAGGATGAAGAAGAAATAGTCTGTTTTAATGTCAGCCTTCTTCATAAAATCCACAATCATAAACGGAAGTTCTACCGCATATACCGGACAGACGATACCCACAGCATCATCCACGATCTCTATTTTTTCCTGACGCATCAGCTGCGGAATGGAAAGAAGAGTTCCTCCGATCCTTCTTGCGACATAAAGGCAGTTACCGCTTGCCGTAAAATAGCATATGGTCATATTTTTCCTCCATAAATTCAGATCATAATCGCCTGATTATCAAAGTGTCTGTCAAAAAACGATGTCTTTCGTAAATCCGTTTAGCAATCTGAAGACCGGCTTCTGTCAGATACAGATAATTTTGTGTATCCATGGGAAGAAGCCAGAAGCACGCAGGCGACGATAATAACAACAACACCGGGCTTCATGAGTACCGGAATCGAGATGTACGATTTTCCGAGTTCCCCCTCCGTCATTCCGCCATGCTCCCAGAGCACCAGCATGACCAGATACTGCGTGTAAGTCAGATTCAACTCCTCCAGTGGTATGCGGTACTGTCTTACGACTTCTTTTGCACAGGCGTACAGCGGAAAGCAAAACCGGTTTTTAAGAAGGATGCCGGCTTTGTCTTCCGAACCGATATCAGCTTATCGGGGTCAACAGCGGGCATAGCGTGCTTACTATCATATATGTCTGTGTGGGGAAGGCAAAAATCATATTGCGCAGGTCATCTCCGGTCAGCTTTTGGTTGATTACCAGAGTCAGGAAATCAATCCATGTACCAGCTTCGCTTCCGTAAATTGCCGCGCCTGCCAAATGCTCTTCCTTGTCGATGATAAATGTCATATCGATATCCAACTCGCGATTATCGACCCACTCGTTCTGAGCGCCGTAGGGGATTCTGACAACCCTGTACTGTTCGGGGCATTTCTCCGCCTCATCCAACGTGACACCGACCTGAGCGATGCGGGGCAGCGTGAACACAAGGTTAGGAACGGCGGGATAGCAGATCGGAGCGTCGCTGAGACCGAGAATCTGTGATGCGATGTAATTTGACTCAAACTCCGCCGTTGGAGTAAGGCGCGGAACTGTTTTGTCTATGGCGTCGCCGCTTACATAGATATTCGGCACACAGGTGCGCAGGTGATCATCAACCTCAATGCCCCGGCGGCTGGCGGGTATTCCGAGCTCTTCAAGACCCAGATTTTCATAATTAGCGACACGCCCGGTAGCGTCCAGCACATAATCACCCTCGACACAAAGTCCGGATTTCGCCATGACCTTATAGCCGTTCTCCGTTTTTTCAACGCCACAGACAGCCTCCCCAAAGTGGAAGCTCGCGCCCTGTGCGGTCATCTTCTCCACCAGCTTGCATACATATTTTTCCGGGTATGCCGCCAGCGCACGAGGCATAAACTCAAAAAACGTGACCTTTTTGCCCAGTGTCAGCGCCATGGAGGCAAACTCCATCGAGATGATACCCGCACCGATGCAGATCAGATGCTCCGGCATCTCCTCAATATCCAGAAACTCGCGGCTGCCGTGCAGATATTCTTTTCCGGGGATATTCAACCTTGCGTTACGCTGACCGACGCCCAGCACGACGGTTTCGGCGGTAATTGTCCTGTCGCCCGCCTGGATGGTATGTACGTCCAGCAGTTTGCCCCTTTCGCGGATGAAATCAATCCCGTTCTGTTTCAGCATACCGGGAATAAACTCGGGAAAGGGAGTCAAATGCTTCTTCTTATATTCCATCAGCTTTTTCCAGTCAATTGTTCCGGCGCGATCCACGCAGATATCCTCATAGCGGCGCAGCCCTTCCACAAATTCAAAAGGTCCGTCCAGCAAGATTTTAGCGTCACACCCATAGTTGGTGCAGGTGCCGCCAGGCAGGTCGTGATCCATAAGAACCACCCTTTTGCCGGCGGCTGCCAGTGTCACAGCACCGTGCCAGCAGGAGTGTCCGCTCCCCAAATACGCAACATCATAATCGAACATTGTTTTTTCTCCTTACATATTATTCATCTCAGTGTGAGAGACCCCCACTTCTTAAGTGGCGGGTAATGACAAGATCGTCTCAGTGGGGGGCCAATCTCCCACTGAGATAAACGCTCCGCGAGGATGCGCAGGAATTCGGCTTGGAGGATGTCAGCTGACGCTGACCCGAATTCCGCGCCAAGTCTCGCAAGCGAGACTTGAACTTCTTTGCTTATTAAATTTTGGTTGCGCACAATCTTTAACGGTAATTATAACTATGGGCGGACATATTCCCAGTCAGAATATAACTCCCATCTCTCATAATGAGAGATGGGAGTTATATTCTATCATTATTATTATAAAGCGGATGGCGTTATGGAGGCATATGTCCGTGTCGGCAATGAAAGTGTACTTTGCGCCGGATTACGTAAGAAATCAGTTGATTTTGAACCGTAGCTACGACGAGCTTATTTCAGAATATAATTTCAATGTGTAGCGAAACAGGCCCCCGGTTATATCCGGGAGCCTGTTTCGTTGTGTCATAGGAAATTTCGATTTCCTATGACACAAAAATGCGCTCCGCTAAGGATGCGCAGGTGCGCGTACAAGGAATTATGTCGGTAAACCGACCGCGCACCGCGCGAGAGTTTCGCAAGCGAAACTCTATGTTCTGATACGGAGACGAAGGGATTCGAACCCCCGAGCCGGGATGAACCGGCTAACTGATTTCGAGTCAGCCTCGTTATGACCACTTCGATACGTCTCCACGGGTTTTCATTATAAGGGTTTTTTGCGGAAGCGTCAAGAAATAATCTCAGGAAAACTTGTAAAAATTGATTGAATTTGTTAAACTGCTTATGACTATGAGTTCCAAGTCTCGCTCGCGAGACTTAGCGCGGAATTCGGGTCAGCGTCAGCTGACATCTTCCAAACCGAATTCCTGCGCATCCTCGCGGAGCGTTTATCTCAGTGGGGGTTTCTCACACTGAGATGAAAGAGTTTTGATGTGCTTCCGGCCATGTTAAAAAAGATGAGTTCTGCCCGCCATGCATACGGACAGAAGCGGCCGGATGGAGAGTCAGGAGGAGTTTGGTATGTTAAGGATTGGTATGTTGACGAGCGGCGGCGACTGTCAGGCTTTGAACGCGGCGATGCGCGGCGTGGTGAAGGGACTGGAGCACTGCGGCCAGGATCTGGAGTTTTATGGTTTTTTTGATGGATATAAGGGGTTGATCTACAGTGATTACAGACTTCTGACACCGCGGGATTTTTCCGGGATCCTGACGAAAGGCGGAACCATTCTGGGTACTTCCCGTCAGCCGTTCAAGCTGATGCGTGTGCCGGATGAGAATGGCCTGGACAAGGTGGAAGCGATGAAGCAGACTTATTATAAGCTGAACCTGAACTGTCTGGTGATCCTCGGCGGGAACGGAACTCAGAAAACTGCGAATCTGCTGCGCGAAGAGGGACTCAATATTATCCATCTCCCCAAGACGATCGATAACGATATCTGGGGAACGGATATCACCTTTGGCTTTCAGAGCGCACTGAATATAGCTACGGATACGATTGATTATATTCATACGACGGCAGCTTCCCACAACCGTGTGTTTATTGTGGAGATCATGGGACATAAGGTAGGCTGGCTTCCGCTTCACGCAGGGATCGCCGGCGGCGCGGATATCGTGCTGATCCCGGAGATTCCCTATGATATTGATAAAGTGATCGAAGCGATTGACAAGCGCACGCAGCAGGGCAAGGGATTCACGATCCTTGCTGTGGCAGAGGGAGCCATTTCCAGAGAGGATGCCGAACTTTCCAAAAAAGAGCGGAAAGATAAAGCAAAGAAAAATAAATATCCTTCTGTATCTTATGAGGTGGCTGCGCTCGTGGAGGAGCGGACCGGCCGCGAGGTGCGGGTGACCGTTCCCGGACATATGCAGCGCGGAGGAAGCCCGTGCCCTTATGACAGGGTCCTTTGCACACGGCTGGGAGCTTCGGCAGCCAAGGCGATTCTGGAGGGTGATTTCGGATACATGATCGGCATGGTGAACGGAGAGACAAAGAGAGTTCCGCTGCAGGATGTGGCCGGAAAACTGAAAGTAGTCGATCCCAAGTGCCAGCTGATTCAGGAAGCCAAGCAGATTGGAATTTGTTTTGGAGATTAGATATGTCCTATACGGCATTATATCGCAAGTACCGCCCTGCGGAGTTTGACGACGTAAAAGGGCAGGAACACATCGTAACAACATTAAAAAATCAGATAAAAGCAGACCGGATCGGACATGCCTACCTGTTCTGCGGGACCCGGGGAACGGGAAAAACTACCGTTGCGAAGATTTTTGCCAGGGCGGTGAATTGTGAGCATCCGGTAGACGGCAGCCCGTGCGGCGAATGTCCCGCCTGCCGGGCCATTGCATCGGATACGGCCATGAATGTGATCGAGATCGACGCTGCGTCAAATAATGGCGTTGAGAATATCCGTCAGATCCGGGAGGAAGTTTCCTATTCGCCGACGGAGGGACGCTTCAAAGTATATATCATTGATGAGGTGCACATGCTTTCAGCAGGAGCTTTCAATGCGCTGTTAAAGACGCTGGAGGAGCCGCCGGCCTATGTGATCTTTATTCTGGCCACGACGGAGCCGCACAAGATTCCGGTCACGATCCTTTCCCGATGCCAGAGATATGATTTCCGTCATATTTCCATTGATACGATTGCCGGGCGGCTGAAAGAACTGATCGAAAAGGAAGGCGTGGAGGCAGAGGAGAAGGCAGTCCGCTATGTGGCAAAGGCGGCGGACGGTTCCATGCGTGACGCGCTGAGCCTGTTGGATCAGTGCCTGGCTTTCTATATGGGAGAAAAACTTACTTATGAACATGCCCTGGAAGTGCTGGGAGCGGTGGATACCGAGGTTTTCAGCCGGCTGCTGCGCGGCATTCTCTCAGGGGATGTATCCGCGGCTGTCCGTCTGCTGGATGAGATGATCATTCAGGGAAGAGAACTCGGACAATTTGTGACAGATTTCATCTGGTATCTGCGGAATATCCTCCTTGTCAGAAATTCGGATGACATGGAAGATGTCCTGGATATGTCGGCAGAGAATCTTGCTCTTTTAAAGGAAGAGGCAAAGATGACGGAGGATACGGTCATCATGCGCTATATCCGGATTTTTTCTGAACTTTCCGGACAGATCCGCTATTCAGCTCAGAAGCGGGTCCTGATTGAAATAGCCCTGATCCGGCTGTGTCGGCCTCAGATGGAAAGTACTCAGGACTCCCTTGTGGACAGAATCGCGCATCTGGAAAAACAGATAGCGCAGGGAGTCATTGCGCCGGCACCCGGACAGCAAAGGAGAATTCCCGCGGACGAAAAGCCGGAAAAGGAGGAACAGCCGCTGCAGATGCCAAAGGCTATACCGGAAGATATCAGACAGGTCGTAAAAAACTGGAATTCTATCATCCGGGAACTTTCGGGACCGGTACGCACCTATCTGAAAGGGGTCCGGCTCAGCCTTGGCGGGGAAAACAAATTACTGCTGGTATTTGATGATCAGATGGCATATACTTTTGTGTCAGAGGGGAACCGCAGACAGGAGATTGAAACGGCCATCTCCGGACGGATCGGCCGGGAAGTGGAGATTGACCTCCGCCAGAACGAGACGGGACAGTCAGCACAGGAAAGCTTCCCCGATCTGCAGAAGCTGGTCAATATGGAAATAGAAATTGAGGATGATACTTCGGATGCCTGGTAAAGGCGTTCAAGTCTCGCTTGCGCATCCTCGCGGAGCGTTTATCTCAGTGGGGGTTTCTCACACAGAGATGAAGAAAGAAAGGAGATAGTTGGATATGGGAAAAGGAAGAGGCGGATATTCCGGCGGCATGCCGGGCAACATGGGCAACCTGATGAAACAGGCGCAGAAGATGCAGCGCCAGATGGAAGAAGCCACAAAGGAGCTTGAGGAGAAAGAGGTCACAGCGACAGCCGGCGGCGGTGCTGTGGAAGTGACGGTATCCGGGAAAAAAGAAGTAGTGAAGGTCAAATTGTCGGAAGAAGTCGTAGATCCCGATGACATTGAGATGCTGGAGGATCTGATTGTGGCGGCGACAAATGAGGCACTTCGCAAGATTGAGGAGATTTCCCAGCAGTCGATGTCGAAAATCACCGGCGGCCTGGGCGGAGGATTTCCATTCTAATGGATTATTACAGCAAACAAATAGGAAAGTTGATCGATGAATTGTCCACCCTTCCCGGGATCGGCAGCAAATCCGCGCAGCGCCTTGCTTTTCATATTTTAAATATGCCGCAGCAGCGGGTGGAAAAGCTGGCGGATACAATCCTGGAAGCGCGGCGCAACATCCGTTATTGCAAGACTTGTTTTACACTGACGGACTCGGAGGAGTGTCCGATCTGCAGAAATGCTTCCCGGGATCACAAAACCATCATGGTTGTTGAGACCACCAGAGATCTGGCCGCTTATGAGAAGACCGGAAAGTATGAAGGCGTCTATCATGTCCTGCATGGGGCGATATCCCCGATGCTGGGAATCGGACCGGCGGACATCAAACTGAAAGAATTGATGCAGCGGCTGCAGGGCGATGTGGATGAAGTGATCATCGCTACCAATTCCAGTCTCGAAGGCGAGACGACCGCTATGTATATCAGCAAGCTGATCAAACCGACAGGGATCAAAGTTTCCAGGATCGCCAGCGGTGTGCCTGTGGGCGGGGATCTGGAATATATTGATGAAGTAACATTGCTGCGCGCGCTCGAGGGACGTGTGGAGCTGTGAGCAGGTACATGATAGAGATTTCAATCTGCCGAAAAAGGTATGAATACAGAGAAAGGAACACGAACATGACAAAGTTAGAACTCGAAAAAATTGCTGTGGAGGTGCGAAAAGGGATTATAACCGCAGTACACAGCGCAAAATCCGGTCATCCGGGCGGATCTCTTTCCGCAGCGGAGATTTTTACCTACCTGTACTTTGAGGAGATGAATATCGATCCGGCAAATCCGAAAGATGAGGGCCGGGACCGTTTTGTACTTTCCAAAGGACATGTAGCGCCGGGCCTTTACGCGACTCTGGCACAGCGGGGATTTTTCCCGGCAGAGGAGCTAAAGAACCTGCGGCATATCGGATCGTTTCTCCAGGGACATCCGGACATGAAGCATATCCCGGGCGTGGATATGTCCAGCGGTTCTCTCGGACAGGGCTTTTCCGCTGCTGTCGGCATGGCGCTTGCGGGGAAAATGGATGGGAAAGATTACCGCGTCTATGCTCTGGCAGGAGACGGAGAGATTCAGGAAGGCCAGATCTGGGAGGCTTCCATGTTCGCGGGACACAGAAAACTGGATAATCTTGTGCTGTTTGTGGATAACAACGGACTGCAGATCGACGGAAATATCGATGATGTCTGCTCACCCTATCCGATCGGAGATAAGTTCACTGCTTTCAATTTTCATGTGATTACGATTAACGGCAACGATTTTGATGAGATTGCGGCAGCACTGAAGGAAGCGCGTGAGATAAAAGGACAGCCCACTGCCATTATTGCCAAGACAGTGAAGGGGAAGGGCGTTTCCTTTATGGAGAATCAGGCGGGATGGCATGGAAAAGCCCCGAATGATGAGGAATATGCAATCGCAATGGAAGAACTGAAGAAAGCAGGTGAAGCGTTATGTCAGATGTAAAGAAAATAGCAACAAGAGAAAGTTACGGAAATGCTCTGGTCGAGCTTGGCAAAGAGCATGAGAATCTTGTCGTTCTGGATGCCGATCTTGCCGGTGCTACCAAGACAGGGGTCTTCAAAAAGGCTTTTCCGGAGCGCCATATTGACTGCGGTATCGCGGAAGCAAATATGATGGGGATCGCGGCGGGACTTGCAGCCTGCGGGAAAGTGCCTTTTGCAAGCTCTTTTGCGATGTTTGCAGCCGGACGTGCTTTTGAACAGGTCCGCAACTCCATTGGCTATCCTCACCTGAATGTGAAAATCGGAGCGACGCATGCCGGTATTTCGGTCGGTGAAGACGGCGCGACCCATCAGTGCAACGAGGATATCGCCCTGATGCGCGCGATTCCCGGGATGGTCGTCATCAATCCCTGTGACGATGTGGAGGCAAGAGCTGCCGTGAAAGCGGCCTACGAATATGTGGGACCGGTATATCTGCGCTTCGGACGTCTGGCGATCCCGGTGATCAATAACGAGGCAGATTATCATTTTGAAATCGGAAAAGGCATCACCTTAAAAGAGGGAAAAGATGTGACGATCATTGCGACCGGACTCTGTGTCAATGAAGCACTCCAGGCAAATGACCTTCTGGCGAAGGATGGGATCGATGCGGAGATCATCAATATTCACACGATCAAACCGCTCGATGAAGAGCTGGTCATTGCATCCGCAAAAAAGACAGGGAAGGTTGTCACGGTAGAAGAGCATTCCGTCATCGGAGGTCTGGGCAGCGCAGTCTGCGATGCATTAAGCCAGAATGCGCCGACGAAAGTACTGAAGATCGGAATCAATGACTGTTTCGGGGAATCCGGACCGGCAGCAGACCTGATCAAAAAATATGAACTCGATGCAGAAAGTATTTACAAAAAAGTAAAAGCTTTTCTGTAAAAACAGATAAAACGACATAAAAAAAGTCCATGGCGGATCCGTCATGGGCTTTTTTGACGTCATCAGGCGAATGATTCTTAAGAAAACTGTTTTATTTCGGCAAAAAAAACGTCCGGCATATGATACATTTCTAAGGGAACCCTGTTATCAGTTTATGCAGATGCATGGAGATTATGAATTTTTTGGAGGTCGTATCTTGTGAAAAACGAAGAAAATCAACAGTTCATGTTACCAAAGAATATTCGTCAGATCGGGACATTCGGAGATACTTATAAAATATATGTCGAGGATTTTGTGTATACATATGTTCATCAGTTCATTCACCGCCAGAAAAAGGAGGACAGTGTGCTCGCGGCGGTGCTTTTGGGCAGGACTGTGACGAAGGATAACACGGAGTATGTATTTATCAGCGGCGCACAGAAAGTGGATTTTCAGGCTGAAGATGAAGAGCCGGACAGAGGCGGAGAGGACCCAGATGGAACCAGAGAGGAGCAGACAAGTCCGGTGACGGATGCAATCACGGGCCGGCAGCAGGAATTCTGGAACAGAGTATACCAGAGAATCAAAGAATATTTTGATGAGCAGGAAATCCTGGGGTGGTATTTTAATCTGGACGGCGGGGGACTGAATGTCCGGACCGAGCTGCAGCAGTTTTTCGAATCTACATATAAGAAAGGCTCCCGTTTTCTTTATTATGAAGATGCGCTGGAGAAGGAGGATGCTTTTTTCGTACAGGAACAGCATAAGCTGCAGAGGATCAGCGGATATGCCGTTTACTATGAAAAGAATCCGGCCATGCAGGAGTTTATGATAGCGGAGAAGGAAAAGAATGTCCCGAAACCGCTGAGGGAAAAATATGCGGCGGAAAGCAGCAGCGGGGATGCCGTGCAGAATTATCGGGCAATCATGGCAAAACTGAATGAAAAACCGCCGAAGAAAAAGACGCGGCCAATCGTCTATGCGGCGGGGGCGGCTGTTCTGGCTGTTGCGGCCGCCACGGCAGTTTCACAGATCGGAAGCTATCAGGATCTGAAGCTGCTTCAGCAGACGATGCAGACTCTTTCGGGAGCGGTCAGCAGGGAACAGAAGGAAACAGCTGCGGAAACCAGTCCGGATGCCTCTGCAGTGAGTCCGGAGGAAAAAACACGGCAGGCATCTGCGGGTGAAGCCGGAGGAGAAGAACAGCAGGCGCCCGAAGACAGCGCGGCGGGGAGCGTACAGCAGACGGCCGAAGACAGCACTGCGGGGAGCACACAGCAGACAGCCGAAGACAGCACTGCGGGGAGCACACAGCAGACAGCCGAAGACAGCACTGCGG
>CAMNOU010000044.1 GCA_946546945.1 uncultured Lachnospiraceae bacterium
AGTTGGTTAGCGCGCCAGATTGTGGCTCTGGAGGCCCAGGGTTCGAATCCCTGTATCCACCCTGTACGCGGGCGATCATCGGTCGCCCGCGTTTTACAAGCAAGAACGCAACAGACCAGTGGGCCATCGCCAAGCGGTAAGGCATAGCACTTTGACTGCTACACTCGTGGGTTCGAATCCCGCTGGCCCAGTTTCAATGATATGGGGTATTAGCTCAGTTGGCAGAGCACTTGACTTTTAATCAAGTTGTCCGGGGTTCGAATCCCCGATGCCTCACTGAAAGCCAGTAAACATGCGGGTTTGCTGGCTTTTCATTTTGTCTGAAATGGGGTCTTTCCCACATCTTCCCACAAAACCTATAAATCTAGCTGATCGCGCGCTCGGAAATATCGACTGCTTTTCGCTGTGTTTCGGGGGTTACATGTGAATAAATATTCAAGATGATGCTGATGTCTGAGTGGCCCATGAGCGCCTGTACATCCTTGAAATTTGCTCCGTTTGCGATCAGTGTGGTGGCGTAGGTGTGCCGCAGGCAGTGGAAGTGAAAATCTTTGATCTCCGGCAGTTCTTTTTGGATCAGCTTGTCCAGCCATTTTAAACTCTGTGTCGTGAGCATCTCGCCGCCGGGTTTGCTTAAGACAAGATGCAAAGGCTGTAAGGGCTGTTCCTTCCCGGCGTCTTCAATAAACTTTCCCTTCGTGCAGCGGCTGCTCAAGACTTTGATCTCTGGGTCGATCTCTGTAAAGATCTGGCAGTGCTGCCGTCCCTTGATCTCGTTGATCTGATAATAATGCTTCTGGTACAAAGGACCATCTGCCATCTTATCTTCGAGCTGTTTTTTTCTTCGCCGCTCTTAAGATCCCTGCCAGTGTATCCCCAAACGCTACAACGCGGGATTTTCCGTTTTTCGGGACTTTTAACTCCCAGCACTTGTTCTCCGTGTCATAGTAGAGAGAATGCCGTACCGTGAGGCTCCTGCCTTCCAGACCGATATCCTCCCAGGCAAGCCCGCAGACTTCTCCGGCCCGAAGGCCTGTGTGATAGGCGATCTGCACCGGGAGAGCGAAGCATGCGTTCTGCTCATTGTCTGTGAGATGGCTGATGAGCTTTTTGTAATCTTCGTTTGAGATCGTGTGTACCTTTCCGTCCTCCTCCTCACCGAAGAGCCGGACCGGTTTTGGCTTCTTTCTCTTCCTGACATACTGCATGAGGTTATCCCGCAAAAGATGTTTCGGGACAACGGCATATTTGAACATCCCCGAGAGAACACGGAACTGTTTTTTCATATGGCTGTCGGAATAGGCATGCTTTAACTGCTTCCCGTTCTCATCGAACTCGCCGAAATATTTTTCGTTGATGTAAGCCTGCAGATGTTCACAGGTTACATTCCGAAGCTTCATGCTCCCGAGCGGATGCTCTCTGATGTGGCGGATGACATTTTTATAATCATTCCGTCCGTTGGTCGTAAGCGCTGTGTATTCGATCTCGTCGTGATACCACATTTCAGCCAGATCGTTGACGGTCACATCGCCCGCGTCGATCATTGCTGACCGGAAGCGTAATGTAGGAAGGCAGGATGGAGATCCCATCTGTACAGCAACCATTAAAAGAATCGTTTCGATATCCTCGATCCTGTCGACGATCTCGGGATGATATCCGGCCTTTAAGAAGCTGTCGATGATCTTGCGGTCCTCGCCAATCTTACTGTCCGGCGTACAGGCAAGGATCAGACTTTGGTCAGACAGATCCTTTTTGGTCAGATAGTGCTTGCCGGCCAGTGGATGGGAGCTGGGAAGCACTGCGATCAAAGAGACGCGGGATACTTCCCGTATAAAGCATCCTTCATAGATAGCCGGATCAAAAATCGGGGAAAAGATCAGATCCAGTTCGCCAAGCCGCAGACGATCCAGCAAAACGGAAGGACTGTAGGATTTGAAATGAAGTTTGATATTGGGATACCGGCTGTGAAACTCCTGTAGGCTGTTTGCCAGAATGTTACTTGCATAGTTGGCAAAGCCAATCTCCAGAGCACCGCTCATTCCTTCGGAGACATCGCGGGCATGGATAAAGGCATTGTCGATATGCTCGAGGATCTGGCGCCCTTCAATCATAAAAAGCGCTCCGGCAGGCGCCAGCTCGACCTTTTTCTTTGTCCGGGAAAACAGCTGTACCCCCATCTGCTCCTCTAGGGAACGGATCTACTGCGTGACAGCAGTCTGCGATACATACATTTTCTCTGCGGCCTTCGTGAAACTCAGTTCCTCCGCCACAGCAAGAAAGTATTCAATCTGTCTGGTGTTCATGGTATTACTTCTCTTCGAGTCAAAAGTGAGTTAAAAGAACCGTCCCTTTGACTCATCGGTTCATTTCGTACGAAAGAATCAGATACAGCCGTTCTTTGTAATCGTCAAAATCCTCCCCGATCAGGGAATTGATCTTCTTAAACCGATATACAAGAGAAGTCCGGTGCATATCCATGGCTTCGGCAGCTGCAGCCAGATTGCGCTCATGGATCAGATACATATAAAGTGTATAGGCCAGTTCGGAGTTGTGTGTTTTGTCATAATCAAGCAAAAACTTCATCTTGGGATTGCAGAATGTGCCGGCGGATTCTTTTTGTGTAAACAGACGGATCACATGCTGCAGATAATGATCCCAGTAGAGATAGAGGTTTGGGGTGTTTGTTTCTTCTGTGCCATATTCAATGGCACGAAGTGCCTGTGCATAGTATTCCCGTAATTCCATGATATCCTGGAAACAATTGCTGATACCGGCATAGAGTCCGTTTTCGGAACAGATTTTCCGGCCGGTTTCCAGATATTCGCCTGGAAGCAGATGGTTTTCCTGAAAGCTGATGATGATCACGATCTGGTCATTGTAGATCAGTGTTTTTGAGTAAGGAAAGCGGCTTTCTAAAAGATTCCGGATGTGGTTTATATTGACGGTTTCTGTACTGCGGGCGGTTTCGACGACCATACAGTACATATTGCCGCTAAATGTGACCTCCGTAAATTTCATATGGGAAGAATTGCTGTTTCCCGTTCCAATCTTTTCATCCAGCAGATCCCGCAAAAAATACTCATAATTAAACCCTTTAGCACTTCGGATAAAGGAGTCTTTTTTCATCTGCTGATCAACATATTTTTTGAGGAGCAGCATTAATTCCGTGTCAATAGGTTCGAACGGTTTATTGATCGCGGAGATGACGATATGACCGAGGTTTTTGCGTGTGTTGATGGCGCAGTACATCTGCTCGTAGCCAAGTGCGTCATTATATGCAATGATCGGGATCTCGCTTTTTAACACCTTGCTGTGGATGTTGTGATCCCTGTTTGCCATTTTAAAATCATCTGCGGAAAAGCGCTTGTCGATCAGGACCTGATCCTTCAGGCCAAGCTCTTCAATCGCGTCCCATGTCGCAGCGATCAGATTATAGTTGGTGTCAAAGACAAACACGGGATTGCGGAATACATGATAGGCATAGTCGATGGAAGACGGCAGTCCGTCTTCAAACGCAAGGAATTCCAAAAGTGTCTGCCCGAACATGCCGACACCGCACTGGCGGTTGAAGTATTCCTGCAGACTGGTATAGATCGTGACAGGATCTTCCGCTTCGACGAGCAGAAGACTGACCTCATCAGGGAAACGCCCCGCGATTTCTTCATGATCCGATCCGGGTGAAATGATGCAAAGGACATGCATGTGCTCGGTAAAATTAATAGTCGAAAGATCGATATCACTTTTACATACATAAAGCAGATAGGATGCATATGGCGTAGGCGCATTCTGCAGATGATTCCAGCCTGTCAGACAATGAATTCCGTCAGAATCGGTCAGATGAGTCGGTAATTCTTTTAGCAAAGCGCAAATGTTTTTTAAACCAACGTACATGGCAAAGCTCCTTCTTCATGAGTCAGAGGGACGGTTCTTTTGACTCATTTTGTGTTTACATATGATTTGTTTTTCTGAAGTGAGTCAAAAGAACCGTCCCCTTGACTCACCTGAATATCATTATATCAGACATCTTTAAAAAACAAAAAAAATGGAGCAGATCATGAGATCTACTCCAATGGAAAAAAGGGATTATGATGTAGCCTCCATCATGGCTTTTACACATTCTGTTTTTGCGTTTAGCGGGACTTCACATCCGGAACCCAGGATAAAGCCGCCCTTTGTCCCGATCTTATCGATCAGTCCGGCGCAATATTCCCTCACATCATCCGGTGTTCCGTAAGCAAACATTGTGGCCGGAACATCACCTCTGAGTGAATGCCATCCGCCGATGATGTCATATGCCTTAACAATATCGGTTACGCCGTCAAATTCGAAGCTGACGCTTGTCTTGGGCAATTCCAGGAAGCGATCCAGAATCGGCAGCCATTCTGCGTCGCAGTGGAGTACACAGCGGATTCCTGCATCCCAGAATGTCTGGATTGATTTTTTCAATACCGGCCATACAAATTCGTCAAACATATCCGGTGAAATAAATGTAGCGGAGGAACGCATCGCGTAGCGGCCGATCCTTGTTCCGCCGAATGATTTGAGGATCTGAATGTTGCGTGCGTCCTCGATTGGCTGTGCCTGGTTCAAAACATCCATGATTGGACCGGGATCATCATAGAGATCAAAAATAAACGGTTCCATGGACCGGATCATGGATAACAGATCGAAGATTGGAAAATCTGCGATGTTGAAAATCGGCGCGATACCTCTTTGCGCAAGAAACTGTGCGATCTTTCCGCCGGCAATATTGGTTTCTGCCCAAAAGTCAGCATACTGCTGCGGATCTGTCATCGGCGGATTCTGTATCCGCATCATATACATGGCATACCAGTTTTCCCAACCGATCTGAAGCATTTTCTCATATTCATCGGCTTCAAACTGAGGCTGTTCTACAAACTGATAAAGTTCTCCCTCCGGAAGCTCAAAACCCGGTCGGCGCACCGGCATACTCATTGAGAAAATAATGGTTTTCGGATGCTGCGGCATGGAGAGATCGGGATTCCCGATTACATCAAAGGTTTTTTCCATTGCGCCGATCCAGGCATCACAATCGGAAATGATCTTTGACTGCGGTACATCTGCCACTGTTCCGGCCCATGTCAGAATATGCGGAAAAATCGGAATCTCAGAGGGATCATTTAAAGGTACGCATTGCATAGCTTTTTCAACTTTTTCGTAAGATGTCATATAGTTTCCTCCCTTAATCTGCTTTGTCAGATACACGTTTCATTGTTCTTGCAATCAGTGTAGCAGTTGAGAAAACCGTTGAAAAATGAATGTTCAGGATACATTCATTCCAAAAAGATATGGATGGTGGAGGATACTATTCTGTTTGAAACAGATTGAGAAATATTTCGATGGAATCTCTGAAATGCTCTTTTTTCCAGACCGCGATGATATCATTCCGGATATCCAGCGGGAATTTTTTGACTGTTGGTGATTCCAGGTCGGTATAACTGTCAGCCAAAACGATTCCGTTTTCCAGCTCCAGGTTCAGGGTAAATGATTTTTCGTGCTGCACATAGCAGGAGATCAACGGCGTAAACCCGGCTTCTCTGGACAGTTTTGTAAGAAGTTCAATATAGCTGTTATCTTTTTCCGGAGAAAAAACGATAAACCGCTCCATGCGTAAATCGGAAAAATCTAGATATTCCCGGTCATACAGAGGATTGCTCTGATGCACATAAATGCAGAGCCTGCTTGGAATGATGGTTTTCCAGCCGATATCCAGTCCTTCCATCAGGGGGAGCATATGCTTTGATATCACGATCAGATCCAGTTTGTCCTGTGCAAGGTATGATACCAGCGCAGATAATTCCATGCATTCTCCAAATACATCCGTGCCGGACAAAAGGTTTTTCATGATTCTGATCTTCTTAATGACAGGACTGTCTTTTGGGTCTAATTCACCGGTGCCGATCTTTAAGGTTTCTTTCTTTCCTTCCTGTATAGAATGCGCATTGAGAACAGAGTCTTCGAAACTCCGGATCAGATCTTTCCATTCTTCGTACAGGTTCATTCCTGCAGGCGTCACCTGGAACTTTCTGCTTCCGCGTAGGATCAGACACAAGCCGAGCTCCTGTTCAAGGTGTGCGATCGTCTTACTGATCATTGGCTGTGTCATATTCAGCTTTTTGGCTGCGGCTGTGAATCCGCCAAACTCCACTACCGTTAGAAAGATCCGAATCTGATTCAGGTTGATATTCAAGAGATCGATGTGTCTCATAACGATTCCCTTTCAAGCGGTCATTTCATTATTATTATCAGGGCAGCAGGTTAATATCATAGTATCATCATGGCGGGAATGCTATTTTCTATATCCGTGTAGAAATGAAGTTCGGAATTTCAAGGGAATCATACCAAATATGAAAAAACGGCGTGTTTTATAATGATAACGAAAACGAAAAAAGGATACGATACGAAGGAGGAGCACAATGAGTTTTAACGATAATATACCCAAATTAAAACCTTACAGCAGAAGCGTATCAATCATCGGCGTGGGCGCGACACCGTTTGTCCGTGTACTCGATGATCCGTCTGTTGATGGAATGAACGAGGCAGAGCTGTTTGCCTATGCAGCGCGTGACGCGATGAAAGACGCAGGCATCACAGGCAAGGACGTTGAGTTCTATATTCATGGCCAGGCAGGCCCGGGATGGACCAGTAACTTTGCAACACCGAATATGCATGTTGCGAACTGGATCGGTATGAAAGGAAAAGGATCCTACCATCACAGCGAAGCATGTGCGACAGGATATGTAGCGCTTGAGACAGCAGTCATGGCAGTTGCGTCCGGCCAGTATGATATGGTGCTTAGCGGCTGTATTGAAATGCCGTATTCCATCGCTTATCCAACCAAAAATCTGATCAAGCGCCGCTTTGGTACGGATGCAATGTTCCATGAGGTGCTTTGCTCCACACTTCCGAGAGATTATACCTTATTTACCAGAGGAGCGCTTCCGTTTAACTCAGAGTCCTGGCTGGATCATTATGTAAATGAAAACAATATCAGCGCAGAGGATGTGGATGCGTTTATGACACAGCTTTCCATCAACTGCCGTCGTGCAGCGGTTCAGAATCCGCTCAGCACGATCACAAACAAGACCTATGCAGAGCTGGCAGAGGAAGCAGGTATGGATTCCGAATATGAATATCTGCATTCCAAATTCAATCCGCTGATCGGCAAATACATGCGCGGCGCGCACTTTGAACAGCGTTGTGACGGCGCGGCAGCAGTGATCGTCTGCCCGACCGAGATGGCATACAAATATACAGAGCATCCGATCGAGGTGCTGGGCGTAGGTCATTCCTGTCTGGAAAACTCCAATCCGCGTCTGGAAATGACCGCGACAAAGAATGCATACGAGCAGATGAAAGCGCTGACCGGTCTGACCGGAAAGGACATGGATCTGTTCCTGACCAATGATTTCTATAACCAGTCCGAACTGCTTTCGGCAGAGATCTGTGAATACCTGCCGGAGGGTGAAGGCTGGCAGTATGTAAAAGAGAACCGCATCGCGTTTGACGGAGACCGTCCGGTCAACTCCAACGGCGGCCGCTGTCATTACGGCCATGCGGCTGGCGCATCAGGCCTGCATGACTTGTATGAAGCCGTTCATCAGATGCGTGGCGATTCCGCAACACAGGTAAAACACGAAGTGAAGCATGCGATGCTGCGCGGCTTTGGCGGGGCACAGAACCTGTTAAACATCATGCTGGAGAAGAAATAGGAGAGGAGGAATGAAGACGATGACAAAATATGATTTAGAGCCTATCACAAAAACCTTTTATGACGCACTGGAGGAAGGAACTGTCCTTGGACGGAAATGTACCAGCTGCGGACACATCGAATTCCCGCCTTACCTCTGCTGCAATTCCTGCGGATGTCTGGATACAGAGTGGGTTGACCTCACCAATATGCGCGGTGTGATCGGTCAGGTACTGCCGACAAGAGGCGCATTTGGTGATCCGGAATTCAGAAAGGTACACGGTGATTATTTCTCGATTGAAGTAAAAGTGCCGGGGGCAGATCCTGTAAGCACCAGCCTGTTGCACGTAGATTATGATAAATATGATGAATTTGACCGGTTTGTCCGTGAAAATGAAGTTGTTGTAAAACCGCTGATCATTCAGGATGAAGACACAAAAGTACTGGTATGGGAGCTCGAAGACGAGAGCGAGTTTAAGAAGATTCCGGAGATTAAGGAAGCAGCACCGGCAAAAGCAAAGGAGGAAGCGGCAGCACCGGCAGCCAAAGCAATCGATCTGTCAAATGACGCGACGGCACAGACTGTCATCGATGCAGCGGCGGATGCTTATGGCGTGGATGCATCCGAAATCACACTGGCTACAGATATCAGAGAGGATCTGTCCAATGAATCGATGAAGATGATTGTAATGATCTCTACCATTGAAGATGAGACGAATGTCACGATCGAGATTCAGGAAGCAAGCAATCTGATGACGATCGCTGATTTTGTCAATGTAGTGAAAGAGCGCCTTGGCGAGGAAACCATTTCCGCAGATACAGCGTCAGGCTCGGTATCTGGCGGCACAGCTGCTGCAACAGCCGACACAGGCACGGAAGAGCTGGATGATATCGCAAAGAAAGTCATCCAGTGCGCAGCTGACAGCTATGGCGTGGATGCATCCGAAATCACACTGGCTACAGATATCAGAGAAGATCTGTCCAATGAATCGATGAAGATGATCGTCATGATCTCTGAGATCGAAGATGAACTGGATGTCACGATCGAGATCCAAGAGGCAAGCAACCTGATGACGATCGCTGATTTTGTCAGAGTAGTAAGAGAACGACTGTAAACAGAAAGAGTGGAGAGAAATGGGACAGTTCCCGGAATTTACACCAGAATGCCCGAAAGGCGTATATGAAAAGATCATAACGGTTACGGAAAAAGAAGTTGACCGTGCAGGCTATATGCATCCGGCAGAACTGGCAAGACAGATGCAGATCATCACAGAGGAGTATTTTGATGCCTGCTCAGGTGTGACGATTGCGCAATTGAATCAGGCAGGACTGAGCTGGATCATTGCCTGGACCCAGATGCAGGTGGAACGTCTGCCCCAAAAAGACGAAGTCTTAAGGCTGCGGATCTGGCCTTCTAAGAAAAAGGCAGTGATGCATGCAAGAAAATATGCGTTCTACACCTATGACGGAGAACCGCTTGTTACGACATCTTCCCTGTTTCTTTTGATGGACCAGAAGACCAGGACGGCCGCTGGAGATCCGGAAGGAATGATCGACCTGACACCTGTTGTGATCCCGGGAGAGCCAAAACCTCCCAAAATGAATCTTCCCTTTCCGGAGGAATACGAGTGTCTTGCAGGCCGTACCGTTGAAGCGCATGAGATTGACTACAACGGCCATATGAACAATTCCCATTATCTGGACTGGACAGAAGCGCTTCCGGAAGAGTGTTGGCTCAGGGAGCATGCATTGAAAACTGTCTGGGTGGAATACACACAGGAGATGACGGAAGGACAGACGGTCGGAATGTATTATGTACTGGATCAGGACTGTCTGTATGTAAAAGGTGTCAGCGCCAACGGGCAATCATTCCGGGTGCTGGCAACATGTGAAGCCGATGGCGGCGCACATCTCAGATTGCCGGGCGACCGGTCTGCGTAAATGACAATTAAAGAAACAACTGTTTACCTTATCATGTAACCCCAAGAAAAACACGTTATGCGAGAGAAAGATCCGCATGGCGTGTTTTTCGTTTGATTATCTTTCTACATCAGTGTTGAAAAGGTGCCGTGTAATTCCTTTTTAAATGCACGATATATGAGGAAACCCTTTTTGATAAGATATGGTCAAGAAAGAAAACATCATGATTTTTACAGAGATGGACAGGTAAAGGAATCATAGGAGGAGGTAAACATGTTGCAGATTATGATCAATGGAAACCCTGTACCTGCAAGGGATGGAGCTACGATTCTGGAAGCGGCTTACGAAGACAAATATGCGAGAACGCAGTTCGATACGGAAATCTTGTCCCTGCAGTATTTAAAGGGTGTGCAGGAAAAGGATGACAGCGGACTTTGTATCGTAGAAGTTCAGGGAAAAGGAATTGTCAATGCGGCAACGACCCTGATCGAGCCGGATATGCAAGTCATCACGGATTCCGCGGCTGTCAGATATGAACAGAAAAAGGCTCTGAAGGATATCCTGGATCATCATGACAGAGACTGCAGACACTGCAGCCGTACCGGAAACTGCGAGCTGCAGGATGTACAGCACAAACTGCGCATGACCAAGAACCCGGCAAAGGAAGCATTTGACCCGGTACCGGTGAAGACAGACGGCATCATCGTGAGAGATGACAACAAATGTATCCGCTGCGGCCGCTGCGTAGCAGCATGCGAAAACCTGCAGGGAATCGGCGCGATCAAGATGGAAGGTGAAGGCCTGACAGCAAAGGTCGTACCGTCAAAGGGAGCAACACTCATCGAAAGCGGTTGTGTTGGCTGTGGACAGTGTATCACAGTCTGTCCCGTCGGCGCACTGCATGAGAGAGATGATGTGGATGCTGTATTAGAAATGATAAAGGATCCGGATAAATATGTTGTGATCCAGGCAGCACCTTCCGTGCGTGCAAGTATCTCCGAAGCGTTTGGTTATCCGATCGGCTCCGGCACAAAAGGAAAGCTTGCAGCAGCAATGAGAAAGATTGGATTTGACCGGGTATTTGATACCGTTTTCTCAGCGGATTTAACCATCATGGAAGAAGCAAACGAGCTGATAGAGCGGATCCAGACAGGCGGAACACTCCCGATGTTTACTTCCTGCTGTCCCGGATGGATCAACTACATCGAGACCTATTATGATGATATGCTTGCGCATGTATCCTCCTGTAAATCTCCGCAGCAGATGTTCGGAGCAATGGTAAAGACCTTCCTTTCCGAAAAAGAAGGAATCCCGGCAGATAAGATCGTTGTCGTCAGCACGATGCCGTGTACAGCGAAAAAGCGTGAGTTGGGAAGAGAAGATCAGAATGCAGCAGGCGTTCCGGATGTTGACTTTTCACTGACAAGCCGTGAGCTCGCACGTATGATCGAACGCAGCGGCATCTCCTTCCCGGGTCTTGAGGATGAAGAATTTGATGCACCGCTTGGCATCGGCACCGGCGCAGGCACGCTCTTCGGCGCGACCGGTGGCGTTATGGAAGCAGCTTTACGTACAGCAAACGACTGGCTGAACGGAGAAGCACAGGGCGAGATCGAGTTTACAGAGGTCCGTGGAACAAAAGACATCAAGGAAGCAACTTATAAAGTCGGCGACCTGACACTTCGCGTAGCAATCGTAAGCGGCCTTAAGAACGCAAAAGCACTGCTTGAAAAGATGCGCGCAGGTGAAGTGGAATATGACTTTGTAGAGTTTATGGCATGTCCGGGCGGTTGTGTCAACGGCGGCGGTCAGCCTCAGCAGAAGGCTTGTGTAAGAATGGTAAAGGATCTCAGAGCAGAGCGCGCGATGACATTGTATCGTCTCGACAAGAGCGATATGCTTCGCAAATCCCATGAGAATCCGGAAATCA
>CAMNOU010000045.1 GCA_946546945.1 uncultured Lachnospiraceae bacterium
AATCAATGAGTGACAGAGTATTGGTAAGCGTGATCATGCCGGTCTATAATTCGGAAGCCTATCTTGAAAAGGCGGTGGAGTCTGTTCTGCGTCAGGACTTTGATGGCTTTGAATTGATCGTTGTCGATGACGGTTCTCCGGATGAGAGTGGAAAAATCTGTGACAGAATTGCGCAGAAGGACAGCCGGGTGGTCGTGATCCATAAACCCAACGGGGGAATCTGCTCGGCCAGAAACGCGGGTATGGAACAGGCGAGAGGAGAGTATGTCGCATTTTGTGATAACGATGATGAGTATCTCCCCGGACTGATCTCCGAGAATTATTCGCTGGCAAAGCGCGAGAATGCAGATGTTATCCGATTCTGCAGATCGAAAACAGAGACTCTCAACGGAAAAGTTGTCGCAGAGACAACAACAGGCGGGTTTGTTCTGCAGACCATCAAACAGGAGCAGATTGCCTCCAGATATGGAGAAATCAAAAAAGCACGATCCGGGGTGTGGACCGGGATGTACAGAAAACAATATCTGGATCAGCATGGAATCAGATTTGACGAAAGTATGCGTTACGGTTATGAGGATGTCATGTTTAATCTGTCCTGTTATGAGGCAGGAGGTACAATTGTGCTGAATCCGTCTGTATATTACCGATGGCTTCAAAGGCTTGAGCACAGCACAACCGGGAAGTATTCTCAAAACGTATATGACTCAATTGTCAGATGTCTTCATAAAGAAGAAAGGATCATCCGCAAATACAATATTACGGGAGAATTACCCGGTGTATGGCAGCTCTGGCTGACAAAAGATTATATAGCGGAATTATATGACCGGCTGCGTCCCGGAATAAAATGGCTTGATAAAAAAACGATAAGGTCAACACTGGTATCGTTTAGAAAAGAAAAAGCATTTTCTGTAAGAACGGGGAGAAGAGAACAGAGATTTCTCAGGAAGCATGGATTAACTACCTGGCTGATGTGGAATCTGTTTCATAAAAAAAGACTTATGCTGCTCTACAGTCTGATTTATCTGAAGAACAGAAAGTGATCCTGTATCATGGAGTGTCTGAAAGACTTTTGAAGGGAATTCTATGGCAAACAAACAATATGATCCGGTAACACTGGATCGGCTGCAGAAAATTGAAAAAGCGATGTTCCGAGATTTTATCGCTCTTTGCGAAAAGCACGGCATCAATTATTTTGTTATAGCTGGTACGGCGATCGGAACTATGCGGGACCACGATATGATTCCCTGGGACGACGATATTGATGTCGGTATGCTGCGAAAAGATTATGAGAAGTTTCTCAAAGTGGCGCCGAAGGAGCTTGGAGATAAATATCTCGTAAACGGCCCTGATACACCCAGGCCCTACTACAATCTGATCCCCAATTTAAGCCTGAAAGGGACTCGATTCATTATTGACCTTGCAAAGGACAGGTTCGAGATCGGTATTTTCATGGACATTTTTGTCTTTGAAAATATTCCCGACGACCCGGTTAAGGCGGAGAAACTGATTCGGAAAACACAGCGTCTTCATGACCTGTATGTACTTTCAAATCTTGATTATTTCCGCTTTGTTAAGGATGTCGAGTTTGTAAAGAAGGTGCGGTATATGCTGTGTGGGTGTATCCACAGGGGACTGAAGGTGACAAGGCTTACTCCGGAGAAAATCTACCGCAGATACAAAAAACTGGCACTGCGGTACACAGGGAAGACCAGCACCTATACGATCCTGGGAGATCCCGCGGCCAGACTCTGCATTATCAGGAAAAAGGACCTGCTTCCGCTGAAAAAAGCCATGTTCGGAGATATTGAGGTAAGTATCGTAAACGACTGTGACAAGATGCTGAAAACGCGTTTTGGAGATTATATGCAGGTACCCCCGCCGGAAAAGCGGATCAACCACAGTCCGGAGATTCTTGACTTTGGGAAATACGCATCTCAGGATCTGACTTGAATGTATTCTTCGTCGGCAATACTCGTGACTTCAGTCATGGGATACGCGCGCAAGGCTCGCGAGCGAGTCTTGAATTCAGAGTATGAACAATGGCATGTCCCGGAAAGTCAAAAAGCATGGTGATCATCGATCCGTGAGAGGAGATATATGAGCAGTTACGAACCGGAAGTTTTAAAAAGAATTCAGGATCTGGAGAAGGAAATGCTTGCGGATTTCAGCAGAATCTGCAAGGAGAATAATCTGACCTGGTTTGCGATCGGAGGCACTCTCCTGGGCGCTGTCAGGCATAAGGATATGATTCCCTGGGATGATGATATTGATCTTGCGATCCTGCGGAAAGACTACATTAAACTGAAGAAAATCGTCAGGAAAGAGTATTCGGATAAATACATGATCCTTGATGCGGACGAGAATGATCATTATCCCCTGATGACCGGTCAGTTCACAATGAAGGGAACCCGGTTTGTTACAGAACAGTTCCGCAATATTCCCTGTGATTTCGGCATTTATCTGGATCTGTTTCCTTTCGACACCCTTCATCCTGACCGCAAAACCAGAGAAAAACATATGAAACATGCCTGGGCGATCGGAAAGGTCCGGATCCTGCGGGAAATCGGTGCTCCCTATGTCGCTGGAAAAGGACTGAAGAGAGATTTAATCATGGCTGTCTGCAGAATCGGCCATGTCGGCCTGTCTGTACTGCGCTTAAACAGGAGGAAACTCTATCGCGCGTGTAAACACTGGTGCCGGATCGATGAGGGGACTGATTCAGGAATATATGGCTTTTCCTGTGATACAAGGCCTTTTGACAATATGATCCGGAAAGAAGACCTGGAACCGATTCTGGAGGTTCCCTTCGGAGACGGTACGATCCTGATCCCGACCGGATACGACGAATTGCTTCGTGAACAGTATGGTGATTATATGCAGCTTCCGCCCATGGAGGCCAGAAAGAATCATAAGCCTGCCATCCTGAAATTCCCTGCGGAATGACAGGAGCGCCAGTGAGCATTTTTAGTTTGACATGAGAACAGTGTGAAAAACCACAATGATGTGCTGGTTTTTCACAGGGATGTTTGTGCAGGAGCGCCGCATACATCCCTGATGGCAGAAGAGAAACCGGATTTGCGGATTTCTCCCGGCCCGTCGCGCAGAGCGTTCCGGAATGGGGACTACAATGAATGTTGCGATTATTATAGCCGGCGGTTCCGGCAGGAGAATGGGAATGGATATTCCCAAGCAGTTTGTAAATGTGTACGAGAAACCTGTCCTGATGTATACGCTGGAAAGCTTCCAGTCCCATCCTATGATTGACGCGATCGAAGTGGTCTGTATTGAAGGATGGCATGATGTTGTCTGGGCCTATGCGAAACAGTGCGGGATCACAAAACTGAAATGGATCGTCCCCGGCGGCAGCACCGGACAGGAATCCATTCGCAATGGCGTATATGCACTGGAAGGGATCTGCAATGAGGGAGACACTGTCGTTATCCATGATGGAATCAGGCCTCTGGTAGATGCTTCTGTCCTGACAGATGTGATTCAGACCTGCAAAAAATATGGGAATGCAGTCACCTCGCTGCCTTACAATGAGCAGATTTTTGTTGTGGACGAAAATGATCCCTCCACCACAGTCAAGTATATTCCCCGCGAGACCCTGCGGCGCGTTTCCACTCCCCAGGCATACGAGTTTAATAAGCTCGATGCAGCTTATCATGAAGCCTTTGAGAAGGAAATCGGCATCTACGGGTCTTCTTATACCAACACAATGATGGTGGAACTGGGGGAGCGTCTGCATTTTGCGTCCGGTTCTGATAAAAATATCAAGCTGACGACAAAAGACGACCTGGAGTTGTTCAAAGCCTATTTAAAGAAGGAAATGGATCAGAGATGAAGGCAGAACTGTATTACGAAGATTTGAAGGATGTCGCGGATCTGTCTCTCCCATGGGAGAAACTGCGTGGCAGCAGTATACTTATTACGGGTGCGACCGGCATGATAGGGCGGTTTCTTTCAGATGTGCTGATGTTCAAAAACGAGAGGGAAGAACTGTCCTGTGATCTCTACGTGACCGGCAGATCCATGGAAAAGCTGCAGGCGCGTTTTTCAGAGTATAAGGGAAGCCCTTTTCTTCATCTGGTAGAGATGGATATCAACATCGGGAATTTCCCGGATCTTCCCTCCATGGATTATTGTGTTCACCTGGCAAGCAGCACACACCCTGTTGCCTATGCGACTGATCCGATCGGCACGATCACAGCCAATATTATCGGAACCAGGAACCTGTTGGAGTTTGCACATTCCCACAACTGTAAGCGGTTTGCCTTTGCGTCCTCCAATGAGATTTATGGAGAAAACCGGGGTGATACCGAGCTGTTCAAAGAGGATTACTGCGGTTATATTGACTGTAACACGATGCGTGCAGGGTATCCTGAGAGCAAAAGATGCGGTGAGGCGCTGTGCCAGGCATATATCCGTCAGAAGAATATGGATATTGTCATTCCCCGGCTGACCAGAAGCTATGGACCGACATTGCTTTCCTCGGACACCAAAGCTCTGACGCAGTTCCTGCGCAAGGGGCTTGCCAGGGAAGACATTGTCCTGAAAAGCGAGGGTACACAGTATTACTCCTACACCTATGTGGCGGATGCTGTTTCCGGCCTTCTGACGGTGCTGCTTAAAGGAGAGTGCGGAGAGGCTTATAATATTGCTGATCTTGCATCGGACATTCGTTTAAAGGATCTCGCCGGAATCATCGCGAAAGAAGCCGGGACAAAGGTTGTATTTGACCTCCCGGATGAAGTGGAAAAGGCGGGGTTCAGCAAGGCGACAAAAGCACGGCTTGACAGCTCCAAACTCCAGAAGCTTGGATGGAAAGCGCACTATACGATCGAAGAGGGAATTCGCCGCACGATGCAGATGATGCAGTAAAACCGGACGATATAATAATCAGCCCAATATCACTTGTATACGGAGATAGGAAATGTTAAATTTCACAGTTGGCCCTGTAATGTCCAGTGAGACAGTGCGGGCGGTCGGTGCGGAGCAGGTGCCTTACTTCAGGACTGCGGAGTTTTCGGCACTGATGAAGGAAAACGAAGCGCTGGTAAAGGAATTTGCCGGTGCAGAGGAAAATGCGCGAGTGGCTTTTATTACCGGGTCAGGTACAGCTTCCATGGAGTCAGTGATCATGAACGTGCTGACGCCCCGTGACCGGGCACTGGTCGTAGACGGAGGAAGCTTCGGACACCGGTTTGTAGAGCTTCTCGAGCTGCATGAAATTCCTCACACTGTTATAAAGCTGCCCCACGGGACTGCGCTCAGAGAAGAGAGACTGAAGGAATTTGAAGGGCAGGGATACACTGCGTTTGTGGTAAACACCCATGAGACATCCACAGGCGTGCTCTACGACATGCCTATGATCAGTGCCTTTTGTAAACGCAACGGCTGCCTGTTCATTGCGGATTCGATCAGTGCCTTTCTCGCAGATCCCTTCGATATGAAAGAGCTTGGCGTGGATATCATGATCACGGGTTCTCAGAAGGCGCTTGCCTGCCCGCCCGGCATATCCCTGATCGTCTTATCTGAACGGAGCATCAGGAGAGTGGAGGAGAACCGCTGCAAGTGCATGTATCTTGACCTCAATCTTGCCCTGGAAAACGGAGAAAGAGGCCAGACTCCCTTTACACCTGCCGTTGGAATACTTCGCCAGATCCATACCAGACTTTTGGAGATCAAAGAACATGGCGGGGCAGAAGCGGAGATCCGCCGCACTGGGAATCTCGCGCAATACTTCCGCAATCGCCTGGCAGAGGAAAAGCTGCCTTTCGAAATTGTATCCGAGGCCATGTCCAATGCGGTCACTCCTCTGCGTCCGCTGACAGCATCCGCCTATGACATCTTTCTCACTATGAAAGATGAATACGGCATCTGGATCTGCCCCAACGGGGGAGAAATGCGGGATACCGTTTTCAGAGTAGGGCACATCGGCGATTTGAAGGAAGAGGACTATGATGTCCTGATCGATGCTTTTCTGGATATGCGTAAAAGAGGGCTCCTATGATCAAAGTAATCACGTACGGGACCTTTGATCTTCTTCATTTCGGACACGTGAGACTGCTGGAACGGGCAAGGGCTCTGGGGGACTACCTGATCGTAGGTGTCACCGCAGAGGATTTTGACAAAAGCCGCGGAAAAATCAATGTTCAGCAGTCACTGATGGAAAGGGTCGATGCGGTCAGGGCGACAGGCCTGGCTGATGAGATCGTCATTGAAGAATACGAAGGTCAGAAAATAGATGATATACGGCGTTACGAAGTAGATATTTTTGCAATCGGTTCGGACTGGAAAGGGAAGTTTGATTATCTGAATGAATACTGCAGGGTGGTATATCTGGACCGCACTGCCGGAATCTCCAGTACAGAGCTCAGATCCCAGGACCAGTCATTTCGCCTGGGGCTGGTGGGCAGTTCCTCTTACATCAATAAAGTTGAAAGGGAATGCCAACTGGTCAACGGACTGCATCTTTCCGGTGTGTGTACAGAAAAACCGGAGATCCTGTCCGAATCATTGCGAAGTCTTCCCCTGATGACAAGCCGGTATGAGGAATTGCTGGAAGCATCGGATGCTGTTTACCTCAGAACACACCCGGAACTTCACGCAGAGCAGGCGGAGAAAGCCCTGCTTGCCGGTAAGCATGTTCTGTGCGAGTCGCCGGCTGCTCTCTCGGTAGAGGAGTGCAGGAGGCTGTACAGACTTGCCGAAGAGAAGGGGCTGGTCTTCATGGAGGCATTAAAGACAGCCTACGCGACGGCATATTCCCGGCTGCTTCTGCTTGCCAAAAACGGCAAGATCGGCAAGGTGACATCGGTAGACGCCACATGTACCAGCATTCTGGAGATGGATCCGAAAGACCCGGAGGGCCTGTCCCGCAAGTGGGACAGTATGAGTGAATGGGGACCGACAGCTTTACTGCCGATTTTCCAGATCCTGGGGCCGGATTACTGCGATATGCGGATTGCTTCACGGTTTGCGGACCGGGAGCATAAGTTTGATACTTTTACAAGAATCTTTTTTGAGTATCCGGACGCGGTTGCATCCATCAAGGTCGGAAATCAGGTAAAGTCGGAAGGCGAGATGATCATCTCAGGAACGAAAGGGTATATCCTGGTTCCCGCACCATGGTGGAAGACAGATTATTTCGAGATCCGGTATGAGAATCCGGCAGAAAACAAACGCTATTTTTATCAACTGGACGGAGAAGGAATACGTTATGAACTAGTTGCATTTGCAAGAGCAATGTCAACAAAACATACACTTTACGGAATTGAACCGGAAGTAAGCTGTGCAATAGCCGGAGTAATGGAGGCATTCCGGGCACAGAAAAACCTGCGGATTTTGCAGGACGGTGGGACTGCATCACTGTTTTAACAAAAAAACAAACGGACAAACAATCGACAGCACTGTTTAGGCAATAGTAGAACGGCGCAACAGGTAACACAAAGATTGTTTCTTATGTTCATAATGATTTCGGCCATCAGTACGCCGGAGATGTTCAGGCCTGCATCGCTGCCCAAGCTCTTCCTGCGAGGTATTTTAAATCAGCTGTTTGTGAGTCAGAAGACCCTGGGAAGCATGTGGTATATGCAGATTATAATACCTATGTATATGCTTCTGCCTGTTTTCTCCCTTTTTCTGCACAGGGGGTTCGGCAAATGGCTCCTCCCTCTGACAGGTATTATTATATATACACAATATCTCATCCCCGCGGTGAGTGCCTATTTTACCATGAACGAGATTCCTTTTACCGTTCGAACGGATCTGAGAGGAGAGGGCATTATCCATTATCTCTTTGTGTATGTTCTGGCGGGGTATTGGATCCATAAATACCGGGAAGAGATCAGAGAGCGGGTTCCTGTCGTGCCTTTGATGGTAGCATGGGTCCTTCTGTTTGCAGCTGTCTGTGCATATCAGTACTATGCTTTTCAAAAAGAAATGGACTACGTGCTGCGATATAATTCCCCCGGTGTGGCGCTCTGCGGAGTACTCCTGTTTGTGCTGATCCTTCTTGCCGAGGATGCGCTGAGCACATTGGAAAAACCGGCGGTATATTTATCCGGAATCGCCTTAGGAATTTATTTTGTCCACATTATCATCATGGAAATGCTGGTCCGGCTTGCAGGCCTTGTGTCAGTCGCATGGAATCCCGCAGTCCAGATGCTTTTCTATGAGGTTGTATCTGTAGCGGGCAGTATCCTGCTGATCGCGATTCTCTCGCGGAATGCTGTCTGTAAAGAATACATGTTTATGATCAAGACTTGATACAGCCATTATCAGAGTATGAGATGGAAAGAACAATGCTATGAAAAAACTGGTAATTATCCCCGCTTTTAATGAAAGTGAAAGTATTGTACAGACTGTACGCAATATCCAAAAATGTGCTCCTGATTATGATTTGATCGTGGTAAATGACTGCTCGAAGGATAAAACCCTTCAAATCTGCAGAGCCAACGATATTCCTGTGCTTGACCTTCCGATCAATCTCGGAATAGGAGGGGCGGTCCAGACGGGCTATCTGTATGCGCTGATGAATGATTACGATGTGGCGGTACAGATGGACGGAGACGGACAGCACGATGCTCTGTACTTGAAAGATATGGAAGAGACCATTGTGCGGGAAAATGCGGACATGGTGATCGGTTCCAGATTTATTGAGAAGAAGGGCTTTCAGTCTTCCGGGGTGCGGAGGGTCGGAATCGGTATATTCAGGTTTTTGACAGGAGCCCTTTTCGGAAAGGCAATCACAGATGCCACCTCCGGTATGCGAATGAGCAACAGGCGGACCATCGAACTTTTTGTGAAAGATTATCCCAGAGATTATCCGGAGCCGGAGACTGTGTGCCGGCTGCTGCGCAAACACTACAAAGTCATAGAAGTACCCGTTGTAATGAAAGAACGGGAGACCGGGACTTCATCAATCTCTCTGAAAAAATCCGTGTATTACATGGTAAAGGTGACTTTGGCGATTCTGATAGAAAGGTTAAGGTGAGGATATGTCGCTGCGGTTGCAGATTATTCTTCTCGTATTGCTCGCGCTCGGAATGATGGTGATAGTGAACATGGTAAGGCAGCGTGTTCTGGAATTGAAATACGTCCTGGCATGGATGTTTGCAGACATTGTTCTGGTTTTTCTTGTTCTGTTTCCCGGGCTGATCAAAGCGATCACCCGGCTGCTGGGAATCCAATCCTCCATGAATATGATTTTCTTCCTGGGATTCCTTCTTTCTCTTGTTATAATATTTACACTGACCGTCGCCCTTTCAAAAGTCACTTCCAGTGTGCGCAGGATGAGCCAGACGATTGCGCTGCTGGAGAAAAAACTGAAGGAAGAAAGGGCTGAATAGACCGCCGATTTGTGAGATGGGGATATGTCTGACTTGAAAAAAAAGAAAGCGCTTTGTCACAATCCCCAACCTGTGCGGATACAGGGTTGCATGGTGGCTGGCTATCATCATCGCTATATTCAACGGCTGAGAGATAGGTACACAGATTGCTCTATGTACCGGAAAGGAACAAAATGAAAGTAGCAGTAACCGGAGCAGGTGGATATATGGGTCGTTTCGTAGTCAGAGAACTGCTCGCCAGAGGACACGAAGTGACAGCGATAGATCTTCACTATAAGGAAGTTGACTCCCGTGCAGTTTTTTCGGATGTGCGCATTTTTTCAGGAGACAAGGATATCTATGAACAGCTCGGAAGACCGGATGTTTGTATTCATCTGGCCTGGCAGGACGGTTTTATTCATAATTCTCCTAAACATATGGAGAACCTTTCGGATCATTTCCTTTTTCTGAAAAATATGATTGAGGGAGGGTGCAAAAAGATTGCTGTCATGGGAACCATGCATGAGATAGGATTCTGGGAAGGATGCGTCACTGCAGATACTCCCTGTAAACCTCTTTCCCTCTATGGAGTAGCCAAAAATGCGCTCCGGCAGTCACTGCTTCTGCTGGGGGACAAGGCAGGAGCGGATATTTACTGGCTGCGTGCTTTTTATATCATGGGAGATGACAGCAGGAACAGTTCCATTTTTACAAAACTTCTGGAGGCACAGGAACTGGGGAAAAAAGAGTTTCCGTTCACCACCGGAGAAAACCAGTATGATTTTATCACGATCAAAGAACTGGCCAGACAGATTGTCGCCGCATCCACACAATCCAAATATACAGGGATCATTAATGTCTGCTCCGGAAAGCCGGTCTCATTAAAGGACAAAGTAAATGAATTCATTGCGGAGAAAGGACTGGATATTAAACTTCAATATGGCGCATTCCCGGAGCGTCCATATGACTCCAAAATCATTTACGGGGACAATACGATCATACAGAAAATACTGGAAGCTGAAGAAAAAGCCTGACAGGAGCGGATATAATGAGCAGAAAAGAGACATATACAGGAGAAGACCTTACTGTCGTCATTTGTGCCTATAAAGAATGCCCTTCGCTTGGAAAAAGCATTCAGGCGATACTTAACCAGACCGTAAAACCCCGGGTTATGATTTCGACATCCACCCCGAATGATTTTATCAGTGGTCTGGCGGAACGTTTTGATATCCCTGTCCGTATTAATCCGGAGGGAGGACATATCAGGGATTATAATTTTGCCTTGCGCCAGATCGAGACCCCGTTGGGAATGATTGCACACCAGGATGATATCCTTCATCCTCAGTTCGTGGAAAAAAGCCTTCGCGGTCTCAACCGGGCTTCAAAGCCGATTCTTTCCTTTACCAATTATCTTGAAATGGTAGACGGAAATGTCGAGCGAAAGCCGTCTGCGCTGATTCTGATCAAAAGAATGCTTGTCTGGCCGATGCGGGTACCGGTGGCCAGAAGAACCGTGTTTATGAAAAGGCTGGGGCAGTGCCTTGGTAATCCCATCACACATCCTACAGTTATTTGTGTGATGAAGGAGATGCCGGAGGAGATATTCCGTGAGGGTTATCCTG
>CAMNOU010000046.1 GCA_946546945.1 uncultured Lachnospiraceae bacterium
CCGTTTTGATCAATGAAATCCGGCATAGCCGAATTTCGACCTTGTTTTGTTCAGGGTTGCTAACTCATGGAGCGAGTTTCGCAATTACCTATGACGGTTGCCTTCCCGCTGGCAGAATTGGTAATCTTTGTCAAACCGGGTGGTGTCAGACGATAAATTGCTGCACCTTTTGTATCGTAACTTGTAACCTGAGAACCTCTTTTTGCCGCTACAGAGTAAATATAGCCTTTCCCATAATTCCCGGCTACAGAGGTATCCGTATACATGATCCTTGTTCCCGAGATCTGTAATGCCGGGTCTGTGGCACTGAATGTGCATACATAACTCCAGACACCATTGAATTTACGGTAAAGCACATATTCCGTGGCACTCTTTCAGGATTCAAACAACTGCCCGTTATACGCGTCACCCAAATCGATAATTTCCTCTACCACGCAGCTGAGATCATTCAGGAAATATCTTGCTCGTACCATGTTGATCCGATTCGATTGCTGAACCTTCATCAGTCCAAGCGGGTACACGGCTACGGTATCATACACTCCGGCATTCACCGGATACGCATCTCCAAAATAGTTGGTCAGCATCATAAATTCGATTATATACTCAATGCCGTCCAGTCCTTCGATCTTCTCTCCGGAATAGGGATTTATCCGTTCTTTCGTCAGTTTTACGATCCGGGTGTTTTTGATCTCGACAGAGGGCTGCGGCATGATCTCCGGATTTTTGGCAGCCTCCTCCCTCCAGGTTATCTTGATCAGATCCAGAGCTTTTTGGATTTCAGCATCATACTCATTTTCCCCGGCACTAACAGAAATCGAAGAAAGCAGCAGCACAACGGCCAGAAGAATCCATAAACCAGCTTTTCTCATAATGACATGATCTCCTTTCTTTTCACCTCACACGCAATATCCATTTTATTCCGTCCAGATCTTTCACAAAAGAAATCTTCGAGCCCTTCTTCTTGTCTGGCGGCGTCTCTCAATCTGTCTTGAACTGTTGAACGCCCATTGCACTCTTCCCAATACATTCCAGAACCAAAGCGGCATCTTCCTTGCGGAATCAAATCCTGATTTAAGCGGAACCTCATCGATCAGCTCTGTTTTTCTGAAATGCCTCTCCCCAAACAGTTTCCGGGCGGTGTCCCGGCTTCTGTTCAGCGAACTGATAATAACGATTCTCAAACGACATCCCTCATAATAACTATCTGCAAAGAAAACAGCATCTTTGCCGCCTTCTCCAATTCTCTGCGTTCCTGAGTATCATCATATCCGCTTTCCTTATCATCAATGCCCTTTACAGGATCGATGGAAAACAGACCGTCATGATTGCAATAGAAAAAGATTCTCCTGACACCCCGGATTTTAAAACGGGCTTCAGCGTTTCCCTCCGGATAAAGTTTTACCATCTGCATATTATCGGATGAAGCTGCCGCCACAAACGAAATATATTGTTCCTTCGTCATGCTGTGGATCACATTCCCGCAGACCGGACAGACATAAATCAGTTTTTCCGATGATGGTACCTACGCATAGTAGAGTTGCCGGGTTGATCTTCCTATATAAACGCTATGTCAGCATTTTTATCACCTGGATGCTTCCCGCTCTGCTCTCTGCTGATAATTCTGCAGATCCTCCGTCATGCCTTTTGCCGTCCGCAGATCCAGCATCCACTCGATCACATTCACCAGAACATAGATCACTGCAACACTGACCGCGACTCCTGCTGCCGCCGAAATCTGCTCTTTGTCCATCGGATTTCCGGCAAACATGAACGCCAGCAGAAGCACCATGATCAGAAGCATCTGCATACACTTGCGAAGCAGGACCTGCCCGACGGTAAGTTCTTTGTCTGTTGAAATGATGAGAGTCGGGATCATTCCGATCAGCCCATAGATCAGAGGATACAGGAACACTTCATATCCAAACCGCTGCTCCGGGCGAAGCAGCAGACCGAGAATCATCATAGCCGCATCGATCAGCGTAACCGAAATAAAGAAACTTGTGAAAGCATCTTTGATCCGTTCTTTCATATTTACCTCCGCAGTTTTTCCTTGATTTCCGGAACATATTTTCTGGATATAATGACTTTTTCGTCATTCTTCAGCTGGCAGAGAAATCTCCCGTTCAGAGCCGGCTTGATGGCGACGATCTTCATCATGTTGACGATGACGGATTTCGAAATCCTGGCAAAACTGCGCTCGGACAACAGCTCTTCAAACTCATATAACCGTCTGCGGGATTCGTAGCATTCCTTTTCCAGATAAAGAAAAGTGCGCTCCTCCACCGCTTCGATATAATAAATATCCGACAACGGAATCTGGTACTGCTTCTCTTCCCGGAACACGTCGATGCTTCCGTGATGAAGTTTTATAAGACGAATGATTTCATTGATCCGCTCATCCCGCCTGTGGCAGCCGATCTCGATATATTCCGTTTCTTCTGTCCGGATCTTTTTTACCTTGATTTCCATGGATGACCCATCCTGTTTCCACTATTGTCTGATGTCTTCTGAAATAACTTTGCCGGACAGGGCGTCTCTGTCCTCCCGTCCGGCACAGTGTTTATATCAATAGCTTTCCTCTACGGAAAATTCTCCGGCGTCCTTCAGAAAGCTGTCAAAAAACGCAAGGACAACCGCATTCACCTGATCGATGCATTCCCCGGCATCCACGCTGCCGGTGCCTAACAGTTTTGCAAGCATGGGCGAAAACAGCGGAAGATCCGTAAAATTCATATGCGCAGAACCCTTGAACCAGGTTTCATAGCCTTTGGATGCATGTTCCAGGACCACATCATTGGCATAAACATACCCCACCTCTTTTGCCTCTGCTCTGTCCTGATGATGGAGTTCGGAATCGATGCTGAGGAGCGGTGTTTCGTAAGGTTCCTGGTTGATCTGGATCACGCCGTCTTTCACTCCGGTTTCTTCGCCCAGCATCGTTCCGTCCAGGTCAATGACCGCGGAGATGTCTTCTCTTCTTCCCACAGTAACAGCTGTCGCCCCGCCGAGGGAATGTCCCATCAGGCCGATCCGGTCAGAGTCCATTGCTTTCAGGATGTAAAGGATCGTTTCCCGGGATTTCCCGTCATAAGACCATTGATCGGAAAGGCTTTCTGTTTCTGCGGCTGACTTCAGTTCATCGATCACAAGATTCATATCTGCTTCGCGAAGGTCCATCCATTCCGAGGTGGTCTCATACACTTCCGATTCTGAGACGTCACTGTTTCCGATCGTTATAGCTGACTGGAGGAAATCCGACTTTACCAGGATCGTTTTCCCTTTCGTATCTTTGGTAAAAAACGAATGGTAGGGATGATCCAGGCTTGCCACTACGTAACCGTGACTTGCCAGTTCCATAAACGTCGATGCATTGCTTTGATAGTAGCCAAAGGCTCCGTGGCTGAAAATCACCAGCGGAAGGGAATGCTCCGAAAGATTCTCCACATTTTCCGGATAATAAAAATGTACCGGTACTTCTCTTGCGGAACCGTCTTTTTCGAAGCTTTCCGTCCTCTGCGGATCGATCAGGATCGCGGCGCATTCCGCAGTTTTATATTCGCCTGTGACCTCCCTGCCTTTGTAATCCTTAAAGAGGAATGCCGGGAAAAGTCCTCCCGCAAGCAGGATCACGCTCAATATGGCGCTGCAGATGATCGCCGCTTTCTTCTTTTCTTTTTCATTTTTCCGGTTTAAAAAGACAATCAGTGCCGCAAAAAGGATCCGGACCGCCAGAAGGATCGCCAGTCCCATAAAACGGAAGGAAAAATCCACGCCCGGGAGCAGCAGCATCAGAAGAAAGACCGCAGCCTCCGCCCCGTTCACGATCAGGCGTTTTACTGTCCAGTTTTTCTTTCTGGAACGATTGGTGAACTCAAAAACCGCAAAGCCGATTTCCGTGATGATCAGTATGAGAAAAAGAATCAGTGCCATATGTGATACCCGCCTTTCGTTTTTCAGATCCGTCATCCTTGCGGGATACGGATGAATTTTGTTGGTAAGGCGAATATATAGCAGTTTTACGGTTCCTTCAAGGTTTCCGACGGTAAGATGCAAAATGGACCGGTGAGATGCATGAAATGGATGCGGGCCCGGTAAAGGTCATCCCGGCCAGGCCCATGCATGATCGTCCCGGCGGAGCGCATCCCGGACGCCATTCTTACCCGGGAAACAGTTCCGTAAAGCTGAAGCTGCGGCAGTCCACCAGGCCCCGGTTCGTGAGACGGATCTCCGGAAGGCAGGCAAGCGGGATCAGCGCCATCGTCATATAGGGTGAATTGATGCTGCATCCCATCTTCTTCCAGCCGTCATCCAGCATGCGGATCTGTTCGGCCACTTCTTCCACCGGTTTGTCGCTCATGAGACCGGCGACAGGAAGCGGAACCAACGCCAGGACTTTTCCGTCCTGCACCGCGCACATTCCTCCTCCGCATGCGATCAGTGTATTTGCGGCAAGCGCCATGTCTTCATCATTTGTGCCGGCGACCAGAAGGTTATGCGCGTCGTGGGAGACCGTCTGTGCCATTGCTCCTTTGCGGAAGCCAAAGCCTTTGACGAAACCCGCCCCTTTGGTTCCCGTTTCATGGTGGCGTTCAAACACCGCCATTTTCATCACATCCTGCTCCGGATCTGCTTCCACAAATCCGTTTTTGACCGGAAGATCCAGGAACCTTTCGTAATTTCCGACCTTGTTCGGGATGATCTCGATCACGCGGGTTCTGATCCTGCCGCTGTTTTCTTCTTTTTCTGCCCCGGATTCAGACCATTTAGCCGGCGCGGCAATGGAAAAGCTTGCCGCCGTAATCTCTTCTCCCACATGCATGGTGTTCCGGACAAAAGCCGGGAACTCCTGCTTTTTAATGTCGACGGTCATGCGGCCTTCTTCCGCCACCACATCTCCGTCTATGATCGTTCTGGTGATCCGGATGTCCTGCAGATCCCGGAAGAACACGATATCCGCGCATTTGCCCGGAGCAATGCTGCCCATTTCATGATCCATCCGGAAACAGGTCGCCGGGTTGATGGTCACATACTGGATCGCTTTGATCGGATCCAGTCCTTCTTTTATGGCGCAGCGCAGAATATGATCCAGATGTCCGTCCTGAATCAGGGTATCGGGATGTGTATCGTCGGAAATCAGGCATGCAAAACGGTCGTCGATGTGATTGTCCAGGATCGCCCGGATGATCACGGGCATGTCATGCCAGGCACTGCCGTAACGCATCAGCGCGTACATTCCCCTGCGCATCTTCTCCAGCAGATCCTCTGCCCTTGTCGATTCATGACAGCAGCGGACACCGGATGCAATATAAGCATTGAGGCCCGGCCCCGTTTCGGGTACGGAATAATGGCCCGTGATAATGTTGTCCGACTTCAGCGTCTCGGCAAGCTCTGCGTGGATTCTTTCATCCGCGTTTACGACACTCGGAAAACTCATCATCTCGCCAAGGCCCATAATGCCTTCCCAGCTCATCATCTCCCGGATATCTTCGGAATCAATGGATGAGCCGGTATCTTCAAATCCGGCGACTGCGGGAACACAGGAGGGAGCGTTGGACATCGCCTTCAGCCTTGCGCCTTTTGCATCCTCTATCATGAAGCGTACACCGTCTTTCCCGCAGACATTGCAGATCTCATGCGGGTCCATGAAGATTCCTGTCGTACCGTGCGGTACCACGGCTCGGGCATATTCGCTCACTGTTACCATCGCCGATTCCACATGGATGTGCGCGTCCATAAAACCAGGTGCGATATACTGCCCTTTTGCATCGATCACCTTCGTATTTTCACCAATGCAATGCGCCGCATTCCCGACAAGAGCAATTCTTCCTTCGGAAACCGCTACATCCATTCCTTCCTGGATTTCCGCCGTGCATACATTGACCAGTTTTGCGTTCCGGATGACCAGCTCCGCTTTTTCCGCGCCTGTGGCAACTTTGGCCAGGGTCCTCGTCACCTCATACAGGGGTTTCTTACAGAATCTGTTCAGCATGGTATTCTTCCTTTCCGGGGCTGTCCCCTTTCGATCACGCCTCTCGTTTTCCTGTGTGCCCGGTACCGTTCAGCACCCCTTGCTTTGAGTGCTGAACAGGTACCAGACTTTTTCATTTGTTATTGTCAGATAATCATAACATATGTGCGGTTTTTTGCAAGTTTCCTGCTTCCATTCGTATGTATGCATATCCTGGACGGAGCGTAAACAGAACGTTGTCTCATCACAGTCTCATCATGGGGTTCCGCCATCACAATTGATTTATCCCGCCACACATGATAAAGTATGGGTAACTATTCAGCATCTGTCAAAGATTTTACAACAGATCGGTTCAAACGTATCTGAAAGGAGGAAAAATGACAGAGACTTATGCGGATAAAGCCATTATCCTGGAACCCTCAACGCTGAAAGTCCTTTCCGGTGACGGGACTCTGGAAATCAGAACAGGCGCGATCGATTACTATAAAAAGAGCACGGCGGTCAAGGTGGCTTTCGGAATGATCGGTTCCCTTATAGAAGGCAGGGGAAAACTGATGTTTTCCATACAAGACAGCGACGTGTTCCGTTATGATTATATCCCATACAAAAAAGGTCAGATCCCCGTGATCACGTTAAAAAATGGGATTGCATATGCCGTCAGCTTCGCACATCCGGCCCAGTCCTGTCCGCTGCTGGATGCTCACATAAGAAGCCTGTTTTCCCGCGAAGAAACACGGCAGCCAGAGCCCGAACCCAGGATTCAGCAGCGTACCATGGGCTCTTCTCCCCGCACCGAAACAATAAATATGGCAGAAGAAACAGAAAAGGCAGAAGAATATTATAAAATGGCCTCGCAATATTATGCGGGAACAGGCGGCGTCCGGCAAGACTACGAGAAAGCTCTGGAATATTACACCGCGGCTGCGAAACTGAAACATTCCGATGCCATGTATATGTTGGGTACCATGTTCCTGGAAGGAAACGGGACTCCCGTAAATGATAATCTCGCGCTTGTCTGGCTTAATCTGGCAGCTGTAAAAGATAACCGTTATGCTCTGAAACAGCTGGGGTATCTTCACAGGATCGGGAGAGGTGTTCCGCAGGATTATCAGAAGGCAATGGAATATTACCGAAAAGCCGTGGATGCCGGAAATATCGATTGCTGGAACAATATCGGGTTCCTTTACATGAAAGGCTGCGGGGTTTCCCGTGATTACAGAAACAGCATGCCCGGGATGCTTCGCATCCCGGGCATGCTGAATGATCACATTTTTATAAAAAACACAATATCCATCTTGTCGTTGATTTTTTCTATTCTGCCTGTCTGGCGATAACCAAGCTTCTCATAAAGACGAATGTTTCCTTTTTCCTGTAAAATGGTATCCAGACACCAGTTTTCCGATCCATGGATCTTCTCCGCTTCCCGTATTGCCTGCCGGGCATAGCCTTTATTCCGGTGCTCCGGCATGATAAAGACTGGTGAGATACGTTTTCTGCTGCCATCCTTCTTTCTTATCCACAACACGGATCGCTCCGACTTTTTCATCATTTGCCATGATGAAATAATACGTTGTCCAAGGCTGTTCAAACCTGGCAGATACTTTGTCTATGCTTTCAGCCGCAGGGCTTGTTTCATAGTCCTGATACTTTTGCAAAAGATCAGAAAAAGCTTCCACCTGCATCTTCCAGACAGTCTCAATCTCTTCCTGCTCTACCGGTTTCAGTTCTATTTTCACTTTCTGTGCTCCAGTTTTATCCATCCATAAGCCTGTCGTGGTGTATCACTCATCTTACTCTGTTATACCATACTCGCAGCTATACCCTTTCGATTTTAACATCGTATATCTGTCAGAAAAGACATCCTTACAAATGGAAAGCTCCAATGTCTGCCGGTGTTCGAAATGGTCAAGCATGGCTTCTTCGCCGGATAAGCCCCGCTTCTTTGCATAAGCAGATTCATTGAAATAGCGCAGCATCAGAGGAAACCAGAGTTCTTTTCCATGATCGTCCGACCGTTCTTTCCTGATCGCATCAATGTTGGATGAAATATCCTCAGTCCAAAGGTACATGATCCGATAATCCCTGCCGGTCAGCACACTTCTGATTTCTCTGTAAAAGTCCGTGATCTCCTGGTCCGATGCATCCTGAAACAGAATCATATCCTCCACTATGTTCTGAAAAAGGGAACATTCGAATATGTTTCCATCGGTTTTCCATTTTGAAAAACGTTCCAGGATGACCTTCCTGAAAGCTTCAGGCGTCAGGCGGTTATTGTAAATCTCGTACTGCTCCAGATCTTTATGAAATCCGGGAATATCGGTGAGGATCTGCGTGTAGCAGATAATCATGTGGTCGTCTTCCTCATGACTCTTTTCTGCGATCATGCTCCGTATTTCATAATATTTTTCAAGAATCTCCCTGTATTTGGCTTTGCTGACATACACGCACCAGGCAAGTTCCACCGGAGAATAATCGCCTTCATGAAAAACCTTATGATCCGGAAGTCTTTCAGCAAGCCTCTTAACGAGAGTACTCTTGCCGCTCCCCTGCAATCCTTCGACAAAATAATTCACGCTGCCTCACTTCCCGACTTTTTCGCCATTCACGATAACCACATTCATCTGTTCCACTACCACTTTCTCCCAAACATGTTCGGTGATATATGGCTCAGACGCGAGATATTCGTCCAGAAGCGCTTTGCTCCTGAATTCCATAACCAGAACAGAGCCTTTCATTTTTCCTTCTTCATCCAGCAGGCCGCCGGCACAGATGACTTTCCCGTTCACCTTGGCCATATTATCGAGATGGCGCGGTCTGACAGCCATCCTCGTTTCAAGCATATTTGGACCGTCATAGGCTCGTATAATGTACTGCATCGCTTACTCTCCTTTCTTCTTATATCAGTTTCGCACCCGACTCAGAATTCCAGCTTGTAGTCATCAGGGCTATTACAGCCCTGACCAGGATTATACTCAGTCAGAACCGGTGAACAAAAGATCAGTGGTTTTCCGCAGAGAATGGACAGCCTTTTCCGATGCACTGGTTGTTCTGCGAAGAATACCTGCAGAGAACATCCGTTTTTTCCATCTCGATGCCATAATGTGCTTTCACAAAGTCTATGGCAGACAGGATAGAGAGGAATGAATCTCGTTTGCAGCACCTCGGACCGCCTGTCTCACCAATCTTACCCAACGATTTCGCTGTCATCTGATGCGATAGCGCAGCAACCATGACAGGCAACTGCGGTTTTTCAGCAATTCAGCGATTTTACCATGACCCGTTCATTCAGTACCTCGTACCCATATTTCCGATCCATCAACGATACTGTATTTCATATGCATCTCTTTCCTTTTTATGACATAAAAGCGATATGATTCTTCATTCTCATCGCCAATATCCTTATACATCCTGGTCTCAAGTAATCTGAATCCGGTATTGTCAGCCACCTTCCAGGATCGAATATTATTCTCTTTGATTACAGCAATTATCTCATCCTCATTATAATGTTCGAAGAAATACTGAATATAAGCCCTCACAGCTTCACTGACATATCCTTTTCTTCTATAATCAGCACCGGCAAAATAACAAATACCTGTTCGATTCGTATCGTGAAGCCTCACACG
>CAMNOU010000047.1 GCA_946546945.1 uncultured Lachnospiraceae bacterium
AGTGTGGCGGCAGCCGGGAATTTTTGTTGTAAAACGAGGGAAAATATAGTATATTGATAACAGTTCGAAATCAGAAATACGAAATACGGCTGTGTAGAAAGGAGGATTATTTTTATGGGATTTGAGATACAGGCGCCGATAGTCTGGCTGATTATTTTCGCGGCAATGGTCGTGATAGAACTGGTATCGCTGGGCCTGACCACAATCTGGTTCGCGGGCGGTGCCATTGTGGCGATGCTGGCCAGTCTGGGACATGTGAATGTCGCGGTACAGGTGATTTTATTTATAGCTGTGTCTGTGATCCTGCTGATCCTGATCCGGCCGTGGGCAAGACGGCATTTTAACCGCGGACGGGTGCGGACGAATGCGCAGAGCCTGATCGGACTGAATGCGGTTGTGCTGGAACCTGTCAATAACATGCAGGCTCAGGGAAGAGTGCTGATCCGCGGACAGGAGTGGGCCGCACGCAACATCAGAGAGGACGAGATCATACCGAAAGATGCGCAGGTGTGCGTCAGAGAGATCAGCGGGGTCAAGCTGATCGTCGAACAGATCGGCAGCAGCTCGTCTCAGCAGACAGGGAACTTACAGGGTTAGACAGGTTTTTTCCGGAAAGGAGTATTTATGGTACTGATACCGATCATTATTGTGATTATTATTGTTGTTATTATTGTGGCATCCTGCGTCAAGATCGTTCCGCAGGCGAATGCATTTGTCGTAGAGCGGCTCGGCGCTTATCAGGGGACCTGGGAGGTAGGTCTTCATTTCAAGGTGCCGTTTATCGACCGTGTGGCAAAGAGAGTATTGTTAAAGGAACAGGTGGTGGACTTTGCGCCCCAGCCGGTGATCACGAAGGATAACGTTACGATGCAGATCGATACGGTCGTATTTTTCCAGATTACAGATCCGAAGCTGTTTGCATACGGTGTGGAGAATCCCATCATGGCGATCGAAAATCTGACGGCTACGACGCTGAGAAACATCATTGGTGATCTGGAGCTGGATGAGACTCTGACATCCAGAGAGACGATCAACACGAAGATGAGAGCGTCTCTGGATATCGCAACGGATCCCTGGGGAATCAAGGTCAATCGCGTAGAGCTGAAAAATATTATCCCGCCGCAGGCTATTCAGGATGCGATGGAGAAACAGATGAAGGCAGAGCGTGAGAGACGTGAGGCGATCCTTCGGGCTGAAGGAGAGAAGAAATCCACGATCCTGGTTGCGGAAGGAAAGAAAGCATCTGCTATTTTGGATGCAGAGGCTGAAAAGCAGGCAGCGATCCTTCGCGCGGAGGCGAAGAGAGAGGCTACCGTCAAGGAGGCAGAAGGACAGGCGGAAGCAATTCTGAAGATCCAGCATGCCAATGCCGATGGTCTGCGCTTCCTGAAGGAAGCAGCACCGGATTCCGCAGTGCTTCAGATCAAGAGCCTGGAGGCTTTTGCAAAAGCAGCGGACGGGCAGGCTACAAAGATCATCATCCCTTCAGAGATTCAGGGGATTGCCGGTCTGGCGAAATCGGTTGTCGAAGTGGCTGCCGACGTAAAAGATACAAAATAATACACTCACGGAAATGTAAAAAAATGGGGCTGCTGATAACAGGCAGCCCAATTCCATTAACAAAAAAGATACAAAGGAGCAACTATCTATGGATTTGAGGGGCAGGCATTTCTTAAAATTGCTGGATTTCACTCCGGAAGAGATTCTTTATCTGATCGATCTTGCGTCGGAACTGAAGGAAAAGAAGAAAAAGGGAATCCGTCATGACACGCTGCACGGGAAGAATGTGGCGCTGATCTTTGAAAAGACCAGTACCAGGACCCGCTGCGCATTTGAAGTGGCTGCATATGACCTGGGGATGCATGTGACGTTCCTGGATCCTTCCGCTTCCCAGATCGGGAAAAAAGAAAGCATTGCCGATACAGCCCGGGTGCTGGGAAGGATGTATGACGGCATCGAATACCGCGGCTTTGGACAGAACATCGTTGAGGAGATTGCCGAATATGCCGGTGTCCCGGTCTGGAACGGGCTGACCAATGAATTCCATCCGACACAGATGCTGGCGGATATGCTCACGATCCGGGAACATTTTGGCCGTCTGAAAGGGATACGGCTGGCTTATATGGGAGACGCCCGGTACAATATGGGGAATTCCCTGATGGTCACATGTGCAAAGCTGGGCATGCATTTTACGGCATGTACGAACAGAAAGTACTTCCCGGATGAAAAACTGGTGGAGACCTGCCGCGCGATCGCCCGTGAGACGGGAGCTGTCATTGAACTGACAGAAGATGCCTTTGCCGGAACAAAGGGGGCAGATGTCATTTATACCGATGTCTGGGTATCCATGGGAGAACCGGATGAGGTATGGGAGGAGCGCATCCGTGACCTCACCCCTTATCAGGTAAACAAAAAACTTATGGACAATGCGGGACCGCAGTGCAGATTTATGCACTGCCTGCCTGCTTTCCATGACCTGAAGACGGCTATTGGCGGACAGATCCACGAAAAGTACGGGCTGGATGAGATGGAAGTGACGGATGAGGTGTTTGAAAGTGACAGGTCGATCGTTTTTGATGAGGCGGAAAACCGCATGCACACGATAAAGGCCGTCATGAAAGCAACATTGGGAGAGTAATGTGAAAGAGAAAGTTCTGAAATTGCTGCAGGAGTCAGACGGATTTGTCTCGGGGCAGGAGCTGTCGGAACGCTTCGGCGTCACCCGGACCAGCATCTGGAAGGCGATCCGTCAGCTGGAGGAAGACGGATATCAGATCGAGGCTGTCAGAAACCGCGGCTACCGGCTTTGCGGGGAACCGGATTTTCTGGATGAAGCACATTTACGGCCTCTTCTGCATACGTCGTGGGCCGGCAGAGAGATCGTGAGCTTTGACACGATCGATTCCTCCAACAATGAGGCGAAACGAAGAGCCGAAGACGGAGCCGGACACGGACTGGTCGTCCTGGCCCAGGAGCAGACAGCCGGACGCGGCCGGCGCGGGAGAGTCTGGGCATCTGTAAAAGGAGAGGGAATTTTCCTGTCGCTGCTGCTGAAACCGGATATCCGTCCGGAAAACGCCTCCATGCTGACATTGGTCATGGGAATGGCTGTCCGGGATGCACTGGAGAAGGTTGCCGGCATCGACGCCAGGATTAAATGGCCGAACGATATTGTCTGTGAAGGGAAAAAAGTCTGCGGTATCCTTACGGAGATGAGCGCGCAGGTAGATTACATAAATCATATCGTGATCGGAGTCGGTGTCAATATTCATAACGGGCAATTTCCTGAAGAGATGCAGCAGATTGCGACATCTGTCTTTTTGCTGACCGGGAAACATGTGGCGAGGGCTGCGGTTGCCGCGGAAATTCTTGCAGGATTTGAGCTTTATTACGACCGTTATATGAAAACGCAGGATCTGCGTGACCTGTCGGAGATCTATAACAGACATCTGATCAACTGTGGCCGGCATGTCAGAGTTACGGATCTGAAAGAGGACTATACAGGTATTGCGCGGGGGATCAACGAAAGAGGAGAACTGATCATAGAGACGGAGAACGGCCTGCGTCTCGCGGCTGCCGGAGAGGTATCTGTGCGGGGCGTTTACGGTTATGTGTGACAGGAGGCGATCAGGGCAGAGAACTTTCCGAATCCCGCGTCAAGTCTCGCGAGCGAGGCTTGAATTGCTGTCAGAGGAGAAGACATGTACGAAGAAGGAATCGTGCTGTGCGCTTCCAGCGCATACACAAAACAATATTACCTGAATCCGGAATTCGAAAGGCTTCCGGAAGGAATTCAGGAAGAACTGAAAATCATATGTGTACTGTATACCGAGGATGTGGGCGGCACACTGGTTCTGAGATTTGACGAAGAAGGCAATCTGAATTTTGAGACTTCATCCAATGAGGATGATCTTTTGTATGATGAGATCGGGAGCGTACTGAAAATCAAACAGATCCGGATCCAGAAGGCAGATCTGCTGGAATCCCTGGAAATTTATTATCGTGTCTATTTTCTGGGCGAAGTTTGGGAGGATGAGGAATAATGCTGCTTACAGTAGATATTGGAAATACAAATATTACATTGGGAGTGTTCAAAGGGAAAAAGCTGGTGACGACATTTCGTATGATGACGATCCAGACCCGTACTTCTGATGAATACGGGATGGTGATGTGCGAATTGCTCGAGCACAACGAGGTCGAGCTGCATGATATCACGGATGTCATCATCGCATCGGTCGTACCGAATGTCATGCATTCGCTGACGAGTGCAATTATCAAATATTTTCATACAAAACCGGTCATTATCGAGGCCGGTGTAAAAACAGGCATCCGGGTCGCGGGACGCAATCCGCGCCAGGTGGGTGCAGACCGGATCGTGGATGCGGCTGCTGTCTATGAGCTGTACGGAGGACCGGCGATTGTCATCGATTACGGAACGGCTACGACTTTTGACCTGGTAGACGAGGATGGTACCTTTACGGCATGTGTGATTGCACCGGGAATCCGGACCTCGGCCCAGGCAATGTGGACTATGGCAGCCAAGCTTCCTGAGTTTGAGATCAGGAAACCAAAGAGTATTCTGGCGCAGGATACGATCTCCTGCATGCAGGCCGGGCTGGTCTTCGGACAGGTCGGACAGACGGAGTATATTGTAAAGCAGATGAAAAAAGAGTTTGGACGGGACGATGTGAAGGTCGTTGCGACCGGCGGATTGGGAACCATCATAGTAAAAGAAACGGATGTGATCGATATCTATGATCCCATGCTGACTCTGCATGGCATGCGGGTGATCTTTGAAAAACAAAAAAAATAATCAGGGAAGGGAAAAGATGGAAAAGCTGAAAATTGGCAGCGTGACCCTGGAAAATAATCTGATATTAGCACCTATGGCAGGAGTAACAGACCTGCCATTTCGCTTGTTGTGCAAAGAACAGGGGGCGGGCCTGCTCTGCATGGAGATGGTCAGTGCCAAAGCCATTTACTATAACAACAGGAATACCGAAAAGCTGCTGGAGATCCATCCGGATGAGAAACCGGTGTCCCTTCAGCTGTTCGGATCTGATGCGGATGTCATCGCGCAGATGGCTGCGAAAATTGAGGACCGGCCTTTTTCAATCCTGGATTTCAACATGGGCTGTCCGGTCCCGAAGGTCGTAAATAATCATGAGGGCTCAGCCCTTATGAAGGATCCGAAACTGGCGGAAGAGATCCTGACAAAGCTGGTGCGTGCCGTGAAGAAGCCGGTTACCGTAAAGATAAGAAAAGGGTTTGACGAAGAGCATGTAAACGCCGTTGAAATCGCAAAAATTGCAGAGAGCTGCGGAGTGGCTGCGATTGCAGTTCACGGACGGACCAGACAGCAGTATTATTCAGGAACAGCTGACTGGGACATTATCCGGCGCGTAAAAGAAGCCGTATCCATACCGGTGATCGGAAACGGAGACCTGCGGACTGCTGCTGATGTGATCCGTATGAAGGAACAGACCGGCTGCGACGGATTCATGATCGGGCGCGGTGCCCGGGGAAATCCATGGATTTTCCGGCAGATCCTTTACCGGCTGGAAACGGGCGAAGAGCTGCCGAAACCATCCATCCGGGAGATTTCAGACATGGTACTCCGGCATGCAAGACTGCAGATTGCCGTAAAGGGGGAATACATCGGAATCCGTGAAATCCGCAAACATGCGGCATGGTACACAGCCGGCTGCAGAAATTCCGCAAAACTGCGGGGGAGAATCAACGAGGTGGAAAACTACGGGCAGCTTGAGAAGCTTTTTACAGAGCTTGCAGAATCATAAAATTTGCTTGCAGAATCACAAAAAACCTGCCTTGACAGCAAAGGGCCGATTCGTTATAATAGGTTAATTGTCAGAGTATCGAAAGTGTGACGGAAGGAGTCAGTTCAATGAATAAGAAAAATTTATTAACGTATGAGGGCTTACAGAATCTGGAGAACGAATTACAGGATTTAAAAGTCGTAAAACGTAAAGAGGTCGCTCAAAAGATCAAAGAAGCGAGAGAACAGGGCGATCTGTCCGAGAATGCAGAGTACGATGCGGCAAAGGATGAACAGCGCGATATAGAAACACGTATCGAAGAGATTGAGAAGATCCTGAAAAATGCGGAAGTTGTTGTAGAAGATGAAGTCGATCTGGACAAAATCAGCGTGGGATGTTCTGTGCGCATCCTTGACTGCGAGTTTGATGAGGAACTCAATTACAAAATCGTTGGTTCCACCGAGGCCAACAGTCTGAAGGGGAAGATTTCCAATGAATCCCCGGTAGGAAGGGCCCTGATCGGAGCAAAAGTCGGAGACACTGTTGAAGTAGAAACACAGGCAGGCGTGCTGCAGTATAAGGTGCTGGAGATTCACAGATCCGGCCAGGGAGAATAAAAAAGTTAGAAAAATCTGTAATAAATCAGGAGAGTGAGAGTATGGCAGAACAGAAGAAGACAAATGCGCCGGAGCAGGATTTGAATCAGATCCTGAAGAACCGCCGTGAAAAACTGAAAAACCTGCAGGATGCAGGCAAGGATCCTTTTCAGATTACGAAATTTGACGTGACACATCACAGCACGGATATTAAAGAAAAATACGATGAGCTGGAGGGCAAAGAAGTAACTCTGGCCGGCCGTATGATGTTCAAACGTGTCATGGGAAAAGCTTCATTCTGTAACATACAGGACCGTAAGGGCAGCATTCAGGTGTATGTGGCCAGGGACAATATCGGTACCGACTCCTATACTGATTTCAAGAAATACGATATCGGCGATATTCTGGGCGTTCGCGGAGAAGTCTTTACGACGAAGACCGGTGAGATTTCCATCCATGCTTCTGAGGTGACTTTGCTTTCCAAGAGTCTGCAGGTACTTCCGGAAAAGTTCCATGGACTGACCAATACTGATCTGCGTTATCGTCAGAGATATGTGGATCTGATCATGAATCCGGAATCAAAGGAGACATTTATCAAACGTTCTGAGATTATCAAAGAGATTCGCCGGTTCCTGGACGGAAGAGACTTTATCGAAGTGGAGACCCCGATGCTCGTGCCGAATGCGGGCGGAGCTGCTGCGCGGCCTTTTGAAACACATTACAACGCTTTAGACGAGGATGTGAAGCTTCGTATTTCTCTGGAGCTCTATCTGAAGCGCCTGATCGTAGGCGGCCTGGAGCGTGTCTATGAGATTGGAAGAGTGTTCCGCAACGAAGGCGTAGACACCAGGCACAACCCTGAGTTTACACTGATGGAACTGTATCAGGCTTATACGGATTATGAAGGCATGATGGAACTGACCGAGAGCATGTTCCGCTACCTGGCTGAAAAAGTCTGCGGTTCCACGACCATCATCTATAATGACACGGAGATCGATCTGGGCAAGCCTTTTGCGCGCATGACCATGAATGATGCCATCAAAAAATACGCGGGCATCGATTTCGATACAGTAGAGAGCGATGAAGCCGCAAAAGCCCTTGCAAAAGAGCATAAGATCGAATTCGAAGAGCGCCACACAAAGGGAGATATCATCAACCTGTTCTTTGAAGAATACTGCGAAAAAGAGCTGATCCAGCCGACCTTTATCATGGATCATCCGGTTGCGATTTCTCCGCTCACAAAGAAGAAACCGACAGATCCGGAGAAGGTAGAGCGTTTTGAACTCTTTATCAATACCTGGGAGATGGCCAATGCCTACTCAGAGCTGAATGATCCGATCGATCAGAGAGAGCGTTTCGCGGCTCAGGATGCGGCATTTGAAGCAGGAGATGAAGAAGCCAATCACACAGACGAAGACTTCTTAAATGCCCTGGAAATCGGCATGCCCCCTACCGGCGGAATCGGATACGGAATTGACCGTCTTGTCATGCTGCTGACAAACTCGGCAGCCATCCGTGACGTGCTGCTCTTCCCGACAATGAAGTCCATCAAGGAGTGATGGAGCCCGGAAAGCCAGT
>CAMNOU010000048.1 GCA_946546945.1 uncultured Lachnospiraceae bacterium
GGCTTTTTCTCAAAGTCATTTCAGTTGAGTGTTAACACTCGCTGGAAGTTAAGGATCTTATGGCTGAGCGCACCAAACTTTGGATTGCAGACAAAATGAAAGAGCTCATGAAGAAAAAGCCGCTTGATAAAATCCGTATTACAGAGATCTGTCAGACAGCAGAGATCGAGCGGTCAACTTTTTATTATCATTTCAGAGACAAGTATGAACTTGTCGCCTGGATTTTTTTCCAGTCAGCGGACAGAACGAATCTCATCAATCCGCACGACGCTGCAGAGAGTATGAAACAGATGAAAAATGATATGCTTTTCTACAAACGGGCCTACGAGGACACTTCACAGAATGCCCTCTGGCAGTATATGCTGGAGTATTTTTCCGCAAAATATACAGAACTGGCAAAGAAAATGAGCGGAAGGGATACGCTGGACGCACAGCTTCTTTTCAACATCCGCTTTTATTGTTATGGAGCCGTCGGCATGACGAAAGAATGGGTTCTGCAGGACAACCTGACATCTGCTGAAACGATTGTTCAAATGATGTTTTCTTCCATGCCGGAACCATTGCGGCAGATTTATTTCGGCACGGATTAGATCTGCTGTTTTTTTATTATGTCTTATCATCTATTCTCTTTGTTTCTGTACAGTAATATCTCAGGAACAGGAACCCCTTTAAAACATTTTCAAAACAGTCTTTCCCTTCGAACCGCCTGAAGCCACTTTCTTCAGCGCTCCATTCACATCATCCAGGCTGAACACCTCATCCACGGACGCTTCTATCGGCGTATTCATGAAGATTTCTGAAATCCTCTCCAGTCCTTGCCCGTCTTCATGAACGAAGATAAAGAAGTACTTTTGTCCTTTGGCGGCTGCCATCTTGTCATACTTTCTGCCTGCCATTTTGAACAGCATCCGTTTGCCGAAGGACATTCCGCTTCTTACAGCAAATTCTCCGTTCGGAAGTCCCCGCAGTGATACCAGGCTGCCGCCCTTTTTCAATACAGCGAATTCTTTTGGCAGCTCACGGTCACCAAGCGTATCCAGCACATAATCCACATCCGAAAGGACCTTTGCATAGTCTTCCTTTTTGTAATCGATGAACCGGTCCGCCCCCAGTTTCCTGACACGGTCTTCACTCGCGCCGTTTCCGTTGGTGATCACGGTCAGGCCAAAGCTCTTCGCCACCGGAATCGCCATTGCCCCAAGGCTTCCGGTTCCTCCGGAAATGAAAACAGACTCTCCCGCCTTCGGATGCATCAATTCAAATGCCTGCAGTGCCGTCAGCGCTGTAAGCGGGACACAGGCCGCCTCTTCATCGGAAAGATACTCCGGCACCTTTGCGATCGCTGATGCGTCTGCCGCTGCATATTCCGCAAATGCTCCGATCTTCGTAAGCGGCATTCTTCCGTATACACGATCCCCTGCCGAAAAACCTTTCACAGCAGCTCCAGTCTTTTCAATGATCCCCACAAATTCATTACCCATGACGAGAGGAAAAGAATACGGCACGATCAGTTTCACTTCCCCGCGAATGATCATATTGTCGAGAGGATTCACGCCTGCCGTCCGGATCTTTACCAGGACCTCTTTCTCCGAAATCTCCGGAACCGGGATGTCCCTGATCTCCAGATCACATCCGTTCTTATCATAGCCTTTCAATATCGCTGCCTTCACCGATCGCCGCTCCTTTCTATCTCGCTTAGCATCCTGTCCATGCAGTCCCTTAATGTCGTATTTTTTAATTTCTGTTCTGCTTTTTCTTCTACAGACCGGAACACATCCGTTAAAACCGGTCTGATATGCTTTCCGACAATGCACTGGTCGTTCGGATTCTGATGCAGATCGAATACATGAACCTGCTCTGTCTCAGAGACTGCCTGATATACTTCGTACAGGGTCAGTTCCTCCGGTCTGATGACAAGCTGAAACCCGCTGACTCCCTGCCTGCTCTCTATGATTCCTTTCTTCTTCAGAAGCCCTGTGACCTTTCGTATGTAACTGGCATTCGTGCCGACACTCACCGCGATCTCCTCCGATGTCATCGGCGTTTCAGCCTCTGATATCAGGATCAGCATATGAATTGCTGAAGAAAACTTTGTATCCATCATCTCTTCCTTTCATAGGTTACCATGTAGTATGTCCCGGCCGGTGCCTTTATTCCCGGATCTTCAAAAGAGAAGCTCCCGCTAACGCCGTTCTCTTCCATCGTCATCTCAAAATGCGCCAGCGCGATTCCCACATCCACCTTCTGGATGTCTCCGAGAGAACTGTCCTTCATGGACTTTTGCTCATAAAAATGTACTTTATCACCATCCGCGACTGCCCTCCAGGGCTGCTTGTTTCCGGCAGAGGGAGAAAGTCTTGCCATCTCCAGAGCCTCCGCAAAATCCCCTGCTGCTTCTTTCGTGAGTCCGTTCTCAAATGTGCGGTCAAAATACAGCTCACTGAACGGAATGCGCTCATCTGACTTCAGCCCCTTGCGCATCAGATTCTCCCGAATGGATCTTTTCTCTGCCGGATATCCGACCGGGCTGCCAGCAGGAAGCACTTCATCGCTCCTGACATCCATTGCCTGCTCAAATGTTTTTCTGCTTAAGGAGGCAGCCAGCATGACGGTTCCGATTCCAAGAGACAGCGCATACAGACAAACCTTTTCAAAGCTGTATCCGTAAGCGATCTCATAGTGATCTTCCCGTTTTACCTTTGCAGCGAGATAAGTGTTTTCTCCGACGATTACCGCACTGGAGAGAGCATGCTCCTTTGCGTCAAACAGGCGGAACTCCACCGGCACATCAAACGGATTCGTCAATGTATGAATATAGTCTTCCAGATTCTTTCTGTCTGCATCGGAAAGAGGTCTCCCGTCAAATGTCCTGACACTCTTTCTCTTCCTGATCATTTCCTTTGCTGAAAAATTCATTTCTGTCACCTCATTTATGCTTGTACTTGTATCAGTTGCTAATACATATTATAGCAGTCATGAGGATTCTGTCAAGAAAAAATAATGGCCAGCAGAGAAATCAATCTCCACTGACCATTTTTTCTTCGGATCAGACGCAGCGATATCCATCGGATTTCCGTTCTCAGATCAATCTCCGTCTCCTCCACAGTAATCCTCCCGTTCCAAGGGTCAGGATGCTGCCGAGAATCGTGAAGAGCCGTGTGCCGGCTCCGCCGGTTGAAGGAAGTTCGTAGCCTGCATTGTTGGTAACGGTCAATGTATAGGGGTCTGTTTCATTTTGGTGAATGACACCCTGATTGCTCATTGACCGGCCGCTGTCGCTCTGGTTGTATCTGACACCGGCTTTCTCAACTGTAATTTCTATCGGCTCTGAAAGGAGGTTATACCCTGCCGGAGCCGCCGTATCGCTGATGAGACTGAGGGCAAGCGTATTTGTATCATCCCCGTTGGGCGTGGACTCCTTGTTGATTCTGGGAGCGACCGGGGGCTTAACTGAACCGGCCGGCTTTACAGTCGGCTTTCCACCCTGTACAATATCCGGCTTTTTCTTGTAAACAACATAGATTTCATCTTTGTTTTGAGCGTTTGGTTCACTCAAATGGAAGAAGAGATTCCCAAAACAAGGTAAATCGAAAGATTCTTGCATGAGTCAGATCGGCATGCATGGATACAAACTGACCGGACAGATTAAAAATGGCAATGGCAACCATAATACTAAAAAAAGCAATAAAAAATTTTTTCGTCCATTGCTCAAAATGCTGGCTGATCAGCACTTGTATCAAACCAAGCGTACTAATCATGAATCCCGCTATTCCGATGCTTAAATTCATAACTTCCCACCCTCATGATCTGCCTCCCGCTGCACGGATCTCGTCACTCGAATGGGGAGACATATGTTTTCCATCTGACAATGTCGAATAAGTAGTATAATTCTTTCTGCGCTCAAAAACGTCTCAAATAGTGGGCACAGCTCACTTCTCAGGCAACCGTGATGGACGCATATCTTTCGGAGTTGATGATTTTCTCCATCGCCTCCACCGGATTCAGCCCGACACACTGCATGACCTGTCGGAACACAGCTGCAGAATGCCCGCTTACCAGCTGTACGCCGGCACGGCTTCTGTCGGCGTGGAAGACATCGTGACGGCTTGCCGCGTTCCAGAAGATGATGTTCGGGATCTGGTAGCCGTATTGTCTGAACTTCTGAGACATCTTCTCGTAGAAGGTCCAGTTCCTGTCACCGCAGTAGTCGATCTCCATGTCGGAGATAACAATCAGGGACTTCGGCATGTCCTCCTGAGCCACATGATTCTGCACAGCGATCTCCAGCACATGCCGGAATGCGGCCTGCAGGTTCTGACGATCCTCTTCGAACTGTCTCTTCATGGCAGCCCACATCTCATTTTCCAGAGGCGTGCCGATCAGGCAGTACAGGTCATCGTAACGGCCGTATACGCCGATCAGATCCAGGTTCGGACGCAGAGCTTCCGGATGGCACTTCGCCATAAACTGCAACAGCATACGGAAGGTCTGCCTTTCACCCAGTCCGCCTCTGATGTCACGCGCGTAGAATGCAATCTTCGTTGCGAACAGCGGATCTTCCTTGTATGCCTCGGAGAAAAGACGGGTGATCCGCTCCTTGTCCGCGCCGCGGAGTGAACCGGCGGTTCCGAAGAAGTCCAGTCTTGCATCGCCGGTGGTGTTTAAAGCCACGGCTCCATTTTCAGTTCTTGTAAATGCAGCATTCTTCATAGCTGCTTCAGCGAAATTCATTGCCTTTTCCTCCCTTCCGCTGTTTTATAAGCATGACCCTGTGAGTTACGGATTCGAACCGCTTTGCAGATTTACAGTCTGGTTTTGCCAATATTCTTTGCTGTAAGGGTCACTTGTTCAGGATGCATCTCTTTCATGATTAAAAGTCATGTGCTCTCATAGCTGTTTTGCTGTAAGCATCCCACAGGACAGTGGATTGGATTTTCCCCACTGACCTCTATATTGATCTGCGGGCCGGCGAAATCCGGCCCTCCTTCAAAAACTGTATGTAATTGTATCTATCCGCACTTCATGGCTGCGGTCTCCACAACGACGATCTCGTCCAGGGTCACTCCCAGCATGGCAGCCAGGATCACCAGATTGTCGATGGTCGGCATGGATGTTCCGCGGATCCACTTGTAGATCGCCTGCGGGGTCGCAAATCCAAAGACCATCTGCATATCCTTTACAGACATGCCGGCTGCGATCCTCAGCCTGTCGATGTTCCTTCCGGTTGCGACAGTATCAACGAATGGAATCTCTATCATATCGCACCTCCCATATCCCGGCAGCGCCGGTCCACAGGAGTGCCGGCTATGCTGCCTTATCTTTCCTTAAGATCTAATCCTCCCGACATGTCTGCGGTGCCATTCGTAGTTACGCGCAAAAAGCCGCTTGTCTTTTCGGACAAGCGGCAGTTTCAGCATTCATACTTCGATTTATCTGATTATTCCAGTATGCACATGGGGGCATCCGGTCTCAGATATCCACTTGATCCGTCCTGGTTAAGGCATGTCGAAATAAGCCTTTCAGCTTTATCAGCTGCGGGCATAATTGTATCCTGATAATCATACGGGCGTTTTAAATTTCTGTAATTATACGTATGTATCTGCAGCATTGCCTTTCCTTTCCAGACCTGTAGTCCTGTTTCATTCCATTGACCACTATATCATAAAAAAACAGTGTTGTCATTAAACTTCCGGTATAAAATTTCGGATATATATTAATATCCTCCAATCAGAAGAGAGAGTTTTTGATAGCACATCAATTGATTCTCCAGAAAAATCTTTACAGATAACTCTGAAGCAGTTTTTATCTCCGGCATACCGCGAAAAGTAATTGGCTTTGCGTTCAGGTAATTCATAGTCCACTCAAAGTCTTTTCGCTTCAGCAGTTCATTTTTGCGAAACCATTCAAATCGGGCACTTGCTTTAAGCTGTAAGTCGCTGCTCTTTCTGTTTACATATCTCTTTCTGGGATATGCATCCGAGAATACAATACTGAAATCTGTTCCGTGAAGGCCACAGCTTTCAACAAACAATCCATTATTATAGTAAAGATCTTTGTTCATTACTCTGATACGAGGCTGCCAATAAGAGAAGAGTTGGTTGTTCTTATCCCTCAGCAGATTCAGAAAGGTTGTTCTTTCTTCCTCATTACGGCAGACAATCCCTGCCAAAGCTCCGTTTATTTTGTACATTTCAGGGTACAAAATTTCAGATTGCCTGAGAGAACCCTCCTTTTTTTTGCTTTCAGGATCCTGAGATATGTATGGGCCATTCTTATATATCATTTTAAAATCCAGACCGGAAAACGCTTCCTCTCCATTCAGCACGGGATTTCCTCCTCCAGCCTCTGATCCTTCCGAAAAACATGTATTCGGATCTGACAGAAGCCGTTCCAGATGAAAGAAGAAAAATATGGGAACCGGAACATTCGCATAAGGATCGCTATCATATCGAAGATCCCTATGTTTAAACCCTTCATTGTAATACTGTGTTGGTGTCAATGGCCTGAAATAGAAGCGTACATACGAAGCTGTTTTCTGAGCTGTCATATCAATTACCTGCCGGCTTGCATTGTCATTCATCATAACGTGAAGTTCCTCAGCACGTAATCGGCTGTACAGCATCCCACTTTCCAAAATGCTGACAGCATTGCGTATATCCGTGTAATGATATGCATAATGCGGCCACCATCGTGTTGGAGCGAACTCTTCATTTTTTAATATAATATCTTTATAACTCATCAGCACATCCTTTTAACGCATATACTCGTCCATTTCCGGAATTAATCTGATATCCCTCCGTTTTTTCCCCGTTTCTGCCGTCTGTAATCCTTATTTCAGAGACGTATCCTAACGATAACAAGAGATCCTGGACAAGCCGATTAGGCGAGTCGTCCTCTCCCCTTAAAACAATACCGCTGGTGCGAAGATCAGACCATATTTCAAAAAAATCATCTTCACTCAATGTTACAGATTGTGCCGCCGTATTCTGTTTTTCAAAAACAAGCCCCTCCTTCCAGATGACATTCCACTCAGTTCCGGCAGACGAAAAAAGAAGTGGAACGATTGAACAGTTATACCGGATATCATCCTCAAGGCCCTGAAAAGACATATCCTTTGCATGTTGTCGGAGCCAGTCTACAGTCTTCTCCTGAATCTTATGCTCTGGAAGAGGATCCGGACCAGTACCGAGATAAATATAAATATCAATGGGGAGATTCGTAAGGTATTTTTCCATCACAGGCTGAACATCTGACCAGTTTAACTCTCCATTCCCGCATCCGAGTTTTGGAAATGCGACCGACGTGATTCCTTTTTCAGCATAAGTTCGACAAAATTTACTCAACCCCGCCTCAATATATTCCATCCTGGAAGGGTTTCTCCAATTCTCCTTAGTGGGGAAAAGCAATACCCAATGATCCGGTTCGTAATAAAGCATCAAAGAACCCGTTTTCAGTTTTCTTTTGTCACAGATATCTCTGTATGCCTGAAACATATCCGGATAGCGTTTTTTGAATTCAAGAGCGATTCCCTTGCCCATAACACCAACAGTATTTACTGTATTCACAATTACCTGAGCAGGGCTTTTGAATATATCCCCTTCTATATATCGGATCATTTTCT
>CAMNOU010000049.1 GCA_946546945.1 uncultured Lachnospiraceae bacterium
GTTACATATTTCGCATTTTCTTCTATGAATATGCGGCGCGGCTCGACCTGGTCTCCCATTAAGGTCGTAAAGGTCAGATCCAGTTCCGATTTGGAATTCTCGTCCATATTAACTCTGAGCAGCGTCCTGGTCTCCGGATCCATGGTCGTCTCGGAAAGCTCCTGATCCTCCATTTCTCCCAGACCCTTGAATCGCTGTACGTCCGCATCCTTACCTACCTTTTCAAGCAGCTGGTCTCTTTCGACGTCATTATAGGCATAATAAAGCTTTTTATTTTTTCTGACATAATAAAGAGGCGGCTGGGCAAGGTACACATGTCCCTGTTTGATCAGCTCCGGCATAAACCTGTACAGGAAGGTCAGCATCAGCGTGGAAATATGCGCTCCGTCAACATCGGCATCTGTCATGATAATAATCTTGTTATAACGAAGCTTTGTAATATCAAAATCATCATGAATTCCCGTACCGAAAGCAGTAATCATGCCCTGAATCTCTTTGTTAGCATAAATTCTGTCAATACGAGCCTTCTCGACATTCAGCACCTTACCTCGGAGAGGCATGACAGCCTGATAACGGATATCACGGCAGTTCTTTGCCGGTCCCAGAGCGGAATCTCCCTCTACGATAAAGATCTCGCACTTTTCAGGATCCTTTTCGGTGCAGTCAGCAAGCTTACCGGGCAGGCCTGCTCCCTCCAGAACAGACTTTCTCCTGGTCAGCTCCCTTGCTTTTCTGGCTGCGGCTCTTGCTCTCTGCGCCAGGATCGACTTTTCGCACATCAGCTTCGCAACCTGCGGATTCTGCTCCAGGAAATAAGTCAGCTGTTCAGAAACGATACGGCTGACCGCCGCGGAAGCCTCGCTGGTGCCGAGCTTCATTTTCGTCTGACCCTCAAACTGCGGATCGCTGATTTTAACGGAAATGATCGCAGTCAGTCCTTCACGGATATCTTCTCCGCTTAAATTATCCTCACTGTCCTTGATCAGCTTATTGGAACGGATATAGTCATTGATCGTCTTGGTAATGGCATTTCTGAAGCCTGTCAGATGCGTGCCGCCCTCCGGCGTATTGATATTATTGACGAAGCTGTAGATATTTTCCGTATAAGCATCCGTATGCTGCATCGCGACTTCGACATTAATATCCTGATAATCGCCCTCGCAGTAGATCACATTCGGATATAAGGGCACATTCGCCTGATTCAGATAAGTCACAAACTCCTTGATGCCGCCTTCATAATGGAAGACCTTATCATGCTTATCCTCACGGTCATCGATCAGATGGATCCTCAGTCCCTTCGTCAGAAATGCAGTCTCGCGGAGTCTTGTTTTGATCGTCTTATAATCGAATACGACAGTTTCAAAAATCTCCGGGTCCGGCTTAAAGGTAACCTCGGTACCGGTCTGTCCTGCAGGGCAGTCCCCGATCACCTTGACCGGCGTCATGACCTTTCCTCTTTCATATCTCTGGAAATGAATATGCCCGTCTCTGCAGACCCTTACCTCCAGCCATTCTGAAAGCGCATTTACAACCGAAGCGCCTACGCCATGCAGGCCGCCGGAAACCTTATAACCGCCGTTTCCGAATTTGCCGCCGGCATGCAGTATCGTATAAACGACTTCAAGAGCGGATTTTCCCGTCTTTTTTTCCTTATCCACGGGAATTCCTCTTCCGTCATCCTTTACAGTAATGGAATTATCGGCATTAATGCTGACAGTAATATTTTTGCAGTGTCCGGCAAGTGCTTCATCAACGCCGTTATCCACGATCTCATATACCATATGATGAAGTCCGGGCGCAGCCGTAGAGCCGATATACATACCCGGCCTTTTTCTGACAGCCTCAAGACCTTCCAGGATCTGGATCTGCGACGCATCATATTCAACGTCTCCAACTTCGAAACTGTTTTTATTTTCAGATACATTCATACCCTGAAGTTCAGATGCCGTAATATTTTTTTCTTCTGCCATTAGTTTTCTCCTGTTACGCTTCCGTTGGAAACATGAAAAATTTTGTCTATATGAAACCGATGGTCTATAAAATCGTCAAGACCGGTACAGGTGATCAGTGTCTGTCCTTCCCTGATCGTCCCGAGCAGCTGGTTCTGCCGCTTTCTGTCAAGCTCCGAAAGAACATCGTCCAAAAGGAGCAGCGGTCTTTCACCGGTTATTTCCTCCACCATCAGGATCTCGGCAAGCTTCAGGCTCAGTACCGCTGTACGCTGCTGACCCTGCGATCCGTAATGCCGGATATCGATCCCGTTGATCGTAAATATAAGATCATCCCTGTGAGGACCGACCAGACTCATGCCGGCACGGATCTCCTGCGGCCGCGATTTATTGAGATTATCTGCAAATGCTTCCGCCGTCGTCTGCATTTCATACCCGACGGATATCTCTTCCAGACCGTCCGTGATATCCGCATGGATCCCTCTGATCAGGGAATTCAGCGAATCCACAAATCCGGACCTGATCCTGATCAGTTCGCTTCCGTACTGGACCAGCTGCTGATTATAAATATCGATAAAATCATCTGCATCCTTCCGGAATTCATATTCCTTCAGAAGCTTATTTTTCTGATTGACCACCTTTGTGTAGGAAATCAGATTATAAACATAGATCTTATTGAGCTGACAAAGCTCAAGATCCATAAATCTTCTTCTTTCCGAAGGGCCGTCCTTGATAATATTCAGATCCTCTGAAGAAAAAATCACGACATTTGCTATGCCGAACAGCTCGGAAGAACGCCTGATCGGTATTCCGTTGACCGCAATGCCCTTTGCGCTGTTCTTCTTCAGATGCATGTCGATCCGGTAAGGAACCTCTTTTTTTGTCAGATTGATCCTGATATGTGCCTCATTCCGGTCAAATCTTATCATTTCCCTGTCTTTTGACAGCTTATGAGACTTGGAAGTGCAGCCTACATAGACGGCATCCAGAATATTCGTTTTTCCCTGCGCATTATTGCCGTAGAAAATATTAACGCCCGGATCCAGCTGCAGCTTCAGATATTCATAATTGCGGAAATTATTTAGTTCGACTGAATGAATGATCATATTTAATAAGCAGCCGGATTAAAATTAATCGGAAGGATCAGATAAATATATTTCTGCTCATCATCCCGAATAAAGCAGGGTGCCTTGGAATTGGTCATGTAGATGGATACTTCCTCATCCTCAACGACACGCAGCACATCCAGGATGAATTTCGGATTGAAGCCGATCATCAGGTCCTTGCCGGTCTTCTGTACAGCCAGATCCGAATCCAGGCTGCCGAGAACAGTATTCAGCTTAAGCTTCATATTGTTATCCGTAATGTTGAATACAAGAGGCTTTTTATCCGTTTCCCTGATCAGGATCGTAGATCTTTCCACATGACTTAAGAATTCCTTCCTGTTGATCACGACCTTCGTCTCGTAATCGGAGGAAAGCATGGAATCGATTCTGAAATATTCACCGTCGATCAGTCTCGATACCATCACGGTCTGATCAAAACGGAACATGACACTTTCATTTTCAAAGAAAATATTGACTTCACTGTCGGCATCACCGTTCAGGATCTTTGAAATCTCATTCAGAGTCCTTCCGGGAATGATCGCCTTAAATTTACCGTAGGTATCGCGAAGCTCCGTATTACGGATCGAAATACGGTGTCCGTCCAGCGTTACGGCCTTCAGATTTGTTCCGTCAACCTCAAACAGCTCTCCGGTCATCATTTTGTTGGAATCATTGACTGCGATCGAGAAAATCGTATCTTTAATGATTTCCTTCAGCGTATACTGGGAGAGGGTAATATAATGGTCCTCCTTAAGGATCGGCAGGTCAGGGAACTGATCCGGATCCTTTTCCTGGATCTTGAAATTGGCGGTGCTGCTGTTCATATCTACGATCGTGCCGTCCGAATCAAAACGGATTTCTCCGTCCGGTTCTTCCGTGATCTTATGAATGATATCGGAGAAAAGCCTTGCTTCCACTGCAGTCTTTCCGGGCTCTTCAACAATGCACTTATCGCATTTGATCGTTGTTTCGATCCCGAGTTCCAGATTATTCGCTGTCAGTCTTATCTCATCCGGCGTGGCGGTAATGAGAATACATTCCAGGATCGGCATGGTCGTCTTTGACGAAACAGCTTTGGAAACAATATTCACTGCATTGATCAATTCTGTTTTATTGAATCTGATTTTCATGGGAACTCTCCGTTATTGATATTTATATCTTTTTAGTATTATTAGTATTAGGTGCTGTGGAAATGTGGAAAACATCTTCAGAGCCATATTATCTGCGGTTTTTACGTGTTGATACTTATGTTTGAGCAGTCGTGGATCCCTGTTGAGATCGGAGAAGACTGTTAAGGAGTGATTTTCTTCTTCAGTATCTCGATATCTGCTTTCAGTTTTTCATCTGTCTTCAGATCTGTTGATATCCTCTTAATCCCGTGGATAACCGTCGCATGATCGCGGTTGCCGAGTGCAAGTCCTATATCCTTCTGGGTAAAGGAAGTCAGTTCACGGCATAAATACATGATGATCTGTCTCGGATAAGCCAGTTCCTTATTCTTTTTCGGAGAAAGGATATCCTCCTCGCTCAGCTGGTAGTGCTCCGCAACGACCGAAATGATCTTTTTCGGAAGGATCCTGGTATTGCCTGACTGGTCCGGAGAAATCAGGTCTCTTAATATTTCCGCTGCCGAATCCACATCGATCGGAATCTTTTCGAGCTTGGATTTGAGCACGATCCTTGACAGAGCGCCTTCCAGCGTACGGATATTGGATTTAATATTGGAAGCGATATATTTGATCACTTCATCATCCACCTGATATCCGGAAACCTCTTCCTTTTTGCGCAGGATCGCCATCCTGGTCTCAAAATTCGGCGGCTGGATGTCTACCGTCATGCCTCCTTCAAATCTTGATTTGATCCTCTCTTCAAGATTATTGATATCCTTCGGCGGCTTATCGGAAGAAATGATGATCTGCTTATTGTTATTGTAAAGCGTGTTGAAGGTGTTGAAAAATTCCTCCTGGGTGCTGTCACGTCCCGCAATGAACTGGATATCGTCGATGAGGAGCACATCCAGGCTGCGGTATTTTTTACGGAAGGCTTCTCCCGTATTATTGCGGATGGAATTGACATATTCATTCATGAAATTTTCCGAGGTCGTATAAAGGATCCTGGCCTTCGGGTTATTTTTCAGGATGTAAATGGCAATCGCGTGCATCAGGTGTGTCTTGCCGAGTCCGACGCCTCCGTAAAGATAAAGCAGCTTATACTCCTGGCCCGGGTTTTCCGCAACCGCAAGAGATGCGGCATGCGCGAGTTCATTGGACTTGCCCGGAACGAAGGTAAAGAAGGTGAAATTCGGATTCAGTCCGTTCTTTTTGATCAGTTCGTTAAAATCATATTCCGGGTCGGGAAAATGGGTATCTGCCAGAGAGGAATTTGAAAGCTGGTCAATTTCCGTCTCAAGAATAAAATCAGGCGTTACCTTAATGCCTGTCACGCTTTCCACGGCGATCGGAAGCAGCTCCTTGTATTTTTTTGCAATGATCTGACGGATCGTATCATTATCCTCAGAAGCAACGATATAGAGCCTGTCGCCATCCAGTCTGTAAGGGCGCAGAGGAACAAGCCACGTCTGGTAGGAGATATCCGTGAGTTCAAATTCATTCTTCATAAACAGAAGAATATCCTGCCATTTATTTTTTATAGTGGATAACATTTATCAACAATCCCCGTTCTGAATGCATTGTGAATAACTTGCCGGTCATGAGACCTGTTTCTTCATTATTATAATATATACTATAATACAGTGCTTCTTTATTTTACTTGAAATCCACATTATTTTCAATGAAATGTTGATAGCTTATAAATCATCAACATTATTTATGTTAATGTTGACATAATGTTATTAAATTTATGAATAAATTTTGTTGACATTTTTAGGGGGTCTTCTATATAATACAGTAGATGTTTTAGCTGTACATAAATTTAAAAGTTAGGAGGTGATCGGATCATGAAAATGACATTTCAGCCAAAGAAGAGACAGAGATCAAAAGTTCATGGTTTCAGAGCCAGAATGAGCAGCGCAGGCGGAAGAAAAGTTTTAGCTAACAGAAGAGCAAAAGGAAGAGCTAAATTGACAGTCTAATGCTTATACGGACCGCGGTATCCGCGGTCTTTTTTCATAAATATAGGTGAAAAGATTTCCGTCTATTAAAAAGAACAGCGAGTACCGAAATATTTATAACACCGGAAGGTCAAAGGCCTGCGGTGTTCTTGTTATGTATGTAAAAGAAAATGAGACTGATCATAACAGACTCGGTATTTCTGTCAGCAAAAAGGTCGGAAACAGCGTTGTAAGACATACATTCTGCAGAAAAATTAGAGAGATTTTCAGAATCAATAATGTTAACACTGTACAGGGAAAAGACATCATCGTAACAGCAAGGAGCCGTGCGGGCAGTGCTGATTATCACAAGCTGGAAAGAGATTATATCAGACTGCTCTCAGATCATGATTTATTATATAAGCTCTCAGAAAGTGGAGGATTTACGGGCGTACGTAGTACGCACGGTAAATCG
>CAMNOU010000050.1 GCA_946546945.1 uncultured Lachnospiraceae bacterium
GTCTTGAACAGCGTTTTACTGCTATGTGGCGAGACATTTCTTTATTTAATGTCTTTAAATAAAAATCGAGAAGAATAACCGTTTCATATTTATCGAAAAATACCCTTTTTGAATTTGACATATCGTGTAATCTATCCTTCTGTATCTTTATCTGTCATATTCTTGACCCTATCCTTATATTGTTTCACTAATGACTCTGGCGACAGGATCTTCATCTGCTTTCCGAACTGGAAGAGCCATCCCCAGAACACTGGGCTCTCCTGTACTTGGACCGATGCGACCAGCTTGTCTGGCCCGGTTCGCACCACATTGACGTCCTCACCGAATTTATCCTCAACGACGCCGAGCAGCTTGTCGTCGAACTCCAGCGTTATATCAATCACTGGCCCGCCATACATCTTGAAGGCCTGCTTTGTATACTCTGCGATATCTGAGTCATCAATAATGGCCCCAGGTGTAACTGGTTCCTCCTCGACCTGCACGTCTTCCATCCGGTCTACACGATAATTCGTGATTCCATCATACTTGGAAGAAAAACACATCAGGTAGTAGTTATCCTCATTGAAGATAAGGGCCATTGGCTCCACCACATACCGCTTCTTCTCTTTCCGATAAACACGCTCGCCCTTTTCATTCAGGTCGAAATAATAAAAGGACGCCTGTGTCTTTTCCTGCAGTGCTTTCTCCAGCACCTCAACATTCGAATAGATCTCTTCATTCGTATGTTTCCGGGTATTGAAGCAGACAATATTGCTCTTCAGGATGTCACTCTTTCTCGTTCCTCCCATCGTAGCAATCCGGTAAACCAAGTCATCGGTCTTATCCTTCGTCACGAAGCTCGCTGCCTGAATTGCGTCGATCATGATCTTAAGCTCTGCAACGGAGAAGCCCCGCTGATCCACATAGTAGCCCTTTTCATGGCCGATCATTTTCTCTTTTATATCGAATCCAAACTCTCGTAGAACCTTAATATCTTTACTCAGAGTACGCCGATCACATGAGATCCCAAAGGTTTTCAGTTTGTCACAAATCACTACTGTCCGTAATGGATGTTCCGGATCAGACTCCTGCCTGAGCATTTCGTTCAGTTGCAGGAGCTTTATTTTCTGCTTGTTGTCCTTTATCATTCATGCTCTCCTGAAACGTACTAGCGAGTACGCAAATTGACTAAAAGTTTTCAGTCAATATTATATCAAATATAGGCACTTTGCTCAACCAAAGCGTGTGCAAAGTATGACTCTTAAGGCCTGTCACAATTTTATGACAGTTATAGTTCGACTTTTCAGGTGCTCCCGAAGTTGGAATATAAAAGTCATTATTTCGTCTCTTTTTTGCATTTATTTTCTACGTATGCAAATTGTAGCCGGGCAGAGCAGGGGAGAGTACGTTTTCGTATGCACACACCATCATGTTCATCAGCTCAAAATTCGCAATACACGTCAAGGCAAAAAATAAAAACCTCCAGCAGACTGAAAATCTGTCGAAAGCCATTAAATACGCTGTGTGCATATATCTTTTTTTGTATGAGGCTCTGTATCGAAGAGGATAAGATTTTGTCAAGATGTTGATCAATATTCTCTTTAACAGATCGCATCAAACAAAAAAGGCATCTCAAACAGGTTCTCCTGCCAAAATGCCTATACCTCAAAGTTTTCTGATGTGGTTTCATATTCCGGAAAATGACGCCAATCCTTCAGATCATCTCCTGCTGCAATTTCATTCCGCTTTACAGCTTCAATCTCTTTCTTCCAGCATTGCTTCCCTGATTTCACCACCCACAGTGATAATCAGCTTTCCCTCCTCGCATTTTACATAATATGGATCTCCAACATTAAATCCACAATCCTTCAACCAAAGTCCTTGTATCCGTAGAAAAGGCGTAGGTTTTCTGCTGTAGCCAACAGCCTCATTGACTGTAAGTACTCTGTACTGTCTTTTTCTCCTCGCCATAATCATTTCCTCCTCCATGATGACATCATTCTACAGCGGATCTTAAAGTGTTATACGCGTCATACGCTTTGCAAGGCTTATCACCTGATCTTCAAGTGTCCTGTCCGAAGTTTTCGAGAACGTAACCATCAGAATATACTCTCCGACATTTTCCGCATAAGGATTTTTTGTCTCTTCCAGAAACTTCATCATTCGCCTTTCTGCCGGAAGTGATTTATCGACCACAATATCTCCTGTATTATCCAGATCTTCACGCTTCAACTCCCGAATATCCTGATTCTCCAGCCGCTGAAGCTCCTCAACTGTTATTTTCTCCATCTATAGCATTCCTCCATATTTGTAAAACTTCATCTACAAAAAAAAGAGCTTTGACCCGCAAGAGAGCCTAATTCTCCCGCAGATCAAAGCCCATCGCTTTAATATGCATCATCCCGCTCTCATCAAGGCTTCATCGGAATCTGGAAATCCATCCGCCTTTGAAGTGCAGGTATTCGATTGTAAATACGGCGCCGTCCTACATCTCAACCTTCCAGAAACAACAGGTTGCATTGGAGCTGAATCAGTCGAAACTTCAAATGCACTGTTCTGTCAGAACACCGATGCCTCGCTTGACCTGACATCATTATATCGGGAACCCTCAGAAAATGATGCCCGTGTTTTTTCTCTGATTTCCTACTACTCTTGTGCGGATTCGCCTACACTCTGTGAATTCCTGTATATCTCCGCCTTCTCTGCCACGAACTGTGCCTGCAGCCACCTTTTCTCCTTCTCAAATTTCTTCTGAAGCGTCTGCGTTTCTTTTTCCATGTATTCCGCTTTAGCCTTCTCCAAAGTAGCTCTTTCTTCATCCGGCGTGATGATAAGTCTGCCATTCTCACAGCTGACGGAAATATACTCTCCGATCTCAAATCCCAGTTCTCTCAGCCACTGTCCTTTCAGGATGATCGTTGGAGTTGGCTTGTACTGGTACCCACTCTGTTCATAAATCTTGATACTTCTGGATTGTTTTGCTTCCATAGGGACTCTCCTTTCAGACGGTCAGGTCACTGCCTGCCAATGGAATTGATAAGAATGAATATCAAAGACAGATTGCCTTGATGAAATAAAAAGGGACTTTACTCCGGAGAATATGCAGCTCCGGCTCAACCTCATTATGTCGTGCTTTCCCATCATACGCAATGCCCCATTTTTATAATTCTTGCCCACGTAAAAAGCCGCCAGTGATATATATGCACCAGCGGCTCTGTTTATTCTATATATTCAAACTATTTTTCAATCTCTGCCTGCAGTTTTATCCTGGCCGTCTGAACCGGACTCATCTTTATTCTTAAACTTTTTCCAGTCCTTGCCGTAATCCTTGATTTTGTAATAATCCTCCATATCCAGCGGAATCTCAATATATGAATCAGGCTTGGATTTTCGGTTGCTCAAGAGGCAGACAGTCTCTACGTGTACCCCCTGAGGAAACATATCCGCCGCCCGCACCCGCCGCAGCTCATATCCCCCGGCCGCCAGGATTTTCAGGTCCCTGGCCAGCGTCGCCGAATCGCAGCTGACGTATACGATACGCTCCGGCCGCATCTTCAGCATCGTTTCCAGCAGCGCCGCGTCACAGCCCTTGCGGGGCGGATCCACCACCATCACGTCTGCATAGGGTTTTCTGCCCTGCTGCCGTTCGTTTTCGTAAAATTCCGGCAGTATCTCTTCGGCTTTTCCCGCAAAAAAGCGGGTATTTCCGAAGCCATTAAGCTCTGCATTGCTTTCCGCATCTCTGACCGCTTCCGGAACAATCTCCACGCCGTATACCCTGGCTGCCTTCTGTGCCAGGAACAGAGAAATCGTTCCGATGCCGCAGTACAGATCCCAGACGGTCTCGCCGCCAGTCAGACCGGCGTATTCCAGCGCAGTGGCGTACAGTTTTTCCGTCTGGACCGGATTGACCTGGAAGAAGGATATCGGAGAAATCTGATAGCGCACGGCACCGATCGTATCCGTAATTGTAGCGCGCCCGCGCAGGAGAATGACTTCTTCTCCAAGAATCCGGTTTCCCCGGGAACGATTGACGTTCAGTGACAGGGAGGTCATCCCCGGAACAGTAAACAGACGGTCGGCCAGTTCCTCCGCGTAAGGCAGTTCCGTTCCGTTTATGATCAGGCAGACCAGGAGTTCGCCGGTGGAATATCCGCTGCGGATCAGCACATGGCGCACCAGTCCCTTTCCGGTGCTTTCGTCATAGGGTTCGATATGATATTGCTCCATATGGGCTATGATCAGATCCAGGATCTCCTGGTTTTCTTCTATTCCAAGCACGCAGTCCCGGTTTGGAATGATCCTGTGGGTTCTTCCTGCATAGAATCCGGTGACAATATGTCCGTTGCTGTCCTTTCCCACCGGAAACTGTGCCTTGTTGCGGTAGCGCCAGGGATCTTCCATTCCGATAATAGGCTCCATGATCTGCTGCAGCAGCGCTTCGTCAAATCCCCCGATCCGCATCAGGTTATTTCGGACTTTTTCTGTTTTAAACTGCAGCTGACGGGCATAGGACATGTGCTGGAGCTGACAGCCGCCGCAGGACCGGGCGCTGGGACAGCGCGGCTCCACACGGTCCTGCGAGGCTTCCAGCAGTTCCATCAGACGGGCGTAGCCATAGGTTTTCTTCATTTTCATGATCCGGACCCGTGCCAGGTCCCCCGGAACCGTATCTTTGACAAACAGCACCATGCCTTCCGCGCGGCCGATGCCTTCGCCGCTGACGCTGATATCTTCGATTCGGACGGTTAATTCATCATTCTTCTTCATGCCTTCCCCTTATCGGCTGGTCTGACGGATATTGGAGTCCAGCAGGCGGTTAAAGCCCTGCCATTCCAGATTGCCCTCCTGCAGGGAAGCGGTGGCTTCTTTCCAGGTCTCCATCTTTGCGTCCAGATTGTCTGCCATGCTCAGCGCCAGTGCTTCCGCCAGCGCCGGTTTCTTCGGGGAACCGTACTCCAGTTCCCCGTGGTGCGCCAGAATGCAGTGCAGCAGCTCGGATTTTAAAACCTTCGGAAAATCCGGGAGCCGGTCGATCTGTTTGTCGATTTTTGAAGCGCCGATCATGATGTGCCCCAGCAGCTGCCCCTCATCGGTGTAATCATTCTGGGGGAACGAAGACAGTTCCCACAGTTTGCCGATGTCATGCAGCATGGCCGCCGTCAGCAGCAGATCCCGGTTCAGAATCGGATACTGCTTGCTGAAAAAGTCGCAGTTTTTCGTAACGGACAGGGTATGTTCCAGCAGACCGCCGACATAGCCGTGATGCACGCTTTTGGCGGCTGAATGCTGCTGGAACTTTCGGGCAAAGGCCTCATTTCCGAAAAACACTTCTGCCAGCGCCTTCAGATGCGGGTTTTTCAGCTTCTGAATGTAATCCATCAGCTCTCCGTACATGGTGGGAATGTCCTTTTCACTGACGGGCAGATAATCCGCCGGATCGTATTCCCCTTCGCTGACTTTTCTGACCCGCCGGATATTCAGCTGCGGCGCTCCCTGGAAAATCGTGATGTCCCCTACGACATAAATATAGTCCATGGAATCGAAATCTCCGATTCCGCCGGAATTCACATCCCAGATTTTCCCGTTCAGCAGACCGGTCTTATCCTGAAGGGTCAGGTTGTCATAGGGTTTGCCATTCTTGGTTACCATGCTCTGCTTTTTTTTGCACAGGTAGACTTCTCCAATGTGTTCGCCTTCCCGCAGTGTTTCAATGTATTTCATAGTAATTACTCTTTCTATATATTCCGTCCGTCAAATTCCGGCAGCCGGCCTTCAGTCCATCCCTCAAGGTCCTGCTGCTGTCCTGATTTCAGTCCTTCAAAGTTCTTCGGCAGTTCTTAATTCAGTATGCAGTCTCTTCAAAACTCTTCAGCTGCCCTTATTCAATCCCTCCGGGCTTTTCAGCAGTCCTTATTCCAGTCCCTCAAAGCCCTTCAGAAGTTCCTCCGCCCGCTGCCGGATCTGCAGCAGATTCTTCTCGTCAGTTCCTTCCAGATTCAGCACCAGCTGCGGATCATGCAGGGAAGCCCTAAGAAGCATCCAGCCTGCAGGCGCTCCCCGGAAACGCACCCGGATCCCCTCATAGGATTTGGGCAGTTCATAGCCTGCTTCTTCCGCCCGCTGCCGGAAGGTCTCCAGGATCTGTGCGCCGTAAGTGCGGTAGTCTTCTGCTGTGATCCGGTAACGGATCTCTTTGTCCGCGAACTCCATGGACAGTCCGTCTACCAGATGGGACAGTTCTTTTCCTTCTTTTTTCGCGCGCGCCAGGGCGATCAGCAGTTTTACCGCCAGGTACGCGCCGTCATCCAGATAGTAATTTTCCTTCAGGCAGCCATGC
>CAMNOU010000051.1 GCA_946546945.1 uncultured Lachnospiraceae bacterium
ATACAGAGGTGAATCCTCATACTTATTCTGTTACCTATCTATTGTATCCCAACATGTCAAAGGCAAATCCGCATTTCCTAATCCGGATATATCTTCAGGTATCGATCACGCTCCCACTTCCAGCAGCGAGAAGTCAAACACATCTGCCAATGAAACGGTCAGCGGGGTGCTGTCAAATATTGCCCTCACCCGTTTTCTGATTTCATCCCTTTCCGTTTCCGAACGGGTGATCCGGTAGAGTTCAGCTGTATTTCTGGCGTCCCATACCGCATCATGCCGGTGTCCGGTAAAAAGAATTCCTCCATAGGTCAGGGCTTCATCCAGGGAGAGCGGTTTTGTTTTGTTCAGGATTTGACCAAATTCCTGCTGGAAATCCTTCCATTCGCGAAGGAATGTACAGCCGAGCTCATTTTCATCCATCGCCTTCAGGTTGATTTCGTGTTTGATTTGAGCATAATCGCTGCCGCTCCATGCGATGATTTCATAATCGTCATCGATTGCTGAGCACCACCGGGCAAAGTCCTCAAGGACTTCTTCGAACGGCTGCTCTGTCATCACCATGGATGTTGTGATTCCGGTCATCTCCTGATACTTCGTAGTGATCCGCGGGCAATATCGCGGTCGGATCAGACGCCTGTAATCGTCCATCTCCTGATTTTTTTCATCCAGCATCACAGCTCCGATCTCAATCGTCTCGCTCCGGCATATTCTTCTTTCTTCCTTGTATTTCTTTGCTATCGGATGCATCTCCAGATCAACAACAATATGTCTCATACGCGCTCCTTTTCGAATATTTGTTCTTTCCCTCTATAACCAATGATAGCTGAAACCAGCAACTGCTGATCCCAGCCATCAACGAATTTCAAAACATATTTTTTCACTTTAATGCAGCTATGATGATCACTGCCACAAGCAGAATCACACCGATGGGTGGGAAAACTGCCCCCAGTACAACTGCCAGGATCAGCATAATCAAAAGTGCAGGGGAACCGCCAGATCTTCTCACCGGTCTGTTGTCTGTTTCCTCACTGTGTTTTTCCACGAAATGGTGCCCGTTGTATCCGCCGCAGTATCTGCAGTGGCCGTGATCTTCGAAACCATAATTTCCATGTGTGTCCTTTCTCATGGCGTTGCCTCCCGTTCCCCATCTTACGCAAAGGGATAACCTTGTTGATTGCTTCCTGTCTGGATTTGTCAGGCGTTATTCATCTGTTTGACCTGTTCCAGATACTTGCCTTTTCGGTTGGCCGGTAAGATCGTAAACTGATAACAAAACAGTTTCAGCATAATCTCATCAGCTGTTTTTTCTCCAAGATTCCGGATTTTCAACAGCTGCCGCTTGCTGGACATGTCCGGTTTCGTATAGATGCTCTCCGCCAGTTTCCCAACGGTGTCATATCCCATCCTTTTCAAACAGTTATATGCCCGGGCGGACAGATCAAGCGCCGCGATATCTTCCCGCAGATGATGTTCCTTCAGGCGCATCTGAAAGCGAAACATCCTGCGGTTATTCATCAGGATCTCCTCAATCGTTGTTCCGTTCAGGTAAACATTCATTTCCTGCAAAATCTCTTCGTTCAACATACTCATAGCCGATACCTCCATTTGGATCTTTGATTCGTTCCTTTACAGCTCTGGCAGTAACCTTGACAAGCTCGTTTTCAAACTCTTTGCACAGTCTGTCAGCGAGGTATTTCAGTTCGGAAATGTCCGGAGCCTGGGTCTTGACTTGCAGAACGTTTCCTGTCATCAGAAACATCTCCGTCACCAGACCGCTCTGATTCAGGAAATCACAAAGGGCCTGCGACGGCTGATTCTTTAACTGAATATCAAAATGAATCCGGTATAAATCCTTCCTCTGTGAAATGACCGTGTATCCTGTGATGATCCCATCCTGCTCCATTTTCGCCACACGCTTCTTCACCGCAACTCGGGAAATCCCGATCTCTTCTCCGATCTTCGCGAATGACATCCTTCCATCCCGGTGCAAAAGCCGCAGAATCTTTTTATTCGTATCATCCATACTTCCTACCTCTTTTCAGCGTCGACTCTGAATACATCTTATTGTAATGAAAGTTCCAAAATCCCGCAAGTGGGGTGGTTACGCTCCGAAACCGCACCTGATTTGCGGATTTCCCAAATCTTTTGTCATATTAGATCCGCACAATGCCAATGAAAATCAGAGCAATAATACAAACAATGATAAAAATCTCTGCATGCCCACCCGATGAGGTCGATGTTTCATATTGGTGCTCACTATCCCCATCACCTGTCATATCCTTGTATATATGGTATTCAATATACCTGTCGCCCCCATCCTTCTTCCCATTATGATTCCAGTCAAAAAATGCCATTCCATTCACCTCTCTCAGAAAATGTTTTATTACTGCTCGACTTGTTAATTGTTAATTGCATTATAGTTAATCTGGTGTCCCAAAAAAGTCTCTTTTGTATATCGGTATTTTCTGCGCTTTTGCGCATCTTTTCTTCTGCAGAAAAAAAGGATTTGCTGCAAATGCACACAAATCCTTTTTTAAGACTCTTCAGTTTTTCTTTCTATTTTCGATTAATCCCGGGCTTTACGGATTTATTCCCAAAACAATTCATCCAGTGTTTTATCAAGCGCCTTGCAGATTGCAATACAAAGCTTAATCGTTGGATTGTAATCTCCTTTTTCGATTGCACTGATTGTCTGTCTGGAGACATCACATATTTTTGCAAGCTGCTCCTGCGACAACTCCTTCGCGGCCCGGGCTGATTTCATTCTCAGATTTTTCATTCAGCCACCTCATTATTTTTCTGTGCTTCCTTAATCAAGAGTGAAATCAGAATGATCAGGAAAGTGATTCCGCAAACGAGACAATCAAAATACCGAAGGATGGGGATATTCCTGTGCTGACCACACTCCTGCGCATCCGCTTACTCCCGCTTAACTTCAACCGTGATCCGCCATCTGCGTCTGTGAATATCCACATGTTCCGGCAACACATTCTGCCATCTGTAAATACTCATCACGATTCCCATAAATGCATAACATACAATCATTCCACTGCCGCCGTATGAGAAAAAAGGAAGGAATGTCGTGGTACCGGGCAGCAGGCTCAGGTTCACCAATATATTCAATCCTACGACCGCCAGCATCAGGATGCCGCAGCCGCAGCCCATGATCATGCCAAGCTGATTCTTCTGCTTTAATGCACTCTGAAACATCCAGATAATCAGAAGTGTAAACACAGCGCAAACCAAAAGAATGCTTATTTTTCCATAGGTAGACGCAAGCCAGGTCAGAATAAAACTGCTGTTGTAATCCGGAAGAGATGCAAAGATACTTTTCTCAGCGGTATGCGTGGATCCGATAAAAGAGCTATTCCTGATCAGCGAACGCAGTATATTTGACACATAGTTTTCATCTGTTCCCTGATGGAGAAAGAAAGCAGACAATCGATTGAGTCTGTGTAAAATGATGCTTTCTCTCTCCAGTGTTATACCCAAAATTACCACAGGGAGAATAAGGATGATCCCCCAGAAAAACCCTGTGAACATGTATTTTTTCTTTACAAACCAACCCTTATAGACAGTAATTGTCACAAGAATGGCCATTGTGTAAAAAACGAGCCCTGCTGTCGCAATCGAAGTGCATTTCAAAGTCAGAATCGTCTGAATCATCATCCAGGCAAGACCGATCAGTAATCCTTTCAGCGAAGTGCCGCGGTGCTGGTAAAGGATAGCAGCAAACAAAGGAATGAACAAAAAAGCAATCGCCAGCATAGATATATGCAGTGCTCCAAAATGAATCCACATTTTGTTTCCATTCACATACACTCCCGCTCCGGTAAAGCAGCAAAGTATTTCTAATGCAGCAAATCCACCGCAAATCACCTTTGCATACCTCGCAATACGGGAATAATCGAGATGATACAGAACAATCATTACTGCAAAGCCCAGGATCACATGAAGTACAAATCTGCCCGGTCCGTACATATCATATCCGGCTGCCTGCGCACTGCTATTCATACGGCTGATAATCAGAATACTGCACACTGCAATCACAGACATCACGATCAGCATTCCGATTGCGGGCCTGGGCCGGTGAACCCTGTCCATTGCAATTCCGACTTCCACCGGATCGCCCATATCACGAATCGCCGCCTCCATCGCTTTTTCTTCATTCATCCCGTGGAACAGATTTTCTGCGTACTGGTCCTCTATATGCGCTTTCATCTCCTCACGCACCATCTCTCTGGCAGACTTTGAACGAATCTGCTCAACAAGCCGGTTCAAGTATTGGTCTATGGGAGATGTTAAGGAGTTACTATTTGTTATTTTATTCTTCATTCGTCCGCCTCCTACGCAAAATTCAGAACATTTGTCACAGCAGCGGCATATGTTTTCCACTCTTTGGTCTTCTCTGTCAGAAATCGTCCGCCCTCTTTTGTAATCGAATAGTACTTTCTGACCTTGCCAAACGCTTCCTGCTCATAACACTTCAACATGCCTTTGCTCTCCAGGTTATGAAGAATTGGATAAAGCGTGCCTGCCTTCAGTTCAAATATATTCTGTGATTTTTCCCTCAATGTGCTAATCATCTCATAACCATACATATCTTTTTCAGATAACAACTTTAAAATCAGCATTGTCATACTTCCGGATAATAATGATTTTTCAATTGCCATTTCCTCTTCCTCCTTCCTTTGTATAGTTCATCGATATATCGATATTCTATATATTAAATCAAACACTGGCATTTGTCAAGTTATTGTTCTTCGAGAAGATTCAAGTCTCGCTCGTGAGACTTGGCGCGGGGTGCTAGATGTCCGGGGGACGTCTGTTCAGCACCGACCGTAGCGGAGTGAAGATCGGGTCAGCGTCAGCTGACATCTTCTAAACCAAATCCCTGCACATCCTTAGCGGAGCGTTTTTTGTGTCATAGGAAATCGCAATTTCCCATGACACAAAAAAAGGATTTGCTGCAAATGCATACAAATCCTTTTTGACTGTTCTTTCAACCGGTTATTCCCGCTCTTTACTCTTGTGATTCTGCTGAGCTCAGAAGTTTCTTCATTACCTGACCCGGATCATATTCTGTGCCCTGCACTGAAATCAGATCTCTTACCTTCTGAACAAAGCCAATCTCCTCCCCAGTCAGCTCAGAAATCTCTTCGATACTGCGATTCTTTTGAAGCATCTTATCTATAACGGAAACTGTTTTGCACAGTTCTCCGGCCTCAAGGCCAGCTCTCAGGCCTTCTTCACGGCCGGCTTTCAGTCCCTCTTCGCGGCCGGCTTTCAGTCCCTCTTCACGGCCGGCTTTCAGTCCCTCTTCACGGCCGGCTTTCAGTCCCTCTTCGCGGCCGGCTTCCCGCTCTTCCCGATATTTTTCCAACAGCGTCATATATTCCTGCCTCCATTGTTTATGCTCCCGTGCTTTCCGGACTTCTGCATCGAGCTTTTGGGTCAGACTTGATTCCGCTGCCTTCCCGCCCAGATAATCAAGAAAGGCTTTCATTTCCTCCGAAACATCATCAGCACTTCCCTCTGCGGCCAGAAACACCTTGACAACTTCATCGCCCATGGTCAGCTCCGGGATCTCTCTGCAGATTGTTTCAAAGGTGTATTTGTGAAGTCCGGCTTCCGCATACGGATTCTTCAGACAGATGAAGTACAGCCATGCTGTAAGAGAAATCAGACCTGCCAGACTTATAATGGGATTATAACATGGAGAATCTGGCTTTACAAGATATATTTGGAATATACGGATATAGAAAATACAGGCTCTTTCCTTGTGAATTTTGCCACGTACGACTTCCTGCCCTGTACGTGTTTTCTAATGGATTATCCCTTTTTGACATGTACGAATCCCGACACTGTACGTGGCATTTTTTCTTCTCATTTGATTTGCCACGTACGACTTCCTGCCCTGTACATGGCACCTGATGGATTTGCCTTTTTTGACATGTATGAATCCCGACACCGTACGTGGCAATTTTTCTTCTCACCTGATTTGCCACGTACAGCTTCCTGCCCTGTACATGTCGTTTGATGGATTATCCCTTTTTGACATGTACGAATCCCGACACCG
>CAMNOU010000052.1 GCA_946546945.1 uncultured Lachnospiraceae bacterium
CCTTCTCTTCCCTCGCATTCAATGGCGGGCGAAATGATTTCTGCAAAAGAGCACCTCATGAAAGGTCTTCCTTTTTATTTTATGAAAGCAAATGCAGACAGTGCCTTTCCACGAAAAAAAAGCCGTGCCGGCACGACCGGGTGCAGACACAGCTCTTTTGATTCATTTTCTTTCCTCATTTTTTTATCGGATCTTCTCCGGGAATCCGACTTTTTTCTGAACTTTGCGCAGTGTTTTTGAAGCGTAATAATTTGCTTTCTCCGTATTTTCTTTGATGATGGAGTCGATGTACGCTTTGTCTTTGGAAAGACGCGCCACTTCTTCCTGCAGCGGTTTCAGAACGGTAACAACGGCTTCTCCGACCCCTGTTTTCAATTCACTGTAGCCTTTTCCCGCAAATTCGGAAACGGCTTCATCCGGGGTCTTCCCGGTGCATGCGCAGTAAATGTTCAGCAGGTTTTTGATGCCGGGCTGTTCGTCGCGGTAACAGATATTTGCTTCTGAATCCGTTACGGCGCGTTTGAATTTACGCATGATGGTGTCCGGATCATCCATCAGATAAATGCTTGCATTGACGTTTTCATCTGACTTGGACATTTTCTTGTCCGGATTCTGCAGACTGTTGATCTTTGCTCCGACTTTTCCGATATATGCTTCCGGGATAGTAAACACATCGCCGTAGATTGCATTGAAACGCTGGGCAACATCCCTGGTCAGTTCCAGATGCTGCATCTGGTCAATACCTACCGGCACGACATCTGTCTGATAAAGCAGGATATCTGCCGCCATCAGGACCGGATACGTGAACAGGCCGGCATTGATATTGTCTGCGTGTTTGGCGGATTTATCCTTGAACTGAGTCATCCGGCTCAGCTCGCCCATATAGGTATAACAATTCAGAATCCACGCAAGCTCAGCATGTCCGCTGACGTGGGACTGATAGTAAATGCAGTTTTTCTCCGGATCCAGTCCGGCTGCGATATATAATGTAAGAAGTGCGCGCGCACGCTTTCGAAGCTCTGCGGGATCCTGTCTGATCGTGATCGAGTGCATATCGACGACGCTGTAAAAACATTCATATTCATCACTGAGTGTCACCCAGTTCTTCAGGGCACCCAGATAATTCCCGAGGGTCAGATTTCCGGTTGCCTGCATACCGCTAAATAATACTTTCTTTCCATCAATCATTGTAAAACTCCGTTCTGTCTTCTAAGACATTTTATTTCTGAATTCGCTCCGTACAGTTTACCATTCATGCCGCCATTCGTCAACCAGAGCTATCTGGCGAGTATTGAACTCAGCCGGGCTTATTTTTTCTTTTTCAACACTTCTTTTCGAATATACTCCAGGGTGGCGTCCTCCCCCTGCTCTGCCAGCATGTGCAGGAGCCGTTCCAGAAGTTCCTGCACTTCCGGATGCATGATCTGTCGGCTTTTTCCGCGCTCATAGTACTCCAGGGCGCTCCGGTCGGTATAGTTTTCTTTCTGGTAATTCTTGGAGGCCGACATGCGGTCGATAAACATTTCCACAATGTATTTGTCCGGCATGCGCATGCCCGCGACCGGCGCGTCGCCTTCCAGGTTGTAATCGATCCAGTATTCCAGATGATGCTTGTTTCGCCCTTTGTGATGAAGCCAGGCGGAAGAATATCCCTTTGCAAGGCGCTCCAGATTGTTCGGGCTCGCGTTCCCACTATAGTATTTTACGCCGACAAAGAATTCTGACGGCATATATTTTGACAAATCATGAAGCAGGCCCTGCCTGTACAGCCCTACTTTAAAGCAGGCTTTCCGGACAAGCCGTTTATGATGATTGATTGTTCTTAAATGTTTCCAGAAGTTCAAACGAATTCCTCACTTCCTATAACGGTTTCCAATATCAGGTACATACTTTTATAAGGCCCCGGAAAGGTCGATGGCATGCAGGATCAGCAGGTGGACCGGATAGAACAGGTAAAAGGCATATTTCAGGAATGCCGCTGCCGCTCCCTTCGCACGCGATCCGTAGAGTCCGCTCATGAACCCGAAGCCTCTTTTCCCATTGTACAGAAAAATCGGTATGCATGCGAACAGCGAGAACATTTCGATCCTGCCGAACACAAAATAGGACACCACTCCGAGAAGAATAAACTTGATGTACCATTTTTCCCGGAAGAACCAGAAAATAAAGATGAGCAGGATGCCTCCGGCGTCATAATCTGTTTTCAAAAAATACGCGGCTGTCATAAACCCGATGACGATCAGCGCCATGAGAATGCGCCTGTATCTCACCTTGCTGCTTCTCTGAATGAGATCCAGCATCAGCAGTCCCAGAAACAGTGTAAAGAAGACATTCTGATGATCCAGATCGGGCACGGTTCTGAAAAAGGCCAGATCGAACGGGATCTCCGACAGGAAAACAAACAGCAGAAGACGCAGTTCGTAGCGGCGGACATTGCGGGTATAATGAAAACCCTCCACCAAAAGGAAGACAAAGATCGGGAAAGCGATCCTGCCGATATAGCGGAAACCCATCTCATACGGGTACAGAACTGCTCCGATATGATCGATGAGCATCGTGATGACCGCTATCATTTTTAAAATAAATCCGTTGACACATTTATATCTGGCATCTGTACTGCTTATCATCCGTACCTCCGGTAGAAATCAAATTTGTAAATCTTCTCCAGCAACCCAAAACATCACCTTCTGAGTAATAACTATACCCTTTCCCGGCGGATCTGACAAGAATAATTCACGATTTGATTGACTTTTTCGATGCGGATTCTTATACTGACCTTATAAAAACAAACAGGAGGAAACTGATTTATGAGCAAGGATATCAACACCCCCGCAGAAGAAGAAGATATCATTGACCCGGAGGAGATGTATCTGACCGTTGAACTGGAGGACGGCACGGAGGAAACGTTCCGCATTCTCTCCATCTTTGATGTCAAAAACCAGGGCTACATCGCCGTATACAACGAAGAACGGATCGAGGATATTTACTTCTACCGCTATTTTGAGGATGAGGATGGCAATCCTTCCATCGACAATATCGAAAGCGATGAGGAGTTTGAGGCCGTCAGCGACCGCTTCGATATGCTGATCGATGATAAGGAATTTGACCAGATGTAGGAATCTGCCCGGATGTCTGTTTTCTTTACTGCCCCAGGCACTCTGACAGGAAACGAGATGGTTCCATCTCTTTGTTTCTTATCTTCCCGGAATGCAAAAGATACAGGCGCCGGATCGCTCTGGTCATGCCTACATAAAACATTCTGCGCTCTTCTTCGATTTCCTGATCGAGAAGAGCTTTTTTATACGGCATGACATTTTCATTGACATCGATGATGAATACGGTATCGAATTCGAGTCCTTTGGCAGAGTGAAAGGTCGTCAGAAGGACCGAGTCTTTTTCCCGGTCTGCTTCGTCGTTCTGCTTTTTCCATTCCTCTTTCACTTGGTCAATGTGGGCCAGCCAGTCCGTATAGGTGTTAAATTCCTTCGCGTCCTCCTGGATCTCATCCAGAATATCCATCAGATCGTCCAGAGGGATCTTCCGGAAGTCAGAAAAATCCTTCAGGAAGTCTTCGTACGCAATCGCCTTCCGGATATAGTTGATGGCCGAATAAGGGCGCATCCCCGCAAGGACATTCAGATCGATCTGCAGCTTTTCCAGCCTTCTGGCGATCCAGTCCTGTTTCTTATAATAGTTTTTCCACGCATAAAAATCCACCGTCTCCCCCGGCAGGCTTTCTCTGGAAAGATAACGGTTCGGCCTGTTCATGATTTTCAAAAAGGCTGCGCGCGACCGGTCTCCCCCCGCGAGCCGGATATAGGTAAACAGATCTCCGGCGATCCAGTGATCGTACAGATTCGGGATATGATCTCTGGACAGAAAGGGAATGTTGAACTCAAACAACTGCTGGATCAGAAGTCCCGGCTGGGCATTGGTTCTGAAAAGGACAGCCATCCTGTGAAACGCAATGCCCTCTTCCCTGTGCAGGCGCAGGATCTCGCTGATCAGGGCTCTGTTCTGTTCTCTCTGTGTCGGAAAATCCCAGAGGAGAACAGGCAGATCAGAGGTGCTGTTCGCCGTGATCTCCTTTGGAAAACGCGTGTGATTATGCGCGATCAGATTGCCGGCAAATGCTGTGATCTGCTTTCCGCACCGGTAGTTGACGGAGAGCGGGATCTGTCTGGCTTCCGGATAATCTTTTTCAAATCCCAGCATGATCTCGGGCCGGGCACCACGGAACTGATAGATGGACTGGTCATCGTCTCCGACGACGAACAGATTGTTAAGCGGAGCCGCCATCATCCGCATGATGTCATATTGGATCCGGTTGATATCCTGAAATTCGTCGACCAGGATATAGGGAAATCTCTTTTGCCAGAGCCTGCGGATGTCCGGTCTTTTCTCAAACAGTTCCTTTGTATAAACAAGCATATCGTCAAAATCAATATAATGATTGCGATACATGAATTCCTGATAAGCCCGGCAGATCTTGCGGAATACTTCTCCTGCGCACGAAGTCGCATAATAATGCTCCAGCTCCACCGATTCATTTTTGACCACGCTGATCTCCCCGAGAACATCCCTGATAAAATCATTTTCATTGTCATATTCCAGACGCAGGCGGTGAATAAATTCCCGGATAAACTGAACCCTCTTTTCGTCAGAAATGACCTGGCCTGCCTGGTATCCGTAGGCGTGCTTTAAAATCTGAAAAAAGACCGCGTGAAAGGTGCCGAAGGTGACGGGAAGATTTTTCCCGCCCATCAGTCTGACAAAACGCTGCTTCATTTCATTCGCGGCAGCCCTGGAAAAAGTAATCACCAGTATTTTTGACGGGGCAATGCCATATTCTTCGATCAGAAACTGCGTCCGTCTCGTGATGACAGTCGTTTTTCCCGATCCGGGGCCGGCAAGAATCAGAGCCGGTCCGTCTTTATGTCTGATTGCGTTCATCTGATTGTGATCGATCTTCATGATAGTTCCTTTTTGGCATCCTCCCTTCTCCGAAAAAAAGCGCCATCACATTCGCAGTTGCTCTGCATAGTATGTAATAAATCCATAAGAAAGGAATCCAGCCTTGCATTGCAATAACGGTATTCAACAAAACTTAAACGGCATGCCGGTCAGCGGCGGGTCCCGTCCCGGATTCGACCGCATGCCCATTGCGATGGCCTATGTGCCCTGGCAGCGGTTTACAAGGACCTATGATCCCGATAAAGCGCTGATGGCCGGTACGATTTTCCCTGAACTCAACAAACCATTTACCGGGAAAGGAGGGAATTATCGATGAGCGGAGCCGACAGAGAAGAGAAAAAACAACTTCTGCACGCAATCAGCAAATATGGATTTGCCCTCGATGACATCATCCTGTTTCTCGATACCCATCCGCAGAATCAGGATGCCCTTGACTACTGCCGCCGCGCGGCCGCCATGTATCAGACAGCGAAGGCGGAATATGAGAACCGCTTCGGTCCTCTCACGATCACCTCGGGACAGGACAACGCCATCTGGCAGTGGGCCGCGCAGAGCTGGCCCTGGGAAAGGGGGTACTGCTGATCATGTGGAAATATGAAAAACGTCTTCAATATCCGGTAAATATTACCAGAACAAATCCGCAGATCGCGCAGGTCATCATCTCCCAGTTCGGAGGACCGGACGGTGAATTGAACGCTTCCATGCGCTATCTGTCGCAGCGTTACGTCATGCCGCAGCGCGAAGTGGCCGGACTGCTGACCGATATCGGCACAGAGGAATTTGTGCCATCATGATGTATATAATAAGAAGAAACCTGATCATATGGATATTATCATTTAAGATTATATAATGTGATATCCGTCTGTGCAAGAGAATTTTCATCCAGGAAGAGTGGCGGCCGAAACCGCCACTTCTATGCTTATAAACTTTTTAATCCGGCCGTCCATGTCTGCGGGCCGACATAGCCATCAACAGTCAGCCCATTGGATTTCTGATATGCTTTTGTCTTAGCTTCCGTGTCCGGGCCGAAGGATCCGTCTACAGACACATTCCCAAGGATCATCTGCCATACCT
>CAMNOU010000053.1 GCA_946546945.1 uncultured Lachnospiraceae bacterium
TGGCAAAACAGAAGCCCGTTTTGCCTTCTTCAATATTGCAATGTCTGAAGCATACACTGCATCTGGCCATTGTATTCTTCCTCCACTTGTAACATTTTTGTAATGGGGTCAGACCCCATTACGGAATTGTTTCATCAGTTTATATAACCCGCCTTTTCCGGTTTTGTTGAGTTCTGTTTCCAGTTTTTGTTTTTCTTTTGTAAGTTCCCGGACCTGTTTTTCCAGCTCTTTAATCTGAATCCCGCGTTCTGCCTTTTCCTTATAGGTCTTTTGCAGTTTTTCGTTCAATTCTGATTTTTCGCCGTAGGTCTGCTGGAGCTTTGCATTGATGGCCGACTTTTCCTCATATGTCGACTGCAGTTTTTGTTCGAGTGTATCCACAATGCGCTGCTCGAGAAGGCAGACCAGAAGGGCGTCTTTTTTCTCGCCGGGCAGGTTTTTCCATTTTAGCTGTTCATCGACCGGAAGTCTGTTCCAGATATCTGCAGCGTTCTTTCCCACTCTGCCGATGATCGTCATCTGTGCTTCTGTCATCTGGTCCAGGCCTTGATCGGATATTACAGTCCTGATCATTTCGGTCATACTGGCCAGATATCCGTAGGAATTCCGAATACTCTCTTTCACCTGCGTGATGGAGCCGGCATGCAGCCGTCTTTGATACAATTCTTCCGGGAGAAGACTGACGCGGGATGCTTTTGTGAGGGCCTGAAACGTAAAGGCGTTGTCCTCATGAAGGATCCCTGGGACAAAGCGGAGGGACTCCTCTTTTACCAGGTTCGAACGGATCAGATAGCCGCATGCAGCCGGCTGATAATCATGGTTTTTGATCAGAAGCTCCTGCATTTCGAGTCCTGCGTAAACCTGATCGTACTGTGCATTCCGATGATAAAACTCCGCGTAATGCTCCTTTGCTTTCTCAAGGGTAGGTTCCTCACAGAACGGAGAAAGATTGTAAAGCAGCATGTCCAGCTGAAGGTCTTCGGCCCTTTGGACCAGCTTTTCGAGCGCGTCGCTTCGCAGCATATCATCGCTGTCAAGAAACAGGATGTACTTTCCCTTTGCCTGTTCTATTCCTGCGTTCCGTGCTCTCGAAAGTCCGCCGTTTTCCCGGTTGAGACAGGTGATCCGGGGATCCCTGGCCTTATACGCTTCCAGTATCTGGGGAGACCGGTCTGTTGAACCGTCGTTGACGCAGATTATTTCGATCTCCTGTAATGTCTGAGAAACAACGCTGTTCAGGCATTCTTCCAGGTAGACTTCTTCATTGTACACCGGGATGATCACAGAAACCAGGACCGGCGGTGCCGGCATTATTGTTGGTGAGGATGCTTCTTGTTCCAGTTCCGCTTTCGCAGCAGTCATAAATTCCCGGAATTCTTTTCTCTTTTCGGAGACGGGGTACTCGTATGTTTTTGACAGTTCCAAATGCGTCAATATTTCAAGTGCCTCGTCAAGGCTTTCCGTCATTCTGATATAAGGCAGATCGCGCACCCAGTCGAACGCGGCTCCGATTTTGTGATAACCTTTGTTCAGATTCAGAACAATGCAGGGCGTTCCGGTAATCGCACAAAAGATCATGCCATGCAACCGGTCTGTCAGTACGACCTTACTGGACGCAATCGCTTCCAGCGCTTCCTGCAGGACTTCCATCCGGTTTGACTCATCGCAAGGAGCGTCGGACATATTATCGTGGTCCACAAGCTTTTCAAACCGGCTGGAAAGATATTCGGAAGCCTTCTTCCGTTCTTCTTCCGATAAACCACTTTCTTTGTCCCCGCGGAGCATCAGACGAGCGCCGTCCCGGGCACTGCCGTCCATTTTCTTTTTCATATCGGAATCAAAGATGCTGTACAATGCGATGTCCGGGAGCAGAAAAAGCCTGCAGTTGAAATGCTTTTGGGCAAAATCATAGGAGGCTTTGTCCCGCAGGGCAAGAAGCACATGGTCTCCCTTGTAAAGCTTTTCGCTTTCCTGAAGAACGGCCTGTCCTTCTTCGTCCTCCGAAAACCAGCTGCATTGTGGAAAAACAATCTTTCTGTTGTCCGGCCAGGTGCGGAAGGCGTCACGCCGGAGCACGTCTCCGTTTGGCCAGAGATTCCCGAGAAAGCCGCCGCCCCCAAACAAAAGAACGTCGTCTTCCGAAATTGCCTTCATCAGGTATGGCTTTTTTTCAAAATACTGGCTGAGCGGGATTTCACGAATACGTATGGAAGGATCTATGTCTGCAATAAATGCTTTCATAGAAGCACAGATCAGGTGATCCCCCAGATTCCGGTGATCCGTTCCACCTAAAAACCAGCAATATCTCCATCTGTTTGTACTGTAATTGGTCATAAGCTTGTCCCTGTGTATTTGTCAGTTGTTGTTCAGCAGAAAAACTGTCAGTCTGCGAATTCTGATTCCCTCTACTGGTATCGTTGAGTCCGCACTTCTCGCAACACTTGACTTGCCGCCCCGGCGGATACCCGTTAACTTTATGCCGCTCATTATACCTCAAACTCGTGTGACTATTCAACTTTGGGTTGTTGATGACCTAAACTTGTTGCAAAAAGCACCTCATTGACCTTATATCACCTTGGCGATATAATTAAGTTGAATGGAGGTTTGATTCATGGACAAGCAAATTACCTGTACATTCCTGAGTTTTTCTCACTCAAACTCTTTTTTATCAACCAAATAAGAATTCATCAAACGTCCGATTTTTCCAAGCAGTTCAGGATCAGGTATAAAAACCCCGCCATGAACGGCGGGGTCCTGCTGCTCTGTATATTATTGTTTCTGTCTTTGCTGATGGATTTCGATTAGATCATCAATCGCTACATCCGGGTCAAACGTGTGGAAAGCCATGTAATTCCGCTTCATGGTTTTTGCCGGTGCCTGGCGATAGATTCTCTTGCTCCTTTCTCCTCGTGTGCAAGCCCAGTAACGATAGAGATATCCAATCCAGTACAGCACTTCCGGAGAGTATTTTTCTCCATCTGTATCCAGCTTCTTTTCATCCTTCAATTCATCTATCAGATATTCTTCTCCCATCCACTGCAGCTTATTGTAGGGAGAATCCAAATGCTCTGCTATCTTTGAATTCATGAAATCACGAATGAAACCTTCACTTGCATAGGCGGTAGAACGCTCAAACAGGCGGCCTTGTATATCACAAAGCTTTAACCTAATGCTATCCATGGTTTTCACCTCCGCTCTATAACTCGTGTAACCGGGGCTTTCAGCCCCGGAAACACTGTGTTCTACTTCGGGGACACCGTCCCCGAACTTACTATTTTTGCTCATATAGAAGCCTTCGGAGGGTTTCCAATTCTCTTTTTAATTGCTGATTTTCCTCTTCAAGCTTCGCTATTCGTTTATCCTTTGCACTGATCAATACATCTTTTGACTTCGATGTACGGTCGTATTTTTTGTGCCATGCCGAAGCACGCTCTGCTTCTTCTGACCTGGCAGCCTCGATCATGGTTCTGATTTCATCATGCTCATATAGGTAATGCTTTGATACCCCGCTCTTTTTCTGAACAGTGCTAAAGTTTACTGGCTCATTCTGCTTTTTTAATGTCTCTATCGCCTCCAACACCTTCCGGCGGGATTCATCTGTTCGTCGTTTCCAACTCGCTTTCAGATACTGCGATGGTTCCCCCATTTCACGCCTCCCTCATGGAGCCGCTCTTGTGGACGATCCCTTTCTCAGTTAATTCCTCATGCATATGGAGGAGTCGTTCAAGATATTCCTTATTCTTCTCCACCCATTCTTCCCGACCAAGCATCTGTCCGATACGAATCATCGAACGCACCTTCTCGATCTCCGAAGCGTATTCGACCATGTTTTCACGGGTGGAGCAGAAGCTCGGACACTCAAGGCACTGTTCCGTCTGCCGACGGCAGCCGGCCTTGGACGGTTTGAAACAGACTCCAAACGGCACTCTTACTGCATCCAGGGTTGGGCGGACTTTTTCATAATGGATCAGGCCGTCCCCATCAGCCGTTTTTCGCGGCGGAGGCGTCGCCGGCCTGAAGAGGTTTAACTTTTCCGTCGACTTCCACTTCTGATACATCGTATCTTCCGATACTTTGGCGTAATGCAAGCTCATCTGCAGGGAACAGTGCCCCAGAAGACGCTGGATGATGCCGATCGGCATCCCCTGTTCCGCGTATTCCATAGCCCGCGTATGCCGTAACCCGTGTGCTTTGAAATGAAACAGTTTCCCATCCGCGTCCCGGATATCGTTTTTATCGATCATCTTCTGGACTGCCCTCGTAAACGCCGGTTTACTGAATGGCAGTCCCATGCTCTTTCCCTCGTAGCAGTTAAACAGATATCTGTCAGGATTGTTTTCAATGGTGCTTCTCGCCGCGGCTTCCTCTGCGAGGAGCTTCACCATTTCCGCCACTTCGTCTCTTATAGGGTCTTTCAGCTGCGGTATGCCTACTTTGGTGATTTCGCCGCAAAGATAGGGGACGGACCGGTTCTCTTTTGCGTTCCAGATATACTGCAAGCAGTTGTCATAACGCAGATTCATCACATCCGTGCCGCGCCAGCCGGTCTCCCGCAAAAGCACATATACTGGCCTCATCTCAGCCGGTTCGATCTGTTCGATACACGCATCCATCTGCTGAATGACCGGAACAGGGATATACCGGACTTTCTCCATCGTGTCCGCAACCCGTTCTCTCTTGGGAACATCATCGTCAAACATAAGTCGCTCAATACTTTGCTCCGGTGCCTGAGGATACTCAGCGATCTGGATGTAATCCAGCCAGCTTCTGACGAAGGAAACAGCCTTGCTGCGAAATGTCGCGTTCCGATTTTCGTAATCGCCTGCCACCCAGGAGAGATATTTTTCCACGTCCTGCCGGTTCAGCTTTTCCAGAAACCCGTCGGAATAGCCATTCCTGTAAAAAGCTTTGAAGAAGTACCGGATATACATCAGCGTTTCCCTGCAGTAAGACCAGCTTCGGCGGATGATGAGCCGCTTCATAAAACGCTTGACCATTGCGCGGTAATACTCCGGGATCTCTGTGAATTTCAGAGTAGGCTGCTCTCTTTTCAGGGCCGCAGACAGCTTAATCCCTGCGATCCGAAGCGCATACCAGATGTCTTTCTCCGTTTCCTCCCTCTCGTCATAGAAATCTCTAAAAAACGCTATGACCTGTTTTCGAAGCGCCTTGTATTGTGTTCTCGGGGCTTCATACACGCTTTCATCCAATTCGTCCGAATCATCTTCATCCGGGCATTGTACAAAACTGGAAATCCGGGGATCCGACCCGATCCTTTCACTGATCAGAAAAATGGCGGTTTTCAGCACACTCTGCACGTAAACGGGTGTTTTCCATTTATTCTTCAGCTCATAAAGCAGGAAATATTTCATTTCCAGTTTGAGATCTGTGTTATGAAAGCCACTGAAATCAACGACCGCATTGTTGGGACTCCTTACCGGGCCGATTCCCGATGATACATACGCTTCTACATCGGCCCGCCAGGTATCGTTCAATAACCAGTAACTGTCGTTTTCTGATAAATATGAGAGCATTTCGGCATGCTTTGAACCCTGCTCAGCCTTTAATGCCGAACTTCCTTCTACGATCATTCTTCCGCCTCCTTCCCGGGGAGACGGAATCTTTCCGCCGCTTCCTCAAACGCAGCTGTCACTTCCTCTTCCGAAGGATGGACATACGTGTTTAATGTCGTATAGATGTTTTTATGGCCGGCACGTTTGCGCAGAAGCTCCGGTTCCCAGCCGGCGGAACTCAGCATGCTCAATGACGTATGGCGGAACATAT
>CAMNOU010000054.1 GCA_946546945.1 uncultured Lachnospiraceae bacterium
AGTTCAAGATGAAGTGAATCATAGGAAAGCCAAGATATAAACGACGCATCAAACCGTGCCTCCCGACTGAAACCACGGAGGTATGACATGAAAAAGTTGAGTGGACCCTGCCCGGTAGGGATACAGGTCATAGTCGATCCGCATGCCCTCGGCATTTTTCCTGTGAAAGAGTTCCAGCGCGCTTTGGACCGGTGTGCCAGTTGCGCTTGCCGATGCATTTCATATGGCTGACATGAAGAGGGATCCCGGTTCCGCGAAGCGGTTCCAGGACGCGGATCAGACCTGCTGCGTCATACTCAAACTCCGGTGCGTAGCCGAGTCCGAGACTCACCCCAAGCGCTCCGTCTGACAGCGCTTCTTCGAGGAGTTCTCTTACTGCTGTCTCTTCTTCCGGCGTGATAACCTGCCACGCAGGCGCGGACAGTGCCATTTCCGATCAGCATGCCGGTGTTGACCGTCCGCTTCGTTTCGGATAATGCTTCAAAATAGGTCTTCAGGTCGGCATCCGGCTCATAGTCCTTTTCGGGCATTCCAGTCACCGGGATCCCGCTCTCCTCCGGGCAAGGATTCGGTCTGCGCTCCACACGGGCAATCCTGCCGTCACGAATATAAAGCGCGCCGGGAAACGGCGGTTCGTTCTTCCCGTCTATGATGAGACCGTTTATAATTACAAACTCTGAGATGTCCATTTTTCTCCTTTTAATCCTAATTCACACTCAAAGTCTGAGCCCAAATCAGCAGTTGATTAATGGTATTGATATCCACTCCCTGTGCCTGTTCGTGGATACAGTTCTTAACTCTTTTTTATTTTCATAGTTCACTTTCCGGGAGGATCAAGGGAATTCAAATATTCACTCGGGGAAATTTTCTCGAATTTCTTAAATACCCTTGAGAAATAGTATGGATCCGAAAACCCAGAGCGCTCCGCCACTTCTCTCAGGGTCAGATCCCGTCCATAACGGCGCATAAGCGCTTTGGCACAGTCAATTCGCAAGACATGCAGAAAACTCAGCGGCGTAGTGCCTGTAGAATCCTTGAACAGCTTTCGGAAATGGTTAAAGCTGTAACCGCTCTCCCTGATCAGGCGGGTATAGTCATACTCCGGATCTCTGTATTTCTGTGTTACATCCTCGATAAAATGATATATCGCAGGATTCATACTGTCTACAATGATACCAGTAGAAGTGATTGTTTCAAATACCAGATGATCAAGCGCATTGTGAATTGCAGCCTTACGGGGCAGCAATATACCTTCAATATCAACCGCAAGAAAAAAAAGTTTTCGAAGCAGGTCTGTTCGTCCTGGCGGAATCAGACGTATTTCTGTTTGAACTACATAGAAATCCTGCAGTTCAAGAATTCCCAGCATAATTCCGGATTCACTCTCCGCATCCAACGTGCTTTCCGGACCGGGCGGAAGCTCAATCATACTGTGTGGGTTAAGTGCAAAATCACTGACAGGGGTATGCAGGACCGCTTCTCCGCCCAGCACCAATATATACCGAAACGTCTCCCTCGGAATCCTGTGAGTCCCTTTTTGAAATGACTGGATACTGTAATTAATCTGCATATACAGTTCCCTCCTTACCTTACCTGATTATAGTGTTTTATCGTTGATTTATCCATCACATTCATTTAATCCAGATATTGTTGTATCAACTTAATTTTCATATAATATCGTCAGTCTAAGACAAAACTGAATGCGCGTTCGGGGAATAAAAGATAACGAAAAATTCATTAAAATAATCAATTAATAGGAACAGGAGGATATTATGAAACTTAAGAAACTGATAGGCTGCAGCCTTGCCCTCGCTCTTACTGCCTCAATGTCATCAACAGCATTCGCAGAAGGCATTCACGGAGCAAATGAAGATGCCCCGAACACGAATACATCCGATGAAACTCTTGTCATCGCACTCTCTTCCGAGCCTTCCGCTCTGTGGATGGCCGGAACCAGCAAAGCCGAAAACGAGATGACCATCATACAGCACGCACTTGCTGACGGACTACTTGCTTATGATTATGCAGCTGATGAACTGGTACCTGCACTTGCTTCAGAATGGGAATGGCTTGATGACGTACACTGCCGCTTCACTCTCAGGGATGACGTGGAAATGACCGATGGAAGCCTGCTGATTGCAGACGATGTGGTTTATTCAGTCAACACCTGTATGGAATACAGCCAGAATACGGATACCGGACGTTTCTTTGTCGGCGCTGAAGCAGAAGATGAGCATACCGTGACCATCGAATTCAATACGGCGGCTCCTGATATCCTGAAACTGCTTGCATGGTCAAACTTCGGCATTTTCTCAGAGGATGAGATCAATTTGGTTGGCGGCGTAGAAGCTGCTGCCATAAATCCAGTATTCGGTGCCGGAAAATACCGCTTTAAGGAATGGGCACCCGGAGAGTACATTCTGATTGAACGCAATGATAATTACTGGGATCCGAACTATGTCGGATATTTCAAGGAAATAAAGTTCACCTTTACAAATGATCCTTCCGCCAGAGCCATGGCAGTCCAGGCAGGAGACGCCCAGGTGGCTGTCGATATGCCGATCACGATGGCATCCTCCTTGCAGAACGATGAGAGAGTCAACCTCCATATCAATGACATGGGAAATACGGCCAGGCTCTTCTATAACATGGGACCAAAGGCTGGCGCAACAGCAGATCTCAAGGTTCGTCAGGCCATAGACAAAGCACTTGACTTCGATGCGATTGCTCTCGTTGCCACTGGCGGGCTCGGCCAAGAAATTCACGGATATTTCCCGGAAAACAGCCCGTACTACAATGAGACATTTACCCGGGAAGAAAGGGAAGTAGATATCGAAGGCGGGGCCGCCCTTCTGGCGGAAGCCGGTTATGACAACGGACTTACGCTTTCCGTCCTGGGAACCTCTGACGGAGAAGCGATCCTCACGGTAATCCAGGAAAACCTTAGACAGATCGGAATCACACTGGAAATCAACATCACAGACGTTGCTTCTTTTGTCGAGAAATCTAACGCCGGAGACTATGATATCATCATTGTAGGAGACTCTGTTGATGCAAGATATCCGACCCTTATGACATTCTTCAGGGAATCCTCCATCAACTCCTTCTGCATCGGCGGCTGCAAATGGACTACACCGGAAATCGAAGAGCAGATTGTATCCCTTATCCAAGAGACAGACGATGAAAAGGCTAAAGAGATCGCCGGCAATATCGAGCAGACATTTAAGGAAAACATGTGCTTCTCGAATACCTATGTAGAACTGCGGGCTGCGCTGACCGCCAGCGGCATCAAGGGATTCGGCAGGATAGAAAGAGGTCTGCTTGACCCCACACTGATGTACAAAGAATCCTGAATTTTCAAAAGGCGAGGTAAGCGAAAAGATGCGTACAATGTACAGAACAAAGCAGGAATATGCGCAGGCTTTTCTTCGGATAGTGGATGCGACAGATACCTGTGGAGAGATGAGACCCGAGCACTTTAAAAAGGTGATGAAGGAGAATCAGGGAGGTATCAATGCATTCAGCCCATACGGCATCCCCGATGATGGGCTGGAACGGAGAAATCCCCTCATCGTTGCCCTGGGAGACAGTGTGACAGCAGGACATTTTGAGCCCTGCGGAAATCTGGACGAGATCTTCGCCGTAATCAATGCGGGCGGCATTCCTGACATCTCCAACGGAGAAGTCACTGATGCCCGGGAATGTTACCTTGAAAAATTCCGCTCCCTGCTGATCGATCACTTCGAGCAGACCTCTGTCAGCACCATTAATGCCGGCATCGCCGGCGATACCATGTACGGTATGGAGAAACGGGTTTACCGTGATGTCGTCCGCCACCAGCCGGATCTTGTCATTGTTAACGGTTCCTTAAACTGGGGCATCGAATGTGGTAATTCAGCTGATTACGAGGCGGCACTCCGCAGGACACTGGCTGTCATTCTGAACGAAACAAAGGCCGATGTCATCTTAATGACGCCAAACATGGAAAAAATGCCGGATACGCTCAAGAATCCAAAATCTCCTCTGATTGAAAGAGTTGAGATCATCCGAAATCTTGCAGCCGAAAAGAAATGCTGCCTCGCGGATGCCTATCTCGCCTGGGAAAAATTCGAGGAAGAAGGGTATCCGGCGGTGGAACTGCTGGCAAACCGCGGAAATCATCCCTCTATCACAGGCCATGAGGGATTTGCAAAAATACTGATGAAACTGATTGTGTCATAAAAGCCACGAACTCTTCTTCCTTTTTTATCGCACATTCAGTGCGCGGAATCCGGAAAATCAGAATAAAAATGCCCGCCCAGACCAGATTTACAATGTGATCTGATCTGGACGGGCATAAATAGTTGGACAATTTAACCATCGCCGCATCAAGATACCGGTTCTTGCATCAGAAGCTGATGAACATCTGGTTAAGCCCATAAACCAATGGTCTCTTTCAGGGCTGCCTCCTCCTGCGGTATCATATGGCACTCGTGACAAAGTACCGTCACCATATTTCCAACCTGTCCTTCGGCTCGATGTACATGCCATCGCCCTCTTTGATCCCGTAGAAATCGACAAACTCTTCAAACTGCGCTAACGTGGCATTTATGCGCATATATTCCAGCGGGTGTGAATCATAGAGCACTTTTTCCATGAACAGTTCCCGCGAGGATTTTTCGCGCATAGCCTTGGCCCATTGGCGAAAGAAGGCGTCATAATCGAAGTTTTCCTTCTGCGCGGCAATGATGAGCATGCATTTCATGCTGCCCAGGTCGGGAATGGCCTCCCTGAGTAGATCATCAGCTTTGTCATCCCACCGTCGATACAGATGTTTTCACCTGTAATAAACCCTGCCTTGTCGGAACACAGAAACATCACCATATTCGCGATGTCCATCGGATTTCCGACGCGGCCTGCAGGCTGCTGCAGGGCATCCGCTCCTTCGTAAACCTTGTATCCGGTATCTATCCAGCCCGGAGAAATGGAATTGACCCTTACTTTTCCTGAAAAACTTGCTGCCAGTGCATGCGTCAGTGCTGTTATGCCGCCTTTTGCCGCCGTATAGCTCTCGGTCTGTGGCTGGCTCATCCGGTCGCGGGAAGATGAAATGTTGATGATGGATGCCCCGTCCCGGAAATACGGTGCAAACAGCTTTGACAGATAAAAAGGCGCAGTAACTCCAACTGAGAGAGCATACTGGAAGTCCTCATAGCTGCACTCGTCAATACCTTTCATAATCGGCAGGGCATTATTAATCAGAAAGTCAATTCCGCCGGACTCTCTGATCACTGTCCTGGCGAAGGCTTCCAAAACCTCCTTGTCAGAGATATCTCCAACATAATGATCCCCGTGCGCTTTATCGATCACATAAACCCTGACGCCCTGTTTCCGGAATTCATCGACTATGCATTTTCCTATTCCGTTCGCGTCGCCGGTCCCGCCAGATTCTGGTATGTCTCATCCTTTTTCTCATACGGGTAAGATACCTTCAGCTGTCCGTTTCTCTCGTATAGCTGACATTCTTCATACCGGAATATGCTGATACCTTCCGAGCTGGCTTCCTGAATCTTTGGTGGTCAGGATTCCTTCAATCTCCAGCTGTTTGTTCATGGATCCAAACTGAATGGCCTCCTCCGATCCTCTTTATAGCAACTTAAAACGATTCTTCTCAAACTCCAGAAGTCCGTCATCTCTCATCTTACACAGTTCGTTCGACA
>CAMNOU010000055.1 GCA_946546945.1 uncultured Lachnospiraceae bacterium
TTCATTTGAGCCTAATTTTTTGACTCGACTTTTTCATAATTCATTTGACACTACCGTCTTATACATGATGTTCATCTGTATGAAGTTACATTTTTATTATAATCATGGCATGTCGTTCTATCAATGAAAATAAGAAGGCCGGACATATCATAATGATACACCCGACCGGTTTTCTATCATCTCAGTGTGAGAGCCCCCCACTGAGATAAACACTCTCCAGATTCTGTGCACAAGCAGTATGCATTCCGGCAGAGAACTTGAGAAAGCTCACAGGTACAGAATATGGACTGCATCCTCAGACCACTCCGACGTCTCAGGCACAAAATCCTTAATGATGCGAAGAAGCTTCTCGTTCACATCGGATCCGTCTGCATCCTGTAAGAACTGCTCCTTCGCTTCTTTCGGACTGATTTCTTTCATCGATTCAGGAACCGTCCTCCCCCTCTCCTTATATCCCATATTGATTGCCGCCGCCAGCTCCCTGTCATTGATCAGCACCGCGGGCGGATCGAATCGTTCTGTCTTGTACTTTACAGCATCAAATGCAATCGAATATACCATATCTTTCTTCTCTCTTTCCTGACACCTCTGTAATATTGGGTCCTTTCCCCCTCCGGCAGCCAGATGGACCCAACGGCCTCCGCTTCTCTGGGTCCTCACAAGATATTTTCCCCTTTATACCAGGATTTTATTACCTCATCCGGAATCTCAAAGTGCTGATAATCCTTACTGTCTTTCCACAGTCCTCCCCAGTGAAATCCATGCTCGAAAAAAAGCTGACAGCATAAATCATCCTGCTCAATTTTATATGGAAATTCTTTCGTCCTGTCAAGATAAGGTTCTCCGGTAACCGGTTCAACGGATCTCTTTCCGTCTACTATCTTCGTATACGGATTATACAGCGGGTTAATATCTACCGCCAGGCCCAGTCCATGTTTTGAAGGGCGATTCGAATAGGATATCATACGATAGTTGAAGGATGAAGAGTTGTTATCCCGCATCGAAGTCTCATCATCTGCCTGATATTCATCAATCAACCGCATCCTTTCTATGGGATACTTATTTTCATAAAGTTTGTATAAGATATCCAGCACAGCATCTGCAATGCGTCGGTTCACGACCATTTCACCCTCGTGAGTGCAGCCTTCTCTGTCCATGTGCAGAGCATGCACATAGCGCAGTTCATCGATCGGAAGGTTACAATCATTCTTGTAGGATCTTCCTTTCATGCGTGAAAAGATTTCATTGGTTATTGGTTTCGAATACCAGTATTCATTCTCTTTCATGTGCCCCTCCAAATACTTCCACATGCTTTTTCCTTATCTTTCTCCCAATAAAAACGGCTGCAAGTATTATATCATTTTCGCACCGCTCATCTATCTCATTTCAATTTCTTCCCCATCATGATTACCTGGTTAACCTTTTTAAAACCAAATTTTTCATAGAATACAGGCAGCACACCCTCCCCGGCTGTAATCAGGTTAACATCTGCGATCTCCATCTTTTGTAATCCCTCCAGACAGGCGTCCATTAACTGCTTTGCAATCCCGCGGCGCTGATAAGCAGGATCCACAGCCAGGTCATTGATTTCAAATGTCCTCCCATTGTGAAACAGCATGGAACTCCCCAGGATGAATCCGGCAACATTCCCGTCAATCAGGAACTCCAGTCCATAAGACCGCTTCATTTCCAGAATCTCCTTCACGTGGATGACCGCATCTTCCTTCTTCCACGGATCATTCCAGGGTTCCCCTGCAAATGCCCTGGCATAAATTTCCCCGTACCTGTCCAGGTGTTCCATCGTGCAGGGTTTGATTATATAATTTTCCACAAATATCTCTCCTTCTTTATGTTTTCTTTTATAAAGCCCTGATTTCCTGTGCCATCCGTTCCGGATAGAAGATTGCCATATCACCGTGATCCATTTCCTCAAAGCACTTGAAAACGGTACTTGGAATGAACTTTTTCATATACTTCAGATCCCAGTCTCTGGCCTTTCGTTCTTTTGCGGCATACCAGTAATGAACTGTTCCGGAAAAACTCATGATTTTCCGCGGCATTTTATAATTGTTGCAGGAATCAAAAGTATTCCAGAGGGTCTTATAAGTACAATGCCGGAAAATATTGGCTATATATTGTAAATCTTCCTCGTTATATTGCGTAGAAGAAAATGCCTTTATAATCAGTTTTTCACCGCCAAGCTTTCCCAATGCCATCATCCCGAAATCACGAAGGGCTGCAAATCGTGTCAGGATCCATGGCAGCTGGTACGGGGTTATCCCTCCGTCCATAACGAAATGCTGCGCCTTCACTTTTCTGTCTTCCGCCATACGCAGAACGATACTTCCTCCCATGGAACATCCATAGATTGCCTTCACTTCCGTAATTTCCCTCTGTAAAAGCTCGCCAGCCAGCTCCGAAGCAATCTGCTCGACAGAACTGAACTCTGATTCATCCGTCAGATCATATCCCGGCAGAGCAGGAATCAGGAGATGGAAATCCTTCTCAAGAAGCGGAATAACGTATTCGAAGTAGTCCCAGGTGACAAGCGAAGGATGAAGCAGAACAAGCTTATCTGCGTTTTCACGTCCAAATTCATATATTTTCATACAGCGATCTCCCATCTGATATACTTCTTTGGCTCCCCGCAAGATATTTCCCGCGAAAGGGCCCTTCCTATTCTACAGATAGCGGCCCGTTATGCTTTCCGGGTTTTCCTTTATTTCTTCCGGCGTTCCCACGGCTACGATTCGGCCTCCGTCTCTGCCTCCGCCCGGTCCCATGTCGACGACGTAGTCGGCACTGCGGATTACGTCGAGGTCGTGCTCGATTACGATTACCGTGGCCCCCTGCGTGATGAGATGCTGAAAGACTTCGATCAGCGTCTTTACATCCAGCGGATGCAGGCCGATAGTCGGTTCGTCAAAAATAAAGATGGTGTCAGACTGCCCTTTCCCCATTTCACTTGCCAGCTTCAGGCGCTGTGCCTCTCCGCCGGAGAGGCTCGGCGTTTCTTCTCCCAGGGTCAGATAGCCAAGTCCGAGATCATGCAGTACCTGAAGACGGCTGTGGACTTTTTTCAGGTCGTCACACAAAGGAAGGGCCTCATCCACGCTGCACTCCATCAGCTGCGGCAGCGACATTTCCTTCCCATCCTTCCGAACCCTATGAATGCTGTAAGCATCTTTCGCGTATCTTGTGCCTTTGCATTCCGGGCAGGGAACATCCACATCCGGCAAAAACTGGACATCCAGACTGATGGATCCCGTACCATCGCATACCGGGCAGCGAAGCTTCCCGGTGTTATAGGAAAAGTCACCGGCTTTATAGCCTTTGTCCTTTGCATCTTTGCTTCTGGCGTATACTTTGCGGAGTTCGTCATGGACATTTGCATAGGTGGCGACTGTGGAACGGATATTGATTCCGATAGGTGTGGCATCGATCAGTTTTACATGATGGATTCCGTCTGCCGCGATACTCTTCACATGCTCCGGAAGATTTATCTCTCCCTGCCCGGTGTTTTCGGGCTTTGTGTCTCTCAGCTTTGCCTCCAGTGCCGGGATCAGGCTCTCCAGTATCATTGTCGTCTTTCCGGAGCCTGACACACCTGTCACAACAGACAGCCTGCCTTTGGGAAAGGAGACCAAAAGAGGCTTTACGGTATGGATTTCATCTGTCTCCATCCGGATCTCCCCCAGGTCAAAAAGCTTATCTTTCTGTGTTTTTTCACGCAGGCTTGTCTGGTTTTCCAGGAGCAAAAACCTGCCGATCAGAGAGTTTTCATTTATTACAAGGTCGCTCACACTTCCTTCCGCAATGATTTTTCCTCCGCCTGCGCCCGCTTCCGGTCCCAATTCAATCAGCCAGTCTGCATGCGCCAAAACCTGCGTATCGTGATCTACAAGCACGATGGAATTGCCGTCTGCGACCAGGTCATCCATCACGGCGTTCAGTCCTTCCAGATTCGAGGGGTGCAGTCCGATCGAAGGCTCATCCAGCACATACAGAACCCCCGTCGTACGGTTCCTCACCGCGCGCGCAAGCTGTGTTCTCTGACGCTCGCCGTTCGAAAGTGTGGAGGCCGCTCTGTCCAGTGACAGATAAGAGAGCCCCAGATCCACCAGACGCCTCGCCGTATGATGAAAAGAATCACAGATGCTCTTTGCCATCGGACGCATTTCCTCCGGCAAAGATACAGGCACTCCGTTGACCCATTCGATCAGTTCTGACAAAGGCATGGTACACACCTGATCCAGAGAAGCACCCTGAAGTTTCAGCGATCTGGCCTGCTCAGACAGTCTGGTTCCTCCGCACTCCGGGCACACCTCCTCTTTCAGAAACTTATCCACACGCTTCATGCCGGACTCATCCTTCACCTTATTCAGCGCATTCTGCACCGTCGCAACAGCACTGTAGTAGGTAAAATCCATTTCCCCCGCACTGACACTTTCCTTACTCTTCGGACGGTAAAAAATATGCTTCTTTACCATCGGTCCGTCATAGACGATTTCTTTTTCTTCTTCTGTCAGATCTTTAAAAGGCACGTCAGTCCTGACTCCCATCGCGCGGCACACATCGGTCATCAGAGACCACATGAGGCTGTTCCATGGCGCAACGGCTCCCTCATCGATCGTGAGGTTTTCATCCGGAACCAGTGTGCTGCGGTCCACTGTCCGCACCATACCGGTGCCTCCGCAGCATTTGCAGGCCCCGCCGCTGTTAAAGGCCAGATCTTCCGCGCCAATGACCGGCACGATCGCTTTGCAGACCGGGCAATGAACTTCCTTCTCTGCCGCAAAATCCAGCGTTGGATCAAGCCTGTGCCCATTTGGACAGGTATAATGCGACAGTCTGGAAAACATCAGCCGCAGACTGTTTAAAAGCTCCGTCATCGTGCCAAATGTACTTCGGATTCCCGGCACACCCGGTCTCTGATGAAGGGCAAGTGCAGCCGGCACATAGCGTACATCATCAACTGCTGCATTCGATGCCTGTGTCATCCTTCGCCGCGTATAAGTGGAAAGAGACTCCAGATATCTTCTGGAGCCTTCTGCGTATAATACGCCCAGCGCAAGTGATGATTTTCCGGAACCGGACACACCTGCGATTCCTACAATCTGATGGAGCGGAACATCCACATCCAGATTCTTCAGATTATGAACCTTCGCCCCGCGTATTTCGATTTGTTTCGGTATATGATCATGCCTGTCGTTCAAGATTGTCTTCACTCCATTTTTTTAAGATTGTTCATTCACGTTTCTCATTCTTCTTCGGTCTGTTTTATTATACTGGCATTCTTAACTTTACACAACCAGATTCACCGATCGATGCATCCTGCGGACAAAAGAGACCGGCGCCATACCATTTCCGGTTCAGGATTTGATGGACAATGACAAGCACCGTCATGCCGATGCCGATCCATTCGTGAGCCATTTCCCCCGTAACCTGGAATGCCATGAGGAACAGAAGAAGAACGGTCATGGCAGCATCCACGATTCTCATACCGCTTCTTCCTTCCAGACATCCTTTGCCAGTCTGAAAACAGCCCAGCCCTTCGGCCAGCCCACATACATGGTGGCATGGGT
>CAMNOU010000056.1 GCA_946546945.1 uncultured Lachnospiraceae bacterium
GGAAATTCAGGCTGGCCAGATAATCCTCCGAGACCCCTCCCGCGCGCGTGGTAAAACAGTGCCGCTGTCCGGACAGATCCTCCCAGGCCGCAAATGCCAGGACGGAGAAGCTGCCGCCGTCCTGCAAAGGGACTTCTTTTTCAATCAAAACCTTTTTTTCAATAAAAACCTTTTGTGATGTTTTATATTGCATAGAATTGAATTATTCCTGTACCTTCCATTCTGTCAGTATTCGTTTAGCTGAATCAAAGGATGCCCCTATTTTGAGCACTCTCCTCCGGTCCGCCCTGTAAGGCAGCGCATACCTTTTTTCTTCGATCTGAGACAAGGCCGAATCCGCACTGCCATCTCTTTTGAATTCGAATAAATACACGAAATCTTTGGTTTCCAGCACGCAGTCGATCCTGCCGGCAAAGGTGTGCATCTCACAGTGAACATACTGTCCAAGCAGAGTGAAGACCAGATATATGACAGTCTGGAAATAATGCTCAAAAGTTGTCTCTGTATTCGTGTAGGGGATACCGGCAAAAAGAGCTGTCAGGACATCGCGTATGCCGTCTGTATCTCCTTTTTCCACATATTCCTCCAGCGTAAAAATATCTGTTCCTTTGCCGGGCATGGCATCCGGCGCGTATACCGGCATCAGGCTTTCTAGAAATCCGTACTCAACCTCCTCATTTGGAAAACACAACGTATATCTTTTCCGCTTCGGATCATAATCCGCAATCGTCAGGTATCCGGTCTGATAGAGGAGCGGCACCGGGTCCGGATCCTCCGCTCTGTAATCAGAGAGATTTGCTTCCGAGGCATACAGGGTCCTGTCTGACAATTTGCGGACATCAAACCCGCTCTCCCGGATCTTTTTCACCAGAAAAGTCGGTGTGCCGGTCGCAAACCAGTAGGACCTGAATTCCCCGTCGGCAAAGGCATTCAGCAGGCTGAACGGATTATATACACCTTCCGACCTCGGACAGAAGCAATAGCCGTCATAAGTTTTTTTCAGCTGTGCAAGGCACTGGTCTGTCGTCATCCCCTGCCGGTTTGCCAGATCTATGATCTCCTCTTTGAAATATCTGTCGATCTCAACATCTGTAATCCCGCAGATTCCAGCAAATTCCCTGCTGAAGGAAATATCTCTGAGCTGATTTAAATCGCTGAAAATGCTGACCTTGCTGAATTTGGTGACACCGGCGATAAAAACAAACCGCAGAGCATCATCACAGGACTTCAGGGCACTGAAAAATCCTTTAAATACATCGCGATTGTGGGATTCCGTCTCCGGATCGTCGATCACATCCAGAAGCGGTTTGTCATATTCATCCACCATGACGACACAGCGCTGTCCGCTCTGCTCTGCCGCCATCTCCAGGAGTTTCTGAAATCTCTCTCCGGGCGCGCGGTCCCGAAACCGGTCTCCATAGACCTCTTCCCAGTCGGTAAGCTGATTTTCCAGTACCTGCTCCAGAGATGTAGTCCTGTAATCCCCCCGGTTCAGGTCAAGATAAAATACCGGCACAGGCTTCCAGGCCTCCGGATCATCCTGCTCAAGTTCCTCTATGGCAAGACCCTTGAACAGATCCCGTCTTCCTTCCCAATAGGCGCGGAAAGCCGACAAGAGGAGACTTTTCCCGAACCGCCGCGGGCGGCTCAGAAAATACTGCTTGCCACTGTGGACCGCTTTATATATGTATTCAGTCTTATCAACATACAAATATCCGTCGTTCCGGAGACCTGCAAATCCCTGAATGCCAATCGGTAATTTGTTCTTCATAAATGTACTCCCGCCGCTGTCAGACAAATAAGTATTGAGATCAAAGAATCGGTATTGAAACAGCTTCTACAATATGCGTATCCCGACAAGGACAAAACCGTCCCGAAAACCAGCCGGACTGATCCGGAAACAACTCAAGTATAGCACAAGGAAAGACAAAGATGAAAAAGAAAGAAAAACACATGTTGGCTGTAGAGACGGTCCCCTCCTTTTTCTGATTATGACCGGCCCGGCCCTAACAGAAAATGCCCACAGAATTATCTTCTGTGAGCATTTTATCTAATGAACGGTATGATTTGGTGGGCTGACAGCCCACACCCGGAATCGTATACGAAATGTCCCGCGTTTTCTCTGATGGAGACGCCCCGTGCTCCGGAACTGAGCGGGAACGCGGTACTTTGTCCCGGCAGTCACCTTGTCATCCACACCGCTTGCTTCGTCATTTTAGAAAATATGACGAATGTATTCATTGACGATAATGCACATCCAAAGTAAACTATCATTGAGTAATTTTCTTCAGAACGTCATAGCAGGGGCTGTATGGAGAAGCATACATGAGAAATTATGATTACAGAGAAAAGTGGAAAAAGCTGCTGACGCCGGAGATCGTTTCCCTGCTCACTGCCATCCACGAATATAAAGGGGAACAGCATCTGATTACCGAACGTTACGCAGATGTGCTGACAGATCTGGTGGACATCGCCAGGATACAGAGCTCAGAAAGTTCCAATAGAATAGGCGGAATCTATACCTCAGGTGAACGCCTGAAAAAGATCGTCCTTGATAAGACGATGCCGCGGAATCGAAATGAGCAGGAAATTGCCGGATACAGAGATGTTCTGAACACAATTCACGAAAATTACGATTTTATTCCAGTCCGCGCCACTCTCCTCCTCCAGCTCCACAGAGATCTTTATAAATTCCAGGGAGCCGGGATTGGCGGATCCTTCAAAAATGCAGATACTACGATTGAAGACGTTGATAAAAACGGGAATGTCAAAGTCCGATTTCAGCCTGTTCCTGCCCGGGAGACACCGGAGGCTGTGGAGCAGCTCTGTACAGCATATAAACAGGCCCTGAAAGAGCCGAATTTGGATCCGCTCCTGATCATGCCCATGTTCATTCTGGACTTCCTGTGCATCCGTCCTTTTCGTGACGGCAACGGGCGCATGAGTCGTCTTCTGACGATCTTGCTCCTTGATCAGGCAGGCTATGATGTTGGCAAATATATCAGTATTGAAAAGCTGATCGAGCAGACAAAGGACTCCTGGTTTGAGGCCCTTCAGGCAGGTTCTGCCGGATGGCACGAGGAATTCAATGACTACGCCCCCTTTGTGAAGTACCTTCTGGGTGTTGTAACTGCCTCCTATCGTGAATTCTTTAATCGAACCAGGCTGATCACATTTGCGAAGATGTCTAAGCCGGAACGTATTGCAGAGGAGATCCGGAATCACACCGGGACGATCACCAGAGCGGAACTTGTAGACCAAGTACCGGATGTCAGCCAGACGACCGTGCAGCGCACACTTACAGAACTGACCAAACAGGGCAGGATCCTCAAGCTCGGCACAGGCCGTTATATCAAATACAAATGGAATCGGGATCAGGAGGATGAACATCAATGATCACAGGCGAATTAAAAAACAAAATCGACAGCATATGGGAAACATTCTGGACCGGCGGTCTTACCAATCCGCTGGATGTCATTGAGCAGATGACCTATATGATGTTCATTCATGATCTGGATGACTCGGATAATCTTCGCGCAAAGGAAGCGGCTATGCTGGGACTTCCCTACCAGAGCATTTTTGCGGAGGAAGTACGGATCGGTGACCGTACGGTTGCGGGAAATCAGCTGAAATGGAGCATTTTCCATGATTTTCCGGCGGCAAAAATGTACAGCGTGGTCCAGGAATGGGTATTTCCCTTCATCAAAAATCTGCATGGCGACAGGGACAGTGCCTATGCCAAATACATGGGCGACGCGATCTTCAAAATCCCGACACCGCTGATGCTGGATAAGATCGTCACCTCCATGGATACTCTATATGCCCAGATGGCGCAGGTAAAATCTTCTGATATCCGCGGTGACGTCTACGAATACCTGCTCTCCAAACTTTCTACAGCCGGGGTGAACGGGCAGTTCCGCACTCCAAGACATATCATCCACATGATGGTCGATCTGATGGAACCGGGTCCCGACGAAGTGATCTGCGATCCGGCTTGCGGTACATCCGGCTTCCTGGTGGCCGCCAGTGAATATCTGAAAGAAAATCGAAAAGAAGATGTCTTCTTTAACAGGCAAAACAAAGACCATTATATGAACCACATGTTCCATGGCTTTGATATGGACCGCACGATGCTCCGGATCGGTGCCATGAACATGATGACACACGGTGTGGACAATCCCTTCATCGAATACCGTGACAGTCTCTCCGATCAGAATCCGGACCGTGATAAGTACAGCCTTATTCTTGCCAACCCGCCGTTCAAGGGTTCCCTGGATTATGACACAGTATCTGCAGATCTACTGAAGATCAGCAAGACAAAGAAGACAGAGCTTCTGTTCCTGGCCCTGTTTGTCCGGATGCTGAGAGTGGGCGGGCGCTGTGCCTGTATCGTACCGGATGGAGTTCTGTTTGGCTCCTCCAAAGCACACAAAGCGATCCGGAAGGAGCTGATTGAAAACCAGAGACTGCAGGCGGTGATTTCCATGCCCTCTGGCGTATTCAAACCTTATGCCGGCGTTTCCACTGCCATCCTGATCTTCACAAAGACAGGACACGGCGGAACGGATCAGGTCTGGTTCTACGATATGAAAGCCGACGGGTTCAGCCTGGATGACAAGCGCACCGAGGTAAAAGAAAATGATATTCCGGATATCATCCGGAGATTCAGGAACCTCGACGGGGAGGCTGCGCGCGAGCGCACAGACCAGAGCTTTTTCGTACCGAAGCAGGAAATTGCGGACAACGATTATGATCTTTCCATCAACAAATATAAGCAGACCGTGTACGTGCCGGTGGAATATCCTCCGACAGAGGAGATCATGGCCGAACTTCGCGAGCTGGAAAGAAAAATCGGCGAGGAAATGGATGAACTGGAACGGCTGCTGAAGGAATAACAAAGGAGATACTATGCAGAACAAGCAAGAAGTGATTCTTTTTTAAAGCAGCGATGAGAAAGTCTCATTGCCGGTTTTGCTTGACAATGACACAGTCTGGCTGACCCGGCTCCAGTTGGCTGAGCTCTTTGACCGCGACGTGAAAACGATCGGTAAGCACATAAATAATGCTTTGAAAGAAGAGGTCGATTCTTCAGTTGTCGCAAAATTTGCGACAACTGCGGCAGACGGAAAAACATATAAGACGGAGCATTATAATCTTGATATGATTATCTCTGTCGGATATCGTGTAAAATCTCAACGAGTTGTGGAATTCCGCAAATGGGCCAATTCTGTTTTGAAAAAACACCGGCGCATTCTCGTGACTTCAGTCGTGAGTTAGCCGGTCAAC
>CAMNOU010000057.1 GCA_946546945.1 uncultured Lachnospiraceae bacterium
GCCCCAGTTGGCGATCTTGAAAAGCCGGTACAGCTTCTTTTCCGACAGCTTATACGTTTCTTGTTTCCTACCTTCTTTTTCTGTTCAAGAGCCGATTGTTTGAACTCTGTAAAGGCTTTATTCAGTTCTGTCATCCGTTCTTCCACAAGGCCAATCCGCTTTGCCTTGTTGATCCGGTTCCGCCAGCGCTGACAGACGTTTTTGTAGATCATATCATACTGGTTTGACCGGGCCCGGTCATCAAACTCCTGCTTGCTTTTCTTCGCCTGTATCTTCCGGCAGGCCTCGCTGCAGATGGAGTATCGCTGGCTGGGCGCGAGAAAGTATTTTCCGCAGACAGAGCATTTCTGGAAGCACAGCTGCCATTCCGCGATCCTCTTCTGATAGTAAAGAACCAGGGGAACCAGTGAGTGATATCCCATGGCGCACTCAAAATCGAACCGGCCCATGGGATACCAGATATCCAGATCCAATTCCTCCGCCTCAAACGAGTGGGATTCGACCATCCGGGTCCTTGACTTCATGAGGATCTCGAGCTTCTTCGTATAAAGAAACAAGGTCTTTAACCCGCTGATATCCCGCATATATTTTTCCGCCGCATCAATTACAGGATCGGGGAGCCGATCAGAAAGGACAAGGAATGATGAGACTGAACAGATACGAACTCCGGACGCGAAGAAGCTGTACCGGGAGTTGTCCGCCAGGTTGTTCAATGAATGCACCGAGCAGGACTACCGTCATTTGCGCGGGATGGTGATGCGGAACATGGAAACCATGACTGTCACGGGGCCGGAGGACCCGCTGCCGGGGAGGCGAAATCTTTCGTCTTCCGGCGGCGTGAACGAGGAATATTGGGAGTGGGAAGAACTTATACGGTAACTATGTCAGAAAAAGCATCTTGCATTTACGGCTTTCACGGTGTATTATTCTTAGTAGGAAAACCCTACTTTCCTACTTTATTATGGAGGTGACAGTAAGATGGCAGAAGCTGTTTTTGTGAATGATGCAAGAGTGATGTCCAAAGGACAGGTGACGATTCCCAAAAAAGTCCGTGCGGCCCTGGGGATTGATACCGGAGACCGGGTAACGTTTATTGTTGACGGCGGAAATGTCCGTGTCGTCAATTCGGCAATTTATGCCTTACAGCGTTTTCAGGAACAGATGAAAGGTGAAGCTGCAAAGGCAGGCCTCTTTTCCGAAGATGATGTAGCAGAATGGATCACGAACTCCCGGAGAGAGGAAGCCAGCGAATGAAGGTAATGATTGATACGAACATCGCCATATCAGCGGTGCTTTTTCCGAACGGTAAGGCGGCGCAGGCATTTTATAAAGCACTGCTGCCGCCTTATGAACCGCTGCTTTGTGACTACGTGATTGACGAGCTGCATCGGAAATTTCGGGAAAAGTTTCCTGAGCGCCAGATGGAACTGGAAGCGTTCCTGTTTCATGCGCTCATGTCAATCCGGACTGTACAGACTCCAGAAGAGGAACTTGCGGGTGAGAAAGAGATCCGTGATCCAAAAGACCGTCCGATTTTAAGGGCGGCATTGGACGCACATGCGGATTTATTCCTGACAGGAGACAAAGACTTTTTAGAATCCACAGTAACAGATCCGAGGATTATCAGTGTCGCCTCTTTTCTGGAGATGTAAGAAAGAACCGGGGCTTTTTGTGTAAAACGGAATAGCATCCGCCCGGGCATACTGTCCGAGCGTTAATGAAACAATATCATAATGGCCAAAGCAAAGGCGACCAACTGTAGTCGAAAGACGAAAGCTGGTCACTTTTGTTTTGCCCGTTAGACGGGACCGGGTGCATCCGGTTCCGACATCGTGGTGATGCACCGCCGCGATGAACAGAGACGAAGCGCCATTGCTTGCCGGCAGCCAGCCGGTTTTGCAGCGGAGGATTTCTGTTTTACCGGGGCAGGGGTCAAGGGGAATGCAATGCCCATTGTCAGAGGTGCCGGGGATGAAACTTCCGGCGCGGGTCAAGGACGGCAAACCCTTGTCTGGGCGCAGGGCGCTGCTCGTCCGGTGGACGAGCGTTTAGCGCGGACCGAAGCGGAGCGGAGACCGACGTGCCCTGCTCCGGGTCGAGGGCGGAAAGCCCCGCCCAGTTGGGTTGCTGTTTACGGCAGCCCATACTGGGTATTACCTGCCGAAAATGTCTCACAAAAATCCCGGGTTCACGAGGCAGGAGCATTTGAAAAATAAGCAGAACCGCAGGAATGAGGCACACGGTCACGCGAACCGAAACCGTACGGTGGAGGATCTTCTGGCAGAGTTCACGCGGCGCTTTGGTTCCCATGTCCACATCCGGATAAACCCAAATCGAAATATAACCGCCGGAAGAATGTATTCGACGCGGCCTGCCGGGAGATTCTTTTTGACATTACGGAACGGTACGGATTGCATTTGGACCGGGAGCCATCTTATGGCGGACGGGCGTATCTGGAAAAACAGGATTATATCCTGATGAAGCAGAAGGAAAAACTGTCAGCACTGGAGCAGCAGATCGAACAGAAAGAATCCGAACTGGAGGAGCTTTCCATCCGGATCGATGACGTGGAGATAACCTGCTTGGGAATGATGGATGGGAAATGGTTAGTTGTACATCCACTAACCAAAGTTACGGTGCGTCCAAAATCATAGTGTGTATTTATCAAAGAAAGAGGAATCAATAAAATCCAGCTTGTAATAAGAATCTGTTATTGCCGACAGAGTTGAAACAGCTCTGACGGCTTTTTTTAGCCGGAGACCTTTTTGCAATGACAGCGGGAAGCGTAAGTCTCCGGTTTCGACCGAGGACTGTTTTCTGTATTATCGGCGTTTGTATCGCAATTATGGAAGCAGAAGCTATTGAAAAAACTTAAAGTAAGTGGTATCTTACTATTGGTTAGCGAAATCTAACTACCTTTAGTGTACTTTTTACGGAGCAGGATTCGAAGGATTTCGGGCCTGCTCTTTTTGATGACGAATCATACAAGGAAAGAAAAAGTATTTCTGACTAAGCGAGGAGAGAAGATGTTATACGAGATTTCAGGAAATCAGGATGCGCAGCCAAAATGGGATCACGGTCGATAATATCCTGCTGGACGGCCCTGCTGTCGGAAAGATCGGAAAGCTGAAGAAATGGTTTTTCGATTACATGAATAAACAGCAGGTGAAGATGATGCGGTCAAAAACGGTCGAAGAATACCTCGCTGCTCCCATGATCAGCAAGATTACAGGCGGCTGGCCGGAGGTATACCGTGTCTATATAGAGGATATGCTGACGGTCTGCAAGGACCTGACCGATGTGACCAGCGATACGGTAACAGAGACCTGTACGAATCAACCCCTGGCGGAGATTCCGGCGGCATTGCAGAAGCACATGCACATCTGGTATGGAAAAGATGCCATGAAGATGTTCTTTTATAAGGGCCTCCGCAAGGCATATCCGCAGGCGCATTACCGCGACATGTCCAAATACGGCCATGCGATGTACTGCATTATGGATCCGAAGGGCTATGTAAAGGATATCGAGAAAAATATATCATGTAATTACCAAAGGGAACGGAACTTGCGATTCAGAAGGCTTTGAAATAATCATATTCCACTTCTGAGGTGAAGAGGATCCTGATGCGGACACAGGCGCAGTACAATGCTTTCATAAGGGAAGCGCCTGCACCGGACGGGATGAATATTTTTCGCTCACAGTATTATGGCGGCCTGTCTGTATTTGCTTTAGAGGGCTTTCCAGACTGCGATTTCTGGTATCTGATGGCGGATGACGAAGAGCAATGAAGGGGGTGTAAGTAATGGTTGTTCAGGAATTTGGCACAGAAAACACAGAGACATTCCTGTTGCTTCCCGGTACAAGCTGTACCTGGGAAATCAATTTCAATATGCTCCTGGAACCTCTCTCAAAGAAATTTCATGTTCTGTGTGTAAACTATACGGGATTTGACGGCGGAGACGCGCTGTTTGATACGCAGGAGGCAGAAACCGGCAGGATCGAAGAGTATGTGATGAAACATTTTGGCGGTCATCTGGATGCCGTATACGGATCTTCGATGGGCGGGAGTTTTGCGTCGCTTCTTGTACAGCGCAGACGGATTCACATCGATAATGTATTTATCGGGAGTTCGGATCTGGATCAGGCTTCTCCCCTTGTCGCAAAAGCCGAAACGGCATTCATGGGTGCGTTCATGAAGCATCTTGCAAAACATCCGGAAAAAGCCATGGCAAAATTCAGCAAGGTCGCTGACGCAAAGGGAATGAGCATCGATGAAAAAGAACTGAAAAGCTCCGGACTGGATGATGATTATCTGCAGCATATGATGCAGGGTTTCTTTGAAACGGTCGGAAAGACGGATATCCGGAGTGTGAAGAACCAGTTTTACTCTGATTTAGTGACAAAACTGGATGATGGCATCTGTGTTCCGGGAACAAAGATTCATGTATTCCATTCCGAAAAAATGGGAGACAAATATCTGAAACGGTATCATAAGCACTATGAGGATCCGGAGATCATCCCCTTTCCCTGCGGCCATGAAGGGTGGCTTGGGAATCCGCAGCTGATGATCGAAACATTTTGCAGATGCATGAAAACAGAGCCAGACAAGAATTGAAGCGCAAGGAGATAGCTATGAAATACAAACCAATCATCTGGGTTTTTATGACAGGGCGGATGAAAAAAGGACTGGAATACCTGGGATTTTCATTTTAACAGGAAACTGCACCGGGATGGTTT
>CAMNOU010000058.1 GCA_946546945.1 uncultured Lachnospiraceae bacterium
ATGATCGGAATGGCAGCCGGTATGTCTACCATGGGTCTGGTCCCCTTTGCATCCAGCTTTGCCATGTTCGCTGCAGGCAGGGCTTTTGAACAGATCCGCAATACTGTGGGATATCCGCACCTGAATGTAAAAATCGGCGCGACACATGGAGGAATTTCTGTTGGCGAGGATGGCGCTTCCCATCAGTGCTGCGAGGATATTGCATTGATGCGGGCGATTCCCGGTATGACAGTCATCGTACCCTCTGATGATGTAGAAGCAAGGGCAGCCGTTCGCGCAGCCTATGAAATGGAAGGCCCGGTCTATCTGCGGTTCGGCCGTCTTGCAGTTCCGGTTTTCCATGGCGAGGACTATCAGTTTGAGATTGGAAAAGCAGAAGTGATCGCAGACGGAACTGATATTGCGATCATTGCAACAGGGATCATGGTTCCTGAGGCGATTGAGGCAGGAAGAGCTCTCGCCGAAAAGGGAATCAGCGCGAGGATCATCAATGTTCCCACAATTAAACCCATCGATGAAGAGGTAATTCTTTCCGCAGCACGCGAATGTGGAAAGATCCTGACCGTCGAAGAGCACAGCGTGATCGGCGGACTCGGCGATGCGGTCGCATCTGTAATTGCAGAAAAAGCACCGGTTCCGCTCAGAAAGATCGGCGTGCAGGATGTATTCGGCCACTCCGGAAAAGCAGAGGCACTGCTCAGACAGTTTGGATTGTGCGCGGAAAACATTGTAAAGGAAGCTGTTGATTTCGCGTGAACTGCATTGTCGGATACTTTGAGCAGGCCAAAGTCCGCCTCTGCAAGCTGATCGACCGCCCCGGAAAACGTTGGTTTTGCGGGGCGGTTTTGTATTTGCGGGACGGTTCTGCAGTTTTGGGGGTAGCTGGGAAGCCAGCATGGGCTTTAGACAGAGAACAACTCTAAAACTCTATTCTTTCCAAATAAGATTCGATATGAACGCAATGACAAGTATTCTTTTGGAAAGATTCTTGATTATTGCAATATTTTTCTCCGCTTATATCCGCAATCACAATATGGACCGCCGGATGCAATAGTGTACTCTCTCACAAAGTCAGACGCACCGCCGGCCTCACTCATTGTATAATCCAGCCGGCACATGGCAGGGATCAGTTCCTGCAGACCCAGTTCCTTCATGAGCACACAGATCCCGCATTTGATAAACCGGGCTTCGTAACCGCTTCCATCCTGATAAGGGTGAAACTCCATGTTCCAGGAATACGGGTTTCGGTCTGCTGCCTGCAGCGCGGCTGTGTCCTTCATTCCTTGGATGTCTTTTTCCGAAAATTTCTTTTTCCCGCTCTTTTGGCAAAACCATACCATGGGCTTTGTCATCATGGACTTTTTATAATATTCCGTTGCCTGAGTGACGGAAGGCCTGTTCGGCATGCTTAAAAGAAATGCGGATAACATCGCGCAGTTAACGATGTTCATCTTGAATCTGTCTTTCTTTTCAAATTCCGGAAGCATTTTGATCAGATCCCTGTACCGGATCTTTGCCTTTTCCGTTATCTCGAGAGCTTCTCTTTCGTTAAATCCCAGTGTTTCTTTCAGTTGTCTCCTGAAAGAATCTGAAAATAAAAACCACATCCCCATTGGCATTCCTGAATACTTCATTTCTTCCCCCGCACCGGCTGTTGTCCCGTCACAGCCGTATTCCGGATCGACGCATTCTCGATCTTCGTGATTTTTTTCGCTGCAGTTTCCGTCTGTTTTTTCCTGATGCGACCTCGATGTTATCGATGGCTAACTATATTTTACACCAGAATACGGCGGACACAAGTTCGCAATGCGCCTTTTCTGTTGAGATAGCAGATTCGGGTCTGCCCGGCGCAGTTGATCAGAAAATTTTTTGGCGGCAGCAGTCCGGATGAACAAATCTGCAAGTCCCGAATGGTATAATGAATGGGATGGGAATCAGGAAAGATTTCCTATGCCACAAAGAGGGAACGAGGTTGGGAAAATGCAAAGATCCGACAAACAGAAAAAGAACCTGAGCAAATTCATATCCCTGATTCTCCGCCACAAGCCGGAGTCAATCGGGATCACTCTTGATGAGCACGGATGGGCGGATGTCGGCGAGCTGATTGCCGGAATCAATAATACTCCGGGGAATGAGATCGACATGGAAACGCTGGAGGAGATTGTCCGGACTGACGAGAAACAGCGGTATTCTTTTAACGAGGACCATTCGCTGATCCGGGCAAACCAGGGACATTCCATAGCGGTAGATGTCGAACTGGAAGAAAAGATCCCGCCGGACGTGTTGTGGCATGGGACGGGAGAAAAATACGTTCCATCTATCGATGTGCAGGGCCTTATCCCGAAGAGCCGCCTTTATGTTCATCTCTCGAAAGATACAGAAACGGCAAGAAAAGTCGGAAGCCGGCATGGAAGACCTGTGATCTACAGGATTGACTGCAAAAAAATGAGTGAGGACGGCTACAGATTCTTTCTTTCGGCAAACGGCATTTGGCTGACAAAGAGCGTGCCGCCGGAATATCTGCATAAGGAGCTGAGTCAGAGGGACTGTCCCCTTGACTCCAGTGAAGGAATGGCTTGATGCACACCCCGGAAAAGTGGACAGGGTGATCTTCAATGTTTTTAAAGATGAGGACAGGGAATATTATGAAGCAGAATTACAATGAAATGCCGAATGGATATCTTGAGAGTATTCACAAAGGGATACAGGCCGTGAGAGCCTTCAGCGGACATGTTTCGCGCGGAAGGGGCACCAAAGGAGAGCAGCGGGGAAGGCTGATAGAAGAGCTTGGCAATGCGGATGCCATCGTGATCGGAGCGGGCGCCGGCCTCTCTACCTCTGCAGGGCTGACATACAGCGGAGAGAGATTCGAACAATACTTTGGCGATTTCGCGGCAAAATATGGTATCCGGGACATGTATGCCGGGGGCTTCTATCCTTTCCCGGATGACGAGACCCGCTGGGCCTGGTGGTCAAGACACATCTATATAAACCGCTATATTTTGCCGCCCAAGCCGGTGTACAGCCGGCTGCTGGACCTTGTGAAAGACAGAGATTACTTCGTGATCACTACGAACGTAGATCATCAGTTTCAGAAAGCAGGTTTTGACAAAGAGAGATTGTTCTACACCCAGGGAGACTATGGCCTTTGGCAGTGCAGCGCGCCATGCCATAAAAGGACATATGACAATAAAGAAAGGGTTGTAAAGATGCTGCTTTCGCAAGGCTTCGCGATCGGGCAAAAAAGTGAACTGACCGCACCGGTCGCGGAAAACGGAGCAACTGATTTTTCGGCTGTTTCAATGAAAATACCATCCGGGCTTGTTCCTTATTGCCCGGTCTGCGGAGAGCCTATGACCATGAACCTTCGCGCCGATGATACTTTTGTAGAAGATGAGGGCTGGCACCGCGCGTCTGCGGCATATGCGGAGTTCCTGGAAAACCACAAAGACAAACATGTTCTGTATCTGGAGCTCGGCGTAGGCGCCAATACGCCGGTCATTATTAAGTATCCGTTCTGGCAGGAGGTATTGGCCAATGACAATGCATTCTACGCCTGTATAAACTACGGAGAAGCATTCTGTCCGGAAGAGATCGAAGACAGAAGTGTTTGTATGGATGGCGATATCGGAGATGTACTGCGGGATATAAGCATATGACACGGACGTCAAAAGAGTCCGGAAGGAAAGAGGATCGAAGCAGAAGATTCTAAAAGGGAGGGTCATAGCATGCTGCGGGCAAAAAACTGTGTTTTGAATTTGCCGACCGGAACAGTGGATTATATTCGTTTTGGCAGCGGTCGGAAGCCGCTCATCCTGCTCCCCGGTGTGGGCGATGGCCTGAAGACGGTCAAAGGGATGGCGCTTCCATTCGCTTTCCTATACAGAAGTCTGGCTGATCGTTTTACCGTGTATGTGTTCAGCAGGCGCAGGATTCTGTCTCCGGGCATGACCACGCGGGATATGGCAGAGGATCTGAACCTCGCTATGGATGCTCTCGGGCTGCCTTCAGCCTCGGTGGTCGGTGTTTCTCAGGGAGGTATGATTGCCCAGTGGCTGGCCATTGACCATCCGGAGAAGGTGAAAAAACTGGTGCTTACTGTTACACTGAGCCGCCCAAATGCCACAATACAGGATGTGGTTAAACGATGGCTTCGAATGTCTGATCGTGGCGATTATAAAGGCATTATGCTGGATACAGCTGAGCGCTCTTATTCCGACAAAAGGCTGAAACAGGCAAGGATCACATATCGGCTGCTGGGAAGCATCGGCAAGCCCAGGTCCTTTAAACGCTTTCGAATACAGGCGGCGTCCTGCGCGACGCACGATGCCTATGATCTGCTGGATCATATCGTCTGCCCGACACTGGTGATCGGAGGGACGGAGGACAAGATCGTCACCGGACAGGCCTCTGTGGAAATGGCGGAGAGGATTCCAAACTGTAAGCTGTACATGTATAAGGGCCTGGGGCACGGACTATATGAGGAAGCACCCGATTTTTTGAAACGTGTGTCAGATTTCTTGAGGTGAAGGTGGAGGAACATTCATGAAGAAGTATGCCATGCCCATCCTTATGCTGGTTGTCTT
>CAMNOU010000059.1 GCA_946546945.1 uncultured Lachnospiraceae bacterium
AGGAGAAACTGAATCTTCTGATGGTGGATGACAAGATTCCGGCAGGCGCAAAGCTTTATTAAGCCATTTAAGCCATACACCACAAAAGTGTGCCAAAATGTGCCAGAATTACACCAATGATGAAAAGTCAAGTGTGTAAATGTCTGTAATCGCACATTTGTCATTATAAATATTGGAGCATACAGAAACAGCGCCCTTGCGGCGCTGTTTCTGCGAATAATCAATTATTAATGCCAGGTGAAAACACCTGGTATTAATAATAACAGGGCTCGAATTTATAATCGAAAATACATCAGAAGAATGATATAATAAACTGAATTATTTCTCAGATGCATTCCGTGGGCGGACAGGATGTGAGGGGTAATGACAGTCTGCCGGGAATGGTACAAGTTAATATTCAAAATGAAAAAAACATTTTTATATCAGAAGAAGCGGAGAAAATAATGAAACGGAAGTTAATTAAAATAACTAAACTGGTGTGTTTGTTGGCCAGCTTCTTTTTGGTTTATTCCCTGTATGCGCCTGCCCTCGTCCATGCAGAGGACGTAGAGACTGTTCGGGTCGGCTACTATGAAAATGAGATCTTTCAGGAGGGAGCAGAGGAGGGCGCTGTAAAAACAGGCTATGCGTATGAATATTACCGTAAGATAGCGGAATACACCGGTTGGAAATATGATTATGTCTATGGCTCTTTTTCCGATCTGTATCAGATGCTGCTGGATGGAAAGATCGATCTGCTGGCAGGGCTTGCCTTCAAGGAGGAAAGGGCCGGTCTGATCGGATATCCGGATGATGCCATGGGACATGAATCCTATAATCTGGTAAAGCATGAGGAGGACACGGAGATCAGCACGGATCCTGTAACTCTGGAAGGCAAAAAGATCGGCGTCATGGAAAGCGCCCTCGTGGATGCGTTGCATCAGTTTTTAGATTCGCATAATGTGAAAGCAGATGTTATAACATTTCCGGATTATGACAGTCTTTTTGCCTCTTTTAATGCGAAGGAACTGGACGTTCTTGCAGGCGAGGGAGACAGCGGATTCAGTGTGGAAAATGCCGTGATCCTTTACTCCTTCGGGGCTTCCGATTATTATCTCACGGTCAATGTCAACAGACCTGATCTTTTGGAACAGCTGAACAGTGCGCAGGATCTCCTGAGTGTGGAGGAACCGAATTACCTGAATTCCTTAAGTGCGAAATATTATTCCGGAAGCCTTGCCAGCCGTGTGCATTCCGCTGCGGAGACGGAATGGCTTGCGGCACATAGCGAACTCCGGGTCGGATATCTGGAAAACTATCTGCCTTACAGCGACAAAGATGAAAACGGGCAGGCGACAGGCATCGTGACGGATGTCACAGAACAGCTCCTGCAAAGCCTGCATATCGACACACTTTCCGTAAGTTATCATGGATATGAAAATTATGATGATATGATCGCGGATCTTGTTTCCGGCGTGATCGACACCAGTTTTCCGGTAGGGGGAGGTCTTTACTATTCAGAGGAGAGCGGAATCTATCAGACGAACCCGGTTGTTTCCGCCGCGACAGAGATCGTATTCCATGGAGAATTCAATAGGGATGAAATAACGCGTTTCGCGGTAAATGAGAACAACAGGATGCAGTATTACTATGTCCGCACCCATTTCCCTGACGCGGAAATCACCTTTTACCCGTCTGTGGATGACTGCCTGAGTGCAATTATCTCAGGAAAGGAAGATGCAACCACATTAAATGGACTCAGAGCAAACGATATTCTGAAAAATACCCGTTACGAGAGTCTGTCCCTACTGCAGCTTAGCCAGAGCGATGACCGGTGTTATGGTGTGGCGATGGGCAATGAAGGTCTTCTGAAACTGCTGAACCGGGGAATCAATGTACTTGGTGTTGATTATGGCCAGAATCAGGCCTACCGCTATGCCGATGGATTATATTCCTATAGTTTCTTTGATATGGTAAGGCAGCATCTCGGGATATTTATTCTGGGTATTCTGGCGATCGCTGCGGTCATTATTTTCCTGCTTATCCGAGATAACCAGCGTTCCCGCGCACAAATCAGAGAAAAAGAAAACGCCCGTATCGAACTGGAGGAAAACAACAGAAAGCTTGAGAATAGCAGAAAAGCTCTTCTTGAAAATAATGAGATCATTGCCTCTGCAGGCTTCGGTGTCTGGCATATCATTCTGGAAGACGGCAAAGCTCCGCGTATGAGAGGCAATGCCAAGATGATCGAGCTTCTTGGGATTGTTGGACAAGATCTGACAGAGGAAGAAATATACGATTTCTGGTATTCCCGTATCGATGAAGATGCCGTTCCGTCCGTGCAGAAAAGTGTTTCAGAGATGCTGGAAGGTAAACTGTCCGAAAACACATATCTTTGGGAGCATCCGGAAAAAGGTATGATCTATGTACGCTGCGGAGGTACGGCGGAAACCATGGATGAGCATACACACCATCTGAGCGGCTATCACAGCGACGTGACCGAGATCGTCAGAACGGAGCAGGAAAAACAGAAAGCGCTCTCCGACGCGCTGGTTGCGGCAGAGCATGCGAACCGTGCAAAGACTACGTTCCTGAACAACATGTCCCATGATATCCGGACTCCTATGAATGCCATTGTAGGCTTCACAGGGCTTGCCGCTTCCCACATGGATCATCCTGAACAGGTGAAGGATTATCTGCAGAAGATTACTGTTTCCAGCCAGCATCTGCTTTCCCTGATCAATGATGTGCTGGACATGAGCCGGATCGAAAGCGGGAAGGTGACGATCGAGGAGGCAGATGTCCATCTGCCGGACGTCATCCATGACCTCAGGACGATCATCCAGGCAAATGTCACAGCAAAGCAGCAGGAGCTTTTAATCGACACACAGGATGTGAAACACGAGGATATCATTACTGATAAGCTCCGTCTGAATCAGGTGTTGCTCAATATCCTATCAAACGCTATCAAGTTTACGCCTGCCGGAGGAACAATCAGCTTCCGTTTGATAGAGGAACCCTCTTCCCGCGCAGATACCGCAATTTTTGTGTTCCGCATCAAGGACAACGGCATCGGGATGAGCGAGGAATTCCAGAAGACGATTTTTGAAGCATTCACCAGAGAAAGGACCAGCACAGTCAGCGGTACGCAGGGCACTGGACTCGGCATGGCGATTACCAAAAACATTGTGGATATGATGGGCGGCACTATCTCCGTACAGAGTGAGGAAGGAAAAGGCTCGGAGTTTGTTGTACGGATCCCCTGCAGGATTGGTGAAGGCAGAGATATATCTGAAAAGATTCCAGAACTTCAGGGACTGCGTGCTCTGGTGGCAGATGATGATACTAACTCCTGCCTGTCTGTTAGCGCTATGCTGCGGGATATCGGTATGCGGCCTGACTGGACTAACTATGGAAAGGAAGCTGTGATCAGGGCTAAAGAAGCCCGGGATCAGGCGGATGAATTCAAGGTCTACATTATCGACTGGATGATGCCGGATCTGAACGGTATCGAGACTGTCAGGAGGATCCGGGAAATCGTTGGTGACGATGCTCCGATCATTATACTGACAGCATATGATTGGTCAGATATCGAGGATGAGGCCAGGGAAGCCGGCGTGACCGCATTCTGTTCAAAGCCGCTCTTTATGTCGGAGCTCCGAAGCGTACTGGCTAAACCGTTCCTTGGTGAAAAACCGGCAGTCGAAGAAGCAACTGCTGCTGTGGATTTCACAGGGAAACAGATCCTGCTTGCGGAAGATAATGAACTGAATCAGATGATCGCAGTAGCGATCCTGGAGAATGCCGGCTTTACGATCGATATCGCTTCAAACGGAGAGGAAGCCGTGAAAAAAATGAAGCAGGCTCCGGCGGGAACTTATGATGTAATACTGATGGATATTCAGATGCCGATCATGGATGGGTATGAAGCGGCAAGGCAGATCCGGGCGATGGAGGATCGGAAAAAGGCAGAAATCCCGATCGTCGCCGTGACTGCCAATGCCTTTGAGGAAGACCGTAAAATTGCGATTGAAGCGGGAATGAACGGACATTTAGCAAAACCGTATGACGTTGCAGCTATTATGCAAACACTGGCTGAGCTTTTGAAATAATATTAAATTATAGACCGACGCAATATTAGAAAATATAGATTTCTTTTGTTTTGCTTACACCAGTACACCAATCTGTACACCAATCGCGAGTAAAAAACGCATCGCATTTAAAGACTTATAAAGACCACCTAAGGATAAAGAAATGGCGGAATGAAGGGTTTTGAAGACTTAGAAAGATTTATGCCGGTTTCTTTCAGCATATCCCGACGATGAAGACCATCGATAGCGATAAGTCTTCAAAAGTCTCCGCCGCAGAAGCCGGAAAAGAGGCTGA
>CAMNOU010000060.1 GCA_946546945.1 uncultured Lachnospiraceae bacterium
TTTTTTTGCAGGGCGGCGCAGGCACTGTTCACAGAAAAAACACAGAATTATGCGATTTTTTTCACAAATCGGGTCTATTTTATTCTCCGGAATAAAGAAAAGCTTTCAATGACTGGAAGCTGAAAGAAAGGGAGCATCAGATCATGCGAAAAACATCAAGGATCATGGCAAAAAAAACCGTCCGATCTATGTATGGACTGCTGGCGGCAGGCACTTTGACAGCGGCATTGGTAATGCCGATGAATGTTTTTGCGGAGGAACCGGAAGCGCAGCCTCCAAAGGAAACGGCTGTCCAGGAAGGTGAAGTGACGTTCAGCACGGACTATCCCGGAGTTACTGTAAAACCTGGCGGAACCTCGACGTTTACTCTGTATATAACAAATACAGGTTCAGAAGAAACCACGGTTGACCTTTGTGCGGAAAATCTGCCGGAAGGCTGGCAGGGAACGTTTAAGGGCGGCGCCAATGAAGTATCCATGGTACATATCAGTGCCGGTCAGAAAAAGGAAGATTCACCTTCACTCAGCTATTCTCTGAGTGTTCCTGAGGATACAAAGGAAGATACCTACACGATCACATTGAACGCAAAAGGCGGCAGTGTGGATGAAGATCTGGAGCTGACGGTCAAAGTGGATACAGAAGAAAAAAAGATCGGTGTCGGTACGTTTACAACAGATTATGCACAGCAGGAAGGACCCGCCGGAACGCAGTTCAGTTATACTGCAGATCTTACCAACAACAGCGGTGAAAACCAGACCTACTCGATGTCTGCGGCAGGAGCACCGGAAGGCTGGAACGTGACATTTACACCGTCAGGCGCAAGTGCGACTTCATCGGTACCGGTGGATGCAGGAGCTACTTCTTCGATCACGGTCGCGGTCAGCCCGGCACAGAATGTGACAGCCGGTGAGTATCCGCTCACGCTGACGGCAGAAAGCGCCGGAGAAACTCTGGAGCTCCCGGTCATCGTCAAGATCACCGGAACATATGGAATAAATGCAACGACGCCGACCGGAAATCTTTCCGTTAAAACCTATGCAGGTGAGACGCAGGATATTACACTTTCGATCCAGAATACAGGAAACATCGATCTGACCAATATCAGTCTGAAGGCGCAGGCTTCCACTGACTGGGAGGTTACATTTGATGAGGACACGATCAGTGATATCCCTGCAGGCGAGAGCAGAGAAGTGACAGCACATATCACACCGGCAAAGGATGCGATCCTGGGCGATTATGTGACGGTGATCACTGCTTCAAACAAAGCGGTTTCGTCTGAATGTGATCTCAGGGTTTCCGTACAGAACCATACAAGCTGGGGCATTGCAGCAGTCGCGATCATTGCAGTGCTGATCCTCGGACTGATTCTTATCATTCGCAGATTTGGCAGGAGATAATGTTGAGGGGCGATCATAATGAAAGATACGATAATTATCCGTACCGAAGATCTGACCAAATCCTATGGCGCGAAAACAGCCGTAAATCATCTCGGACTGGAGATCAGGCGGGGCGAGATTTTCGGGCTCCTCGGACCGAATGGTGCGGGAAAAACGACAACTATACTGATGCTTCTGGGGCTGACCGAACCTACGGAAGGAAAGGCATTGATCGATGGGTTTGACTGTACAAGGCAGTCCATGCAGGTCAAGCGGATCACCGGGTATCTGCCGGACAATGTCGGATTTTACGGCGACCTGACAGGCAGGGATAATCTTCGCTTCACGGCAAGACTGAACGGAATCCCGGAAAAAGAGATCGATCCGCTGATCAACGATCTTCTGGAACGGGTCGGGATGATGTATGCCGCAGATCAGAAAACAGGGACATATTCAAAAGGTATGCGTCAGAGACTTGGGATTGCGGATATTCTGATCAAGGATCCGGAAGTGATCATCATGGATGAACCTACCCTGGGTCTTGATCCGGAGGGCATGCGCGAGTTCCTGAAACTGATCAGGCAGCTGAGCGTGGAAGACGGGAAAACGATCCTCGTGTCCAGCCATCAGCTGTACCAGATCCAGCAGATCTGCGACCGTGTCGGAATCTTTGTGGGCGGCAGTCTGATCGCATGCGGAGGGATCAGCGAACTGGGTTCGCAGATAGCGGCGCAGGGACATTATACTCTTGAGGTGGAAGCGGAGCCATGTGATGACAGATTTCTCGGGTATATCAATGAACTGGATGGTATTACGGGGATTTCAAAAGAGGGAAATACATTTGTGATCAGCTCTTCAAAGGATCTGCGGAGCAGTATTACAAGATTTCTCGGAATGAATGAGTACAAACTTCTGCACATGCATCAAAAAGGTGGAGATCTGGACGAAATCTACCATGTCTATTTTGAAGAAGCTGAAAAAGAGGGAGATGATCAGAATGCTGAAAACCGCAGCAGGAAACGCCGTTTCGGCCGCAGAGGAAAGTAAACGCCGGAATATCCGGTACCATAGTCTGACGGCACTGTATCAGAAAGAAATGGCCGATCATGTGACCAGCAAACGTTTTATCATTATTCTGATCCTTGTGATCGCGATGACGATCGCGAGTGTATATGGGGCGGTTACAGGTATCAGCAGCGCCATTAAAAACGCGGCTATGGACTCGAAGTCTTCGTTTGACATGAACTATATGTTTCTGAAACTGTATACGACAAGCGGCAGCTCCATACCATCGTATATGTCGCTGATCGCATTGGTCGGGCCTTTTATCGGGCTTATTCTTGGATTTGATTCGATCAATGCGGAGAAAAACAACGGTACTCTGAACCGGCTTGTGTCTCAGCCTATATACAGGGACTCCATCATCATCGGAAAGTTTCTGGCATCTTCGACTTTGATCGCCATCATGGTCCTGAGTACCGGAATTTCGGTCGGATGCGCAGGCTTTCTGGCTTCCGGCATCCGTCCTTCCGGTGAAGAGGCCGTCAGAGTCCTGATCTATCTGGTCTATACAGTTATCTATATCTGTTTCTGGCTGGCTATGGCCATGCTGTTTTCCGTATTTACCAGACATGCGGCGACTTCAGCCCTGGCTTCGATCGCTCTGTGGCTGTTCTTTGCCATCTTCATGAGCCTTCTGGCAGGCATCATGGCAAACGCGGCATACCCGGTCAATACGGAATACCAGCAGGCAGTCAATGGGATGAATAATTATAATCTGAACCTGAATCTGAACAGGGTCTCACCATATTATCTTTATTCAGAAGCAAGTTCCGTACTGATGAACCCTGCCACAAGAGCGATCAACGCCGTATCCTATACACAACTGGTCGGCGCCTTGAGCGGCTATCTTCCGCTGGGACAGAGTCTGCTGCTCGTATGGCCTCATCTGGTAGGACTGCTGGCGTTGACTTTTGCGGCATTTACTATTTCCTATATCGGATTTATGCGGCAGGAGATCCGGGGAAATTAATACCATTTCTTATTAGAATGACATCAGAAGACAAAGAGAGAGGCCCCGGGGAACCGGGGCCTCGAACTGTCTCAAAAAAGAAGGAGTGAGGGAAACCTCACTCCTTCAGACATGGAACGGTTTATTTGAAGTATCTCTCCAGAAGGCCTTTGAAGGCTTTTCCGTGTCTTGCTTCGTCGCGAGCCATTTCATGGACGGTGTCATTGTGCGTTCCGCTTCGCTTCACGCACATGGGTACGATTACAGCTTGATTATAGGCTGAAACATCAGGAAAAGCAAGGGATTTTACAGAAACAACTTCTTACATCTTTCCTTCATCTTTCGTACCATAATGGTACTTCTCTGAACATGGTAAAAACGAAAAGGTACCATTTTAGTACAATCACGGAGGTGCTGAAATGGCAACGAAAGACGGAGTTTATCAAACAGAGAATGGATTATGGGCTTATCGTTTCTCTATTCTGATCGATGGAAAACGCATATCCCGAAAGAAAACAACAGATGATTACGGTAACAAACTTAAAACAAGAACGGCCGCGCTCAAAGCAAGGGCTGCTGCAATCACTGCTGCTCATGTCGAAATGGAAGGAAAGCGCAAGATCTCCAGAAGGACAGTTAAAGAGGTCTTTGAAGAGTACTGTGAAAAAGGCCGTACTGGAAAGATGTACAATACAAATCTCAAACAGGATTCCCTTTGGAAAAATCACCTGTGCAGCAGATGA
>CAMNOU010000061.1 GCA_946546945.1 uncultured Lachnospiraceae bacterium
TGTTTTATGATTCTATCAGAAAGGCCTGTCTACTGCAACCTGTCTGATCTTTCTGCCTGCCGTGACAGGCAGGATGAAAGCTGACCCCGGTGGCAGGCAGTCTCTTAACTGGATGGAGACTACCTGTCACCGGGGTCAGGAAGCAGGGCTTAAGGCTCTTACCTGCCATTGGGGTCAGGAAGCAGGGTTTAAGGCCCTTATACAAGCTGTGAGATCGTGATCGCTTCCGGATCTTCTGCTTTCAGGATCCGGTCCAGCAGCCTGGAAAACAGATTTACGGTCCCTTCTATCTTTTTTTCCGAGTACAATGCCTGGTTGAACATGAGGAAGGGAACAATCCCGTCTGTGCCCTCAATGATCTGAACAGCCAGGCTTCTGGAATTGATCGGGGCATGGCTCTGAACGTCCAATCGTGTCCCGCCAATAGATCCTATGCTGCTGCCGCTCATAATATCTGATGTTTCGTAACAGACGATCATCATATCGTGCTCATAGACGTTGTCTTTTTTTACGCTCCATTCATAGGAGCAGTGCGCGAGGCTCTCATTGGATATGTTCGAGACATTCTGAATAAAATCCTGCAGGGTCATATCCGGACGGATTTCAAGGCCGACCGTGACATAGCGGAACAGGCAGCCGAAGGCGTTCTGTCTGACAGGATCTGTTCTGTCGTGGAAGATCCAGTCCAGCATGACCTTGTTTTTCTTTTCGGTCTCATATATTCCGAGGAGGCCAATTGCACAGAACAGGATGTTCCTGGAGACATGATGCCGTTGTTCATATTGGTTCATCTCTTCCAACGTTACCGTGCGTTTCAGCGGAATAAGCGTTCTGCCTGCCGGGCGGGCCTGCACATCCGGGATAAGGTTAATGCACCAGTTATCTTTTCCGTAGCGTGTCTCAAAGAATTCACGGTCCTCGAGATACTTTTTGCCTGAACGCATCTGTTCCTGCTGGTGCAGGTACGCGTAGTAGGTATCAGGCTCAAGGGCCTCTCCTTTAAATGCCCGGACGATGTCCCGGTTGAGAAGCTGCATGCCGGAGCCGTCAGTCATAATATGATGTACATCGAAGAACAGGTAGACTGCCTCCTCCGTCTGCCAGATCCCGGCGTGAACCAGTGGCTCTCCAATTGGAAGGAACGGCTGGAGCAAGGTCTCTTTCTTTTCAGAGAATTCCGCCTCACTGATCTTCTCTACAGATACCTTCAGAATCTTTTCCGGTGCAGCCCGCTGGATCAGCGAGCATTCCTCATTGAATTCAAAAACTGTATACAGGGCTGTGCGGTTTGCCAGTGCCCGGTTCAGTGAATCGCAAAGAAGAGCGGCATCCGTATCCGCCGCAAACCGGTAGAGCCGGGGAAGATTCCACATGATCGTTTTCGGAGAAAAAATCCAATAATCAAAAATCGAGATCTGATTCGGGGTGAGGGGATGGGCTTTCTTTCTCTCCCGAAGCTCTGTCTCGGCCACATCTTCCGACTCCTGGCCGGAGGTTCTCTTTTCATAGATGGCAGCGATGCGTTCCGGCGTACATCCTTCAAAGATATCCGCCGCGAGAAGACCGGGAAGATTTGCCGCGGCAAGAACACGCATGGTTCCAAGGGAGTCTCCGCCCAGATGATAGAAATTATCAAGAATCCCGACATGATCCGTATTCAGTGCTTCCTCAAAGGCATGGCACAGAATCTCCTGGGTTTTGGTTTCAGGAGGCTGATAGTCCGAAAAGTCCATCCTGGGCTCCGGCTTCGGAAGGGCCCGGCGGTTCATCTTGCCGTTTGGAAGCAGGGGAATCTCATCCACCTTGACGAAGTAGGATGGAATCATATAATAGGGCAGGTATTGTTCCATCTGCCTGCGGATATCCAGTTCGTCAAAGCTGATGTCTTCTGTATAGTACAGACAGACAAATGCGTGCTCCGGGTCTTCGAAGCCCCTGGCGGCGCACCATTCAACACCGAGGGCCTTTTTTCCGACTGCTTCGATTTCCGCAGGCTCAATCCGGTTGCCGTTGATCTTGATCATGTCTGTACTTCGGCCAAGCAGTACCAGATTTCCATCGGGAAGCTTTTTGCCGATATCTCCAGTGTGGTAAATACCGCCGCGCAATGCTTCTTTCGTCTTGTCAGCCAGATTGATATATCCGCGGAAGAAAGGATCCTCCACACAGATCTCCCCTTCCGTATCTTCCGGCACTTCCTTTCCAGTCTCGTCCATGATCCTGACGACAATCTGAGCAAGATCCGGTTTTCCGACGGGACAGGTTTCATAAGGTCTGTCAATGAGGAACTCTGCGAGGGGAAACCCGCATTCACTCATCGAATAGCCGTTTACCAGTTCCTTCCCCTCAATAAAGATTCCGTTCGCCGGTTCCCCGCCGATCTGAACCTGGCGAATCGTGGGCCCCGGATCACCGGTCAGACGGACCAGGGAGGGAGAGCAATACGTTACAGTAATGCGGTTTTGCTCGTAATACCGCCGGAGATGGACAGGATTCTTAATGATGCTGTATGGAACGACAAAGGCATGGCAGCCGTCATACACCGCATAGATCCAGCGCCGGATGGACGCAACAAAATTCTGCGGTGGAATCAGGGCCAGCCGGTCTGTCTCCGCAATCCGGGGCTCTCCGGTCCGCGGATCCATGGAAGCAGCCTGGATCAGCGAGATGCTGCCGTATTCATGCAGCGCGCCTTTTGGATTTCCTGTTGTCCCGGAGGTATAGACCGCGAACGCGGCATCGTGGAGATCGGTTTTCTCAAAGCCGGGCCTGGGATCCGTATGTATGATCTCTGTCCAGGTGTTCATGTCGATCACGGCCTTGCATCCGCAGTCTTTCCGGATATAGGCAATCCTCTCCGGAGGATAATTATCTTCCACCATAGTGAAAGCGGCGCCGGCCTTCCATACACCCAGCGTCGCGATCAGCGCGGCTGCTCCGCGGGGAAGACACACAAAAACAAAATCCTCCCGGCCGATTTTCTTCTCTTTCAGCCACGCATAGATCCGGCCGGACAGCGAATCCACCTGCCGCCTGCTGATGCCGCGGGGATGGCATTCATCCGTAAGCATCAATGCGGCCGGGTTGTCTGACACGTGTTTTTCAAATGCATCCAGAATATACGGTGTGTTATTCAAGAATGATAAATCCACGATGATCACCTTTCTTCTTTGCGCTTCAAACTTGAACAAATTCCCGGCACCTGCTGACATCTTATTTCAGACAGGGCTTCCACTATAATATACTATTTCCGCATGAGCATGTACAGGTGATGAGAGTTCGCGATGGCACGAATCTGCGCGAGAGGATTGAGAAGTCAGCTGCATTTCACTTCTTACGCATAAGAGAAAAAACTGTACTCGATCTTATTCCTTTTACAGAAGCTCCGGAGTCTGCTGCATCCTCTTTCTCCGCTGAATTCCCTGAGCAGGGCGGCTTCCGGATCCTCTTCTCCATGAATGGCTTCGATCAGCTTTTCCGTGTTTGCTTCATCAAATTTATACCAGTACTCATAGTCTTCATCCCCCCAGGAGTCCTCCACATAGGGCCCCAGATCCTGTCCGGAGATCGTCAGCGTGCCATCAGTGAGCGCCGCCCACACATGTACATCCACACGGCTGCTGCGGTAGTCGCAAAGGATCAGATCTCTGAATTCTTTCATGTGCCTCCTCCATTTCATTAAATGTTGAATCATTGTGCTCCTTACAATGAGAATGTAACATTTGCGGCAGGTTCAATGGTCGCTTTCCAGGAGACAACTGCGTCCCCGGGTTCAGTCTTGACCGGATGACAGGAGGCATGTATAATAAAAAATGCTGACATTATGTCAATAGCCCTGACGCGGCGAGGCTTTCACGCATTCAACAAAGCGGAGCTTTGACAAAGCAAAGCTTTGTTATGTGCTTTGTGCAGGGGGCAAACGCCATTTCACGCGGGTTTTGCCTGAAAAAGCCATGCAGAAACACCCCGGATTCAGTGGCTGTGGATAGTAACCGGAAGAC
>CAMNOU010000062.1 GCA_946546945.1 uncultured Lachnospiraceae bacterium
GGTGTCGCCATACCATACTTCATTGATATGCGGCCTTTCATAACGGCGCATGTCCTTACTGCCGCTGAAGCCTTCCGTATTTTTAAGATGGCGGACAAAGCGTTCAATGGTGGAGTCAGAGACCTGTCCGAGAGCCAGGCTGCCGTTTTCGATCAGCTTCCGGTGGATCTGGGCTGCCGGCATCCGGGGATGTTCATTTTTCATGAAACGGATCTGTGCCTGAAGATCCTGGTCAAGACTGCGGCTGATGCCCTCATCGGACCTGCTCTGGGGGAGAAGGCCGTCAAATCCATCCTTTTTATAGTAACGATGCCATTTCTCGATAGTCGATGCGCCGACAGTGACAGGCCTGCCGTCCGGACCGGTGTAGGTCTTCTGTGCTGCGCGCCGGAAAAACTCATTATTGCTGATCCCGGGGTCACTGGTTCCGGTTTCCAGCGGGGCTATGATCCCATACCGGAACAGGGCGATCTGCTGTTTCTGGTCAAGAGTCATACGCTCACCTCGTTTTCATGCACGGCCGTGTGGAGACATTGATTCGGATGGCGTAAGTAACGCAGTTCTTCAGGCAGGATCTCAAAAGAATTGGAAAGGATATATCCCAAACCCGTTGAAAGATGCTTCGAAAGAGCGCAGACCGGGCACAGTGCGGCACACGGGATGGAGACCGGATCCTGCGCCGGAGCGGGCAGGAGCGGGCAGACATCCTGGCCAGGGGAACAAAGGGATTCAAAAAGTTCATCTGGTATCATGGAAAGACCTCCTTTTTTCTTTTGACATTATGATAAGGGATCTTTCCGTTTCATGCAGGTAAGGGCGTGTTGGCGGGGGTATACAGGATGTTCCGGGTCCGATGGATCTGCATGAACTGCCTCGAATAGGCGGAAAGGCAGGGAACTGTAAGGCTGTCAGAAAGCGTCTTGCCAATGGAAAAGATACGCTGTTCCCAATGCCTGCGGAACTGCCGGATGATATATTTGATGTTGTTCTCATCGATGAGAAGATTATTTTTCATGACAGGGTCATAAGATGAACCATTCTCCATGCGGATAAGGATCTGCTGCTGGTCATCGAGGCAGATCTGGGAGTAAGGAACAAGGGTGGAAAGAAGTATGGCATGGGAAGTGCCGCAATGTTTGCACCATACACGCTGGACCACAAGGGTGATCAGATTTGAGAAAAGCTTTACATTCCTGCGGTAATGTCCATAACGGATGAGGCATCCCTTTGCCCCGCAGGTACACTGGACGCTGAACAAAGGAATGGAATCAACGATCCGGTCATATATTTTTTGTGAAAAAGAATTGAGTTTTTTGCAGAGAACCGTTATCATAGTCTTATCTTATACGAACAGGGCTTCGCCCTTTCGTATCAGGTGTTGAGACAGGATCCGGTGCTCGCCAAAGTCAGGGATCCTGTCTTTTTTATGTTCCGGATTGATAATAGCATAAAAGAGCCCGGCATCAAAGAGCCTGACGAATGATCAAGCAGTTTCTTTGATCCCGGGACACGATTTAATTTGCAGGAAACAAAAGGAATTTGGAGCTTATAAAAAGCGGGATAACAGCGATCGCCACACCGGTCAGCACTTCTATTCCACAGATCAGAAGGGACTTTACCAGACGTTTCACAAACGGACAGCGTTATCTTGAAGCTGCAGGCAGGAAGTTCGATCAGCCTACGCATTACGCCAGAAAGATCATGCTCCTGGGAGATCTTTATGATGACCCCACACTGGATCGTTTCATCGGCTACTGCATCGGCGCGGACAAGATGGATATCGCATCATTTAAGGGGATCCTCCGGGACTACAACGCAGGAAAGCTGATGCTTCCCAAACCTGTTTCTGAGTCGGCAGAAGCAGCCGGCGGAATGGATTACCGGGATGATGATCCGGCTCTGACGCGTGAATGCAGCTACTATGAAGTCAATACAAAGTCGGAGGATCGCGAATGAAACGGCGTACATATCAGACGAACGCAGAATACATAGAGGCCATGATGAAGCAGTTTAAGCTGGTAGATATGCGTGAACAGTACCGCGATCTGATCCTGGAGGCAGAATCCTCTTCCATGGACTATGAATCATTTCTCATACGGCTCCTTTCCGTTGAGGAAGACGGGAAACGCAGCCGCAGGACGGAAAAGCTGCAGAAAGAAGCGTGTTTCGAGTCAGGAAAAGGGCTGGAGGACATTGATTACAGCTTCAATCATTCACTGGATAAAGACAAGATCACGGAGCTTGGCAGACTCGATTTCATTGAAGCGGGCGAAAATGTGATCATCATCGGACCGCCAGGTGTCGGAAAAAGCATGATCGCTACAGGAATCGGTATGAATGCCGTCAATGCAGGATACAGAGTACTCTTTGCCAACGCTGAAGATCTGATCGACCGCCTGTATGAGAGCATGAGAGAAGGAACGCTTCGGGAAATGCTGGAGGAGCTTGATAAGATTCCTCTGCTGATCGTGGACGAACTATCGTATTTAAAAATGGACAGAGAAAGAGAGAGCCTTTTCTTCCAGGTGATCCGCCATCGGTATGAAAAAAGCTCCCTCATCATAACGACCAATCTGCCAATGGGCAGATGGGACGAGCTGTTTACCGGCAAGCTCGCAGCCACGGCGATCCTTGACCGTCTGGTGCATCACTGCCATATCCTGAGTATAACGGGTGACAGCTACCGTGTCAAAGGGTCAAAACAGAGTGTTAAATGAAAGGTATAACAGTAATGAAGATAAGCAAAGAAAAAAGACAGTTTCTGAAGAAGGAACTGAGGGAATACGAAAAGATCACGCCTATGACAAAAGAAGAAAGGGAAATCCTGTACGAATGGGTAGCAGATGGGAACAGCGTGCATGAGAACGGGGCTATGGCCTGTTATGAAGGCGGCAGACCAATGGATTTCCTTGATGTTTACCGGGAGGAGGAAGAGATCCGCCGGGCACTCGACACCATGAGCTACGAGGAAGGGAGCAGATATCTTCTTGAGGAATACGGCATTGATCGTGACGGAGTGATGACACCGAAGCCACCCACCTATGAGGAGCTGAAAAAGAAAGCAAACCGGCTATATCGTACATGCTTCCTGTATTGGGAGGTTCTTGTCGCCAATGATCTGCGTGAGGAAGCATATGAGTATGTGCGTGAACATATCGATGAGGAGTGGCCTTTTGATTCATTTGACTGGGATATCACACCGTAGGAGGGGCGTGGTATGGCTAAAACTATCATTAGAGAAGATGCATTTCCAAGAATCATTGAGGAATATAATTCCGGTGGCAAAACAGCAGCGTATGACTATCTCAGAAGCCATTATGGAATCAGGCACCCGTACTTTGTGATAAACCGGATCAAGGAGTGTGGAAAGTATTCATACGATGCGGATACGGATCGTTTCGCTGAGACTATCACAAGTGATACTGACAGTGTATTTATGGATCTTGATGAGTTATGTAACAGGACGGCACTTTCTTCTGAGCGTCAGGCTGAGACTGTTACAGATCCGCGACCTGCAGCAATGGAGAGATTGGTTCATGAGCTGATCAGTGATCGTTTACTGACATTAAGCCGCTACATAACCCTGGATTCATCAACAAGAACGATTCTGGTTGACCAGACATCGCTCTCAGCAGATGGATACCGGGTGGTAACCCATTAACATGGTGGATCAATTCACAGTGTAAAAATCAGGATTAACAGATAGAAATGACCCGCCTTAGCATCCTGTTATGCCAGGCACTAAGGTGGGTCAAGTTTAAACGAAAAAGTGGGTCAATTCTACTTGACAATCAACAGGGGTGTCTTTCTATCAGCTTGAGAAGGACAATGAGATCTCTTTCGGCACTGTGA
>CAMNOU010000063.1 GCA_946546945.1 uncultured Lachnospiraceae bacterium
TGTCGTTGATAAAGGATTAAAACAGGTTGACAAATACGACACATGTATTTATAATCAATGTTATATAACAATAGTTACAAAAATGGAGATAAGGAAATGCCGCCAAAACCCAAGATCAATAAGCAGATGATCCTGGATGCATCTTTTGAAATCGTCCGGGAACAGGGTCATGAGATGATAAGCGCCAGAACAATTGCTGAAAAACTGAAATGTTCCACGCAGCCTGTGATGTATCACTTTAAGACGATAGAAGAAATCCGAAAGGAGACTTATAAGCTGGCTGACGAATACCATACCGGGTTTATTATGCCAAAAGGTGATACGGGATATGATCCGCTTCTGGAGCTGGGACTAAACTATATCAGGTTCGGTTACGAAGAAAAAAATCTGTTCCGGTTTCTGTTTCAGACAAACAGTTTTGCAGGATTAAATGTTGCCGCTCTTATGTCGGATCCGGGTCTTGGAGAAATGCTGAAGATGGTTTCTTCGGGAGTTGGATGTACAGAAGATGAGGCCAGGGATGTATTCTTCAGCCTGTTTGTATCGGCACATGGAATAGCAAGCCTTATTGCAAATAATTCTATGGAATATGAGGAGGAGACCTTCCGAAAAGTGCTCGAAAACACGTATGCCAATCTTACGAATCGGGGTGGAAATGCATGAGAAAACTATATGAGAAAAATGAAATATGGTTTGCCGTGATCTGGATTTTAGTGTACTGTTTTGCAACGATTCCAATAAGAGGAAACCTGGGCGATGAGAGCATTTGGATGACGATTGTTCTTCTGGTAATCGCAGCCGGCGCAACTGCGTTCATAAAGATAAATCATCTGGAGAAAAAGTACGGTCTTACGGGATGGCCTCGAAATACAAAAAGGTACCTGTTTTTCATTCCAATGTGGATTCTGGTTACCGGGAATCTGTGGGGCGGCTTTGGAAAAGCCTGTGATGGAACAGGACAGGTATTCGCTGTGATATCCATGCTGCTGATCGGATATGTGGAAGAAGTGATTTTCAGAGGCTTTCTTTTTAAGGCGCTCATTCCAAAGGATGGGATCAGGCTGGCAATTATAATCTCATCGGTAACATTTGGAATCGGGCATATTGTAAATCTGTTTACAGGGCAGGCTGATCTGGAAACCGTGATCCAGGTACTCTTTGCGGTTGCGTGGGGATTCATTTTTACACTTGTTTTCTATAAATGCCAAAGCCTGATTCCGTGTATCATCGCACATGGCCTGGTTAATGTGTTCTCCAGGTTTGCGAACGAAAGCCACAGCAATATGACAGCCTGGATCTATATGTGCGCAACGATATTGACTGCTGTTGTATACGGGATATATCTTGTCAGGCTGCCTGATGAAGAGCATTCAAATTCATAACTTTGATGGCGGAAAAAGAGTCAGAGAAATCTGGCTCTTTTCGTTGTTCAGGAGAGAAAAGGCAGAAAGGAACAACAAAATCTTGACACGATGTCAGTAAATGCGTATAATAACAATGCTGACATAATGTCAAGATACCGCAGAATGTTGAGGGATAACAGATGAGAAAAGTAACGCCGGAACAGATCGCCCGGAAAAGGGAAGAAATCATAAATGCCTGTGAACAGCTCTATCAGACGATGAGTTTCCGGGAGATCACACTGAAAGAAATCGGAAACATCACGTCCTTTTCCCGTCCCACAATCTATAATTACTTTGAAACAAAGGAAGAGATCTTTCTGGGACTCTTTCAAAGGGAATATGACCGCTGGAATGAAGATCTGACTGCCATACTGGACGGGAACGAGCGGCTTACGAAGAAGGAACTGGCAGATCGCATTGCAAATTCTCTGGCAGGACGGGAACAGCTTTTGAAGCTCCTGTCCATGAATAACTATGACATGGAAGCAAACAGCCGGCAGGAGCTGCTGAACACCTTCAAACAGTCTTATGGAAGTTCCATACACCGGATGTGCATGCTGCTGGAAAAGTTCTGCCCGGATATGAGTGCAGCGGACATTCAGAACTTCATCTATACCTTCTATCCCTTTATGTTCGGAATTTACCCGTATACGGCGGTCACGGATAAACAAAAGATGGCCATGAAGGAAGCAGGAATCAATTATCTATATCAAACTGTCTATGAACTCACATACAGCTGCCTGATCCGGCTGCTGGGCGGGTAACAGGCAGCTGAAGAAACAGAAATCCACTGTTTTCTGGAGGAGGTGTAATGATGAAGTATACGAAACTTGGAAATTCAGATCTGCACGTATCCCGGATCTGCATGGGCTGTATGGGATTCGGGGATTCAGGGCGTGGCCAGCACAGCTGGACCATTGACGAGGAACATACAAGAGAAATCATAAAACGCGGGCTGGAGCTTGGCGTCAACTTTTATGACACAGCCATCGCGTATCAGAGCGGTACCAGCGAGCAGTACGTCGGTCGCGCACTCCGGGATTTTGCAAAGCGCGAGGATGTTGTCGTTGCCACCAAGTTCCTGCCGAGAACACCGGAAGAGATCGAAAATGGCATCAGCGGACAGCAGCATATCGAGAACATGATCGACACGAGTCTTAAGAACCTTGGGATGGACTTCGTGGATCTGTATATCTATCACATGTGGGACTGGCAGACGCCCATCGAAGATATCATGGACGGGCTGAACCGTATTGTGAAGGCAGGAAAAGCCAGATATATCGGCATTTCCAACTGCTTCGCCTGGCAGATCGCAAAAGCCAACGCTCTGGCGGAGAAGGAGGGCCTGGCGAAGTATGTTTCCATTCAGGGACATTACAACCTGATCTTCCGTGAAGAAGAAAGGGAAATGGTTCCCTACTGCAATGAGGAGAACATTGCGCTTACGCCTTACAGTGCGCTGGCTTCCGGCAGGCTCTCAAGACTTCCCGGAGAAGGCGGGACAAAGCGCGCCGAGGAAGACGCCTATGCGAAGTTCAAATATGACGCAACCGCGGCACAGGATAATGTGATCATTGCCCGGGTGGCGGAGGTGGCTGAAAAGCACGGCGTGACCATGACGGAAGTTTCTCTGGCGTGGCTTCTGGGCAAGGTGACATCCCCGGTCGTTGGAGCGACCAAAATGCATCATATCGAAGGGGCAGCGAAGGCAGTGGAACTGGAGCTCACGGATGAGGAGGCTGCATATTTGGAGGAACCCTATGTGCCGCATTCGCTGGCGGGTGTTATGGCACAAAATAAACCTGCTGCCGCAAAAGAAAAGCATGTGTGGTCCACAGGGGATCAGAAAATCGGAAAGTGAGGAGAGTACAAAAAAATGGCTGAAAAGATCGTACAGACTGCAGGAAGAAACCAGCTGGGAGAGTTTGCACCGATGTTCGCGCATCTTAATGATGACGTGCTCTTTGGAGAAGTATGGAATGAGGAAGCAATCGATATAAAGACAAAATGCATCATTACGGTAGTATCCCTGATGGCCTCCGGGATCACGGACTCTTCCCTGACGTATCACCTTCAGAACGCGAAAGCACATGGCGTGACAAAAGAAGAAATCGCCGCCATTATTACCCATGCCACCATGTATGTGGGTTGGCCGAAGGGCTGGGCTGTTTTCCGGCTGGCAAAGGAAGTCTGGAAGGAAGACTGAATGCTGCAAACGCCGGGGATTACGGCATGTTGAACTAAACGGAAAAAAGGAATAAAACAATGAAAAGAATCGTTTCGATCATTATGGCTGCTGTTGTGCTTGTTTCGCTTACAGCCTGTGGAAATAATACACAGGCAGAAACGAAAGGTGCAGAGACTGCAGCAGAGTCTGATAGTAATAAACCAGCTTCGGCAG
>CAMNOU010000064.1 GCA_946546945.1 uncultured Lachnospiraceae bacterium
AATACTGTGTCTTGACGATGAGCCGCTGGCTCTTAAGATGCTCGAAACATGTGTAAAACAGGCAAAGCCCGAAGCACAGGTGCTTGCATTTGACGATCAGGATGAGCTTCTGGAGGAGGCCGAAAAAAACGGCTGCGATATCGCGTTCCTGGATATACATATGCGCGGGATGAACGGCGTCGAAGTCGCAAAGCGCCTGAAAAACGCCAATCCGAAGATGAACATCATCTTTGTCACAGGCTTTCCGACCTGCGCTTTCCGATCATTCCAAAATCGAATGCACTTCTGCGCGTTCAGTGCTTCGGAAACTTTGACGTGTTTACTCCTGACGGCGCCCATGTCCGCTTCGAGCGCAGCAAATCAAAGGAGGTCTTCGCCTATCTTTTCCACCAGCACGGGAGCTCCTGCACCACAAGGGAGCTGTTCGCCGTCAACGTCGATGTTCTTGACTGTGATTACTACCGTTTTCAGGAGCTTGACGCTGGCGCTGTCAATGCTTACGAGATGGAATACATGAACCAGTATTCGTGGGCAGATTTTCTGTATAACGGATATTGAAAAAGCCTGAACGGGTCTGCTGCAGCAACTGTGCGGCAGCCCCTTTCAGGCCTGCTAAACAATTTTGTAAGTCCTTCAGTGGGTAAATCTGTCTGCCCTATCTACCTGTTCTTCCCGCAGCAATGTTTGTACTTTCTTCCCGAACCGCAGGGGCATGGATCATTCGGCATGATCTTCCGAGAATTTCTGCGGAAGGGAACTACTATTTCCTCATCTACCGGCAGATTTGCCGAAAGGTGTCTGACAGAAGCATTCTTCTCATCAATCATGTCCATGACCATATTAATATAGGCAAGGATGTCATCTCTGGATCCTTTATGAATCTTTTTCAGCTTTTCCAGGACTCGAAGTGCCTCCTCCGGCTGACCGATTCCTACATACATCGTACTCAGCAGGTACAGCATCTCCTCGTTGTTCCCGCCGCATTCAATGATATATGTTTTAAAAGCCGCAGCGCTTTCTTTATCCCAGGATTCCATCAGTGAGAAGATCTTTTTCTGAACCTCAGGCTCCATCTTACAGATATGCGTCGTCTGTCCGATATTTTGTTTCTTTGTCAGATGGCTTCCAAAGGCCGCGGGGCCTTCTTTTCCGGTAAGACTCCTGTACTCTTCTCTGGAATGTCCCTTCAGCCCCGGGATTGCGGTTTTATGAATTGCGTCATATACCGGTTTCCAGATAATCACGCTCTCTGTCAGACTTTCTGCAGGAAATGCTTCCAAATATATCTCGCAGATCTCATCAACGGCAGCACCGTTCAAAACTTCTGTGAATAAATGTTCTATGTGATATTCTGCTTCTTCCTGATTCTGAGTGTTTCCGGTTACCAGCTCCGCGATTGTGCTCCAGCAGTCATAAAAAGCGTCTATCCCCAGGTTCCACAGAGCATACTCATTTCCGGTCAGTTCTCTCCAGGGAAGATTCCTGCCGTATTCCTCAATTGTCCGATAAATCCTTTCAGGGTCAATCCCCGGCATAAACGCAATTGAACTGCCGCTTTCCGCATTTGTTGCTGTACGGATATACTGATTCAGCGTCAGATGCCAGTAAACATAACGCCGGAACGCCTCGTCGGAAAGCTTGTGGGCAGCCTGTTTTCTGGTTATGCGGCACCATTCGTCAATTTCTATATATCCGTAGTATGTCAATGATTTCTGAAGCGCTTCTTCAAGCTTCAGGATCTCGCGGTACTTTTTCCTGTAGGGGAGTTTCTGCGCGGCTGCAGCAATCTCAGCCCCCTCCAGCGTAAAAGCAATCTCCGCGGTCTGTTTTCTTTTCTTCCTGTGAATGCTGCAGGTCATGATACCTGTATACAGTGCCTTGATCACCGTTTCCTCCAGAAATTCCGGTTCCGGATCGATCAGCCCGTGGGGCATTGTCTGCATCTTCCACAACACTTCAGCTTCTTCCTGCGTAAAAGCCAGGAGCAGGTACTCCGGATGTTCCGTTATTATCCGGATATATGTCTCGATATTCTTCTTTTTTGATTTTGAATCAGGTTTTACCTGAAGATACCGGCAGAAATCTTCAAGTGATTTTGCGGAGCATCTTTTCATATGAATGGATGCAGGGACAGTCGGACCTGTCAGATAAATGCCATAGTTGACATTCTCCTCTTTCACCGTGTCTACAAACGGCAGCGTCATCTGCTCGTACTGTTCCTTCTTTTTCCTGGGAGCCTTTTCTTCTAAAGACTCTTTGAAACTTTCTCGCTTTTCTTCCCAGAATTCATTCCATTCTTCAAGGTCCTTGTCAATCCCGGATGAAATGGGCGGAACATCGAAAAACGGAAATTCCGGAATGTTTTCCATACTGCTCTGAAAAGTATCCCGAAGACTTGGACCATGTGAGTTTTTCGATGCTTCTTTAAACAGCTGATCCAGTAATTTCGAGAGTTCCTTCATTTCAGCCGCTCTTTTCTGTCTTGCCGCACCCGATTTCTTTTTCCTTTTCCTGACAGGAAATGTTCTGTTCCTCAGATTTTCATTGGTCTTGTATAGATCAAACTCCGTATGATAATCCAACCAGTCGTATTCTTCTCCCTGTTCCCGTGCGATATATTCCCTGAAAACACCGCCGGAATCCTCGGCGAAATTATCTCCCTTATACTTGAGAACCTGAGCAAAGCGGCTCTCATAACCAGTGTCCGTTTTTTCATAGACGATCTTGTGGTTCCAGTCGTCTCCAAAATCATAAGTATAGCGGATCCAGTTATAGTCCTGAAGATAGTCATCCACCAGCGCTTCCGTTTCCAGTACACACTCATGTGCGAAACCAGATGCTTCCGAAGACTGTATGATGAGAAAGTCGCTTTGCGGAAAAGAGAACTCGTGTAAATGGTCGTCTTCCCACCCGAATGCCACCTGCAGGATCTGATGCAGGTCCGAGAAAAGGATTCTGTCAGGGATCAGCAGCCTTCTCCAGACAGGGGGATGTGTATTCTCCATAGTAACTTTGATGATATATCCTGCCATAAAACCTCTTTTCCTTTACC
>CAMNOU010000065.1 GCA_946546945.1 uncultured Lachnospiraceae bacterium
GCAAAAAAGTTTGCTGAGCTGATCAGTAAAGATAACATGGATGCAGCTGTTGTTACACATGGATTCTTCATGCATACTTTATTGCGGGAGATGAAAAAGGCCGGATTCAGGATAGAGAGTTCTTCTGTAAAGTTTAAGAACGGGGAATGCGTTATAGCAGAAAAGTAGAAAAACAATACAAATTCAGGAGAGAAAGGAGAGAAGACTATGCTGCACGAAATCAGTTTCAGATCGTTCAATGAGCGGGACGAGGTACAGGGATGGATCTATGTGCCGGCCTGCGCGCCGAAGGGGATCATTCAGCTGATCCACGGCTTCGGGGAGCATTCGAGGCGGTATTTCCACATGATCGTCACATTTATGGACGCGGGATTCATTGTTGCGGCGGATGACCATGTCGGCCACGGCAAGACGGCCATTGTGAATAATACCTGGGGAGACTGGGGAGAAAAGGGCGCCCACACCATGATGGAGGACGAACATACCCTGACGGAAATGGTAAAGAAGATGTACCCGGACCTGCCCTATTTCCTGTTTGGCCACAGCATGGGATCGTTTATCGCAAGGGATTATATCGCAAAGTACGGCAAAGAGCTTCAGGGCGTGACCCTGTGCGGCACCTGCGGCGCGCTGCCTTCTCTCCCGGAGGCGATGGCTGCGGTGAAGGAAGCGGTAGATGAGGGCAAGGGAGATGAATCTGACCCGAAATTCACGGGAATGCTGTTTGGGTTCATGTTTTCCAGGATCGAGGAGCCGGTCAAACTCGGCAATGAATGGATCTGTCATGATCCGTGGGTGCAGAATGACCACGCCGCGGACCCGTTTGACGCGTTCACAAAACCGACCAACAACCGCTCCATGCTGTATTTCTGTGAGATGATGGACTGCATTCAGGGAACGGAGTGGGCATCGAAGGTTCCGGCCGAGCTTCCGGTCTACAATATCGCCGGCGATCTTGATCCGGTCGGAAACTGGGGCGAGGGCGTTTACCAGACCACGAACTGGCTGGCGCAGACCGGTCATAAAGTGACGACAAAGCTTTACTCCGGCTACCGGCATGAGATCCACAACTATGACCAGATCAAAAATGAAGTAGAAGCAGGAATCGCAGAGTTCTTCGAAAGCTGCCTGGCTTGAGATAGAGAATGGTGAACGCATTGATGAAGAAGAACAACAAACCGGTAATCGCAGTAAACATCATACTTGTGGTCATAGAGATCATAGCGCTGATCCATGACTTTTATTCGTTTGGATTTGCGCTGTTCAAATGGTATACCGTTGACAGCAACGTGCTTCAGCTCGCGATCTCAGCACTTGTTCTTTACTATCTGCTGAAGGACATGGATATTCCGCCTTTTGTGACTGTGCTGCATTTTATCACAGCTGTGGGATTGACGGTAACATTCCTGATCGCAGCATTCGTTCTGGCCCCGGAGGGCGGCATCCGATATTATTTCATCGAAAATGTGGCGCCCATCAATCATCTGATCGCGCCTGCATTATCCGTTGTCTCTCTGCTGTTCCTGGAAAAAACCGCGAAGCTCCGGTGGAGGATCATCCTGTATCCTGCCGCGGTGAGCCTTGCATACGGGCTCATCTGCCTCGCGCTGAATGCGGCAGGAATTCTGGACGGCCCTTATTTCTTCCTGGAGGCCGGGAAGCAGCCGGCAGGTACGATCGTGATGTGGTTTGCGATCATTGCCCTGATCTGTATCGTATTTGCGGCATTGTATTACCGGATCAAGTGGAGAAAAGAGTATGTTTGAAATTGTATTTGCTGTAATCCTGGCCGCATTTGTCATAGGCGGGATCTGGGCGTTTGCTGTTACAAAAAAAGTAAAAAAAGAAGGAGTTGAGACGGATGCACTGGTTTCGCGCGTGGAACTGCATGAATGGGGAGACATAGAGACACACGGCAGCGTCACAGAAGAATACTATATTACGTACACCGATCAGGAGGGGCGGGTCACGGAGGCGCTGCTCAGTAATCCGGGGAGCCATCAATTCAAAGAAGGAGACAGGATACGAATTAAATATCTTCCGGACCGGAAGGAGTATCCTGTACTGGTGACTGTGAAATGATGAAAACGATAGAAGAACTGTCTCAGCTTCCATGCTGGATCATTGACATATTGCCGTCGCAGGTATCAAAGGACAGTCCGGGACAATACTTTGCTGTTGAAAAGTATTTCCTGCAGGGCGGCCGGTTAGAAGAGATAAAACAAAAACATCTCAATCTGATTCTGAAGCTGAATTGCTATAAAGACATTTCCATAGACGATGAACCGGTGAGCAACCCGTCACCGGAGTACATTGCCGGCGAGATGAAAAAAAGGTATCTCTTTATCAGGATCGGCGACAGCATGATCCTGTCTGAACCTGATGACACGCATATGACGCTTTTTAATCCTGATCCGGAGCTGTTGGAGCTGGTCAGGCAGATTGCTTCCGGTGAGGGCCTTTTTGTCTGGGAGCCCGCTTTTTAGACTGCAGCTTTAATGGAAAACGCAAAAATGGCTGTCCTGCGACAGCCATTTTTTATCGATGATATGTTGTTGTTTCTTA